>JAHCIP010000270.1 GCA_026129165.1 Anaerolineae bacterium
GGAGCTAGAATGCCCTCGAATGCCGACTTGGTACTTCAATTTCACAAAGCCGTAGGTGACACACCACCCACCACGCCTACCCCACCCACCCCCGCTGTCCTCGACCTGCGTGAGACCCTTATAAGGGAAGAGTACGAGGAGACGCTGCGGGCACTGGACACCTTGCGCGGCGCGCTGGCGCGTGGGGAGGCGTCCGACCTCGCCCCATTGGCACATGAACTAGCCGACCTGCTCTACGTCGTCTATGGCACGTTCGTCGCCCTCGGCATTGACGCCGACGCCGTCTTCCGCGCGGTCCACCGCGCCAACATGCACAAGACGACTGGCCCCAAACGCGCCGACGGCAAGCAGATGAAGCCGGCCGACTGGCAGCCGGCGGATGTGACGGGGGTGATTGAACAACTACGGAGAACCCCATGACCCTTCTTGGTGTATGCTACTATCCCGAACACTGGCCGGAGGAACGCTGGGCGCAGGACGCGACGCAGATGCGAGCGCTGGGACTGGACCTGGTGCGCATCGCGGAGTTCGCCTGGGCCAGGATGGAGCCGGCCGAAGGCCGCTTCGACTGGGGCTGGCTGGACCGCGCGGTGGAAACACTGGCCGGGGC
Organism: Anaerolineae bacterium; assembly: GCA_026129165.1. GTDB lineage: Bacteria > Chloroflexota > Anaerolineae > Epilineales > JAHCIE01 > JAHCIE01. The sequence goes on from JAHCIP010000270.1 coordinate 611, forward strand.
GGGCCTCAAGCTCGCTCTGGGGACGCCCACGCCCGCGCCGCCCGCCTGGCTCGTCCAGGCCCACCCCGATATCCTGCCCGTGGACGCCGAAGGCCGCCGCCGCCGCCACGGTGGCCGGCGCCACGTCTGCGCCAATGCACCCGCCTTCCAGACCGCCTCCGACCGCATCGTGGCTGCTCTGGCCAAGCGGTATGGCCAGCACCCCGCCCTCGTCGGCTGGCAGACCGACAATGAGTTCGGGGGGGGCAGCACGATCCGCTGCTACTGCGACCACTGCGCCGCCGCCTTCCGCCGCTGGCTCCAGGCGCGCTATGGCTCACTCGACCAGATGAACGAGGCGTGGGGCGCGGTGTTCTGGTCGCAGTGGTATACCGAGTGGGACCAGATTCAGCTCCCGAACCTGGTCCTCGGCCAGCCCAACCCGTCCCACGTCCTCGACTACTACCGCTTCTCCTCCGATAGCTGGGTCGCCTACCAGCGCGCCCAGATTCGCCAGTTGCGTGAGTTGTCGCCGGGTCGTTGGGTAACGCACAACCTGATGGGGCCGGTGCGCAGCCTGGATTACTACGCCCTGGCCGCCGACCTGGACTTTGTGAGTTGGGACAACTACCCGACCGGCAACACCGACCGCGACACGCCGCTGATGTACGGCCCCGGCGCGACCCCGCCGCCCCACGGTTACGACGTGGGCGACCCGGCCCTGACCGCCTTTTACCACACCCTCATGCGCGGCCTCAAGCGCCAGCCAGTCTGGATCATGGAGCAGCAGCCCGGCTATGTCAACTGGGGCAAGCACAATCCCACGCCCCGCCCCGGTGTCGTGCGCTACTGGACCCTGGAAGACTTCGCCCACGGGACCGACACGGTGGTATACTTCCGCTGGCGCGCCTGCCACTATGCCCAGGAGCAATTCCACAGCGGCCTGCTCAAACATGACGGCACACCTGACCAGGGCTTCCAAGAGGTCGCGGGATTGGACAAGGACCGCGACCTGCTGACGCGGCTGCAGGGGACGCAGCCCCAGGCCGATGTCGCCCTGCTCTACTCCTATGAAGACGACTGGGCCGCCGCGCTCCAGCCGCACCACGCCGACTTCGACGTGCGCCGCGCGGTGTTCGCCCTGTTCCGCGCCTTCCAGCGTGCTGGCCACGCCGTAGACATCGTCCACCCACGGGCCGACCTGTCGAGCTATCGGCTGGTCGTCGCGCCGACGCTCTGGCTGGTGGACGAGACGCTGACCGCCCACTTGCGGGCCTATGTCGAGGGGGGGGGGACGCTGCTGATTGGTCCGCGCAGCGGCTTCAAGACGCCGAGTAACCTGGTCCACCCCGACGGCCCGCCGGGCCTCCTGGCTGACCTGGTTGGCGCGAAAGTCACGGGCTTCCACAGCCTGCCGCCCGGTGTGACCTATGGCCTGCGCTGGCCGGACGAGGCCGAGGAGACCCCTGTGCTGGTGTGGGCCGAGGGGCTGGAGCCGGGGCCGGGTGTCGAAGCGGTGGCAACATGGGGCAGCGGTCTGCTCGAAGGCCAGGCGGCGTTGACGCTGCGCACGGTGGGTAATGGACAGGTGGCCTACTTCGGCGCGTGGCCGAGCGACACCGTGGCCGACAGCCTGGTCGCCTGGCTGGCGCATGTGGCGGGCGTGTGGGAACTGGCCGAGCTGCCAGCGGGTGTGACGGCGACACGGCGCGACGGACCCGACCAGGAATACCTGTTTCTGGTCAACGGCACCGATGAATACCAGATGGCGGCGCTCTACCCGCCGGCCTGGGCCGACGCCCGTTCGGGCGAACCCTGGCCCGCCACTGTGACCATCCCGCCCCGCGATGTGCTGGTTGGCGCGCGGCCGCATGAAGCGGGCTAGCCTTGGAGGAGCATGAACTCATTGCCTTTTGACCAGCCCGGCCGCTTCTGGCGCGGCAACCTGCATACCCACTCCACCGCCTCCGACGGCCAGCGCACGCCCGAAGAGGTGTGCGGCCTGTACGCCGAAGCCGGCTACGACTTCCTGGCCCTGACCGACCACTTCCTGGCGCACTACGGTTTCCCGCTGGTGGACACCGGTCCCTTTCGGACCTCGACGTTCACCACCATCCTGGGCGCGGAACTCCATGCCGGGGTCACGGAACTCGGCGGACCGTGGCATATCCTGGCCGTGGGCCTGCCACTCGACTTCGCCCCCTCCACGCCCGCCGAGACTGGCCCGCAGATCGCTCAGCGCGCCCTGGCCGCCGGGGCTTTCGTGGCCGTCGCCCACCCCCAATGGTACACGCTGACCGAAGCGGACGCCCTGTCGCTAGGGCCGGTCCACGCGGTCGAGACGTACAATGCGACCTCGGCCGACTACAACGACCGCGACGACAGCCTGTACATGCTCGACCTGCTGTGTTCGCGCGGCCACCGCTATTTCGCCCTGGCGACCGACGACGCCCACTTCAACCCGGCCCGCCACGACGCGATGCGCGGCTGGGTGTGGGTCAAGAGCGAGACGCTGGCGCCTGACGCCCTGCTGGCCGCGCTCAAGGCGGGCCACTACTACTCCAGCACTGGACCGCAGATCCACGACATCCAGGTGAAGCCCGGAGTGAGTGTCACGGTGCGCTGCTCGCCCGCCGCCCGGGTCTTTGTCACCGGCGCCCTCTGGGCCGCCGTCAGCGTCGCCGGCCACGGTCTGACCCAAGCTGAGTTGAGCCTCCAGACCTTCGCCAGCCCCTACTGCCGCGTCACGGTGCGCGACGAGTATGGCCGCCGCGCCTGGTCCAACCCCATCTGGTTCGACTGAGGGACCGCCTTCGACCTAACCCCCCGTCCCCCTTCCCTACGAAGGAAGGGGGGAAGACACGCCTCCCTTGCCAGGGGAGGCTCTTTGTTGCATACTTACCGCTCACCCCAGTCTATGTATGCGAGTATACTCTATGGCTAATTCCCTCTTCCTCGACCACCTGCTGACGCTGCCCATCGTCCGCGACGCGCGCCTGTCGCCTGACGGCCGCTGGGTCGCCTTTACCTGGTATCGCGTCCACCCCAACCTGGACGTGTTCCTCGTTCCCGCCGACGGTTCGACGCCCCCGGTCGCGCTAACCCAGACGCCCGAAGCCACCTGGCTCGTCGGCTGGGCGCCCGACTCGCGCTCGGTCCTCGTCGCCGAGGATCACGACCGCGACGAGCGCGCCCGCCTGTTCCGCGTGGCGGTGGACTCGCCCCTGGTCATGGAACCGCTGACCGAGGACCGCCCGCCCTTCTTTATTCGCGGCGGCAGCCTCAGCCCGGACGGCCAGACCCTCTACTACGGCGCGAACTACGACTTCGCCCACAGCCGCGTCATCGAGCCGACCTGGATTTACCGCCACGACCTCGTGACCGGCCAGCGCACGCCCATCGCCCAGCCACACAAGCCCGCCTATAGCGGGACGCTCCTCAACCGCCAGGGCACCCACCTGCTCTACCCGCGCAAGGACCGCGACCCCTCCGGCGTCCAGGTCCATCTGGTAGATGTGGCGGGCCGCGAGGACCGCGAACTGCTCAACTTCGGGCCAGCGGTCAAAGTCTTCGCCCAGTGGCTGCCCGACGGCGAAACCGTCGTCTTCCTGACCGAGTCGCGCGACGGCCAGCCCCAGAATCACCGCAGCCTGGGCAAGCTGCACGTCCCCAGCGGCGACATAGTCTGGCTGCTGGACGACCCGGCCCGCAACATCGAGGGGATACGTGTCTCGCCCGATGGCCTGGTCGTCGTGGACGAGGTGCGCGAGGCAACCCACCAGCCGACCTGGCTGGACCCGGCTACGGGCGTTGAGATGCCCTTCCCCCGTCTGCCCGGCAACCTGCTGCCTCTGGGCCGCGCCGCCGACGGCGCGTGGATTGCCCTGTACTACTCGGCCACCACACCCCACGACCTCGTGCGCCTGACGCCTGACGCGACGACACCCGACGGCCTGCTGTCCCTCACCCGCGTCTGGGAGCGCACGCCGCTGCGGCCTGAGCAGTTGACCCCCGCCGAAGACTTCCACTGGACCTCGGTGGACGGGCTGGAGGTGCAGGGCTGGTTCTATCGCGCCCAGCCCAACCCGCGCCGCGCCGTGGTCTACATCCACGGCGGCCCGACGGCCCACTCCGAGGACGCCCTAAACGTCCAACTCCAGTACTTCGTGGCACAGGGTTTCAACGTGCTGGACGTCAACTACCGGGGCAGCACGGGGTTCGGGCTGGCGTATCGGGAGAGCATCAAGGAGGACGGCTGGGGCGGGCGCGAGCAGGCCGACATCACGGCTGGGGCGGAGGCGCTCATTCGCGCCGGGCTGGCCGAGCCGGGCCGCGTCGGTGTGACCGGCACCTCCTACGGCGGCTACTCTTCCTGGTGTCAGATCACGCACACGCCCCGCGAGGTGGTCGCGGCGGCCGCGCCCATCTGCGGCATGACCGACCTCGTCGTGGACTATGAGACGACGCGGCCCGACCTGCGCCCTTATAGCGAGGAGATGATTGGCGGCCGGCCCGACGAGATACCCGCCAAGTACCGCGAACGCTCGCCCATCCACTTTGTCCAGAACATCCAGGGGAAGCTCCTCATCGTCCAGGGCGCGCAAGACCCCAACGTGACGCCGGAGAACGTGCGCCAGGTCGTGACGGCGCTAGACGCCCACAATGTTCCCTACGAGTTGTTGGTGTTCGACGACGAGGGGCATGGCATCCTGCGCCCCGCGAACCAGGCCCGCCTCTACACCCGCCTGGTCGAGTTCTTCGACGCGGCTCTCGGCCGCCCAACCTGAACAAGGTTCACCGCAGAGCAACTGTGTTGAAAGTCAAGTGGCCTGAGACGTGGGAGGCGACCAGGCCTTGTTAGCCTTGAGCATGGCGTTGAGAATGGTTAATAACTTGCGCATACAGGCGACCAGGGCGACCTTGGGCGGCTTACCCGCCTCCTTCAAGCGCTGATAGAAGTCCTTGAGGACGGGGTTGCAGCGAACGGCGGCGACGGTGCTCATGTAGAGGGTGGCGCGGACGGTGGCGCGACCGCCCCAGACATGGCGCTGGCCCTTGAAGCGCCCACTCTCGTAGGCGAAGGGGGCGACGCCGACCAGGGCGGCGAGTTGACGCCGATCGAGATGACCGAGTTCGGGCAGGGCGGCCAGCAGGGTGACGGAGAGGATGGGGCCCACGCCTGGCACACTCCTCAGCAAGTCGGCCTGAGCCTGCCAGTCGGTGTGAAGGGCCACCTGCTCGGTCAACTCCTTCTCCACGGCCTGCACTTGAGTGTCCAACCAGGCGATGTGCGCCTCGAGGGAGGGGCGCACGGCGGGCAGGGCGCGCGTGAGGCGGTTGCGCTCGGCGGTGCGCATCTCCACCAACTGCACCCGCCGCGCCAAGAGCGCTTGGAGGGTCTGACTCGCCTCGTCGGAGGGGGGGCGCGGGGTAGGCTGGGCCGCCTCCGCATAGTGCGCCACCACCGCGGCATCCAGCCGATCGGTCTTGGCCAGCTGACCGAGGGCTTTGGCGAAGTCGCGCACACGACGCGGATTGACGACGGCGACGGCCAGCGTCGCCGCATACAACTCAGCCACCAGCCGTGTTTCCAGCCCGCCGGTGGCTTCGACCACCACCAGGACGGCGGGCAGGGCGAGGAGGCGCGTGCGCAGCGTGGTCACCCCCGCCTCATCGTAGGCGAGGTGGAGCGTCTCGCCACTGGGTCGCACGGCCACATCCAGGTGGGCCTGGGCGATATCAATGCCGACAAAGGTCTCGAAGCTGACGGTCTCTGACGTAGACATGGCTGTCCCTACCTTGCGTCATGCGGGCTTGGTTAGCCCTGGCAACTGTACGGGTTCGAGGGCGGGGCAACGACGACGACCCAAGCTCTGCGACGGTGTGTGACACCTGGACGCGGACCGGTCTATCGCGTCCCATAGACTGGCGTCTATTATCCCGCCCCTGCCTTTAATATACAAGGACGCAGAGGGCGCAGAGGATAAAGAACATTCTTGTCAGCGTTCTCGGCGGCCTCTGCGGTAAGCGGCCAACTGTCTTGCCGGATACCCTGGCTATGCCATCGTGGACTTGATTTAGCCAGCACTTCCTACCCTTCCTACTCTTCCATTCATATTCAGGAGCCACTCATGCCCAGCGGCGTCTATCTCATCCAGGATAACGGCCAGCTTGTCGAAATGACCCAACAGCCTCCCCCCAACGAAGACCACCTCCAGCGGCTCGTCGCCGACTATCCCAACCTCCTGGCGGGCGACCAGATCAACCCAACTGTTCCTCGCCGCTGGCTGCTCATCGCCCGCGAAGTCCCACTCGCCTCCGAGCCGGACGGCGGCCCGCGCTGGTCGGTGGACCACCTGTTCCTCGACCAGGACGCCATCCCGACGCTCGTGGAAGTCAAACGCGCCTCGGATACGCGCATCCGTCGTGAAGTCGTCGGTCAGCTTCTCGAATACGCCGCAAATGCGGTTACATACTGGCCTATCGAGACCATCCGCCACTACTTTGAGACGGGCTGTCGCGAGCGCGACCTGGACCCTGACCAGGAACTCAGCGGCTTTCTGGCGGGTGGTGACCCCGAAGCCTTCTGGGTTCAGGTTCGGACGAATCTCCAGGCGGGCCGCCTGCGGCTGATCTTCGTGGCCGATGCTATTCCCCCCGAACTGCGCCGCATCGTCGAGTACCTCAACCAGCAGATGGCCCCCACCGAAGTCCTGGCCGTCGAGGTCCGTCAGTACGGTGGCGAAGGCAAGCAGCGTATCCTTACTCCTCTTGTGATTGGCAATCTAGAGAAAACAACCACTGCTAAGGCCGACGTGAAGCAGTGGGATGAAGCTTCCTTCTTCCCTGAGTTGGAAGCCCGCCACGGTCCTCAAGCCGTCGCCACGGCCCGCGCCCTACTTCATTGGGCGACCTCACGGGGGCTTCGTATTTGGTGGGGTAAAGGTCCTCGGAGTGGCTCCTTCTTTCCCATGCTCGATCTTCCTAAGGGAACTGCCTATACGTTTGGCGTGTGGACTTATCAGAGTGTTGAACTCCAGTTCCAACATATGGCCGTCCCGCCCTTCAATGACCAGGCCCACCGAGAGGAACTTCGCCGTCGCCTCAACGAGATTCCGGGCGTCAACATCTCGGCTGAACGAGTCACCAAGCGTCCGAGTATCAAACTCCAGACCCTCGGCGCCAGGACAGCTCTTGACCAGTTTCTCGCCGTCTTCGACTGATACCTTGAGACGGTCCGAGGGAACAGGGTTCTTTCAGAGTGAGAACAGCTTGACCGACACTGCGCTGTCAGCGGATTTCAGGAGCGGATGGAGGGGATGGGTGAAGGTCAGTCTGTTCAATCTAGAGCACGGATCAAGAGGATGCACGGATAAAGCGGCCCCGCCTTATCCTCTACAGCCAGGCTCAAATCCGTCCATCCTCCCCATCCGTGCTCTGTCATAGGCGACTTTGACACCGCCTTCCTGACGCACCTCCACCTCTTGACGCCGTAATCCATCTTCCAGTATACTACGCCCCTGGTGGGAAGAAACCTCTACGCGGGGTGGTGAAAGCTACATCAGCCAGCGGGTAAGAGTGTGCTATAGTAGCCCTATTGAAAATTGCCGTGACCCCGCCCGCCCACTACTGTGTAAACTGCCACTGCAGGAGGCCTAACAGGTTTCCAAAAACCTGTCAGGCCTTGAAAAGGGTTGCAACTCATGACTGAAGCTCAAGTCTATACGCTGGTGGTCAATGGCAAGCCGTGCCAGGTCACGGCGGCCCCTAAAGCCTTCTTGATGGACGTGTTGCGCGACCAGTTGGGCCTCACCGGCGTCAAGGACGGCTGCGCGACGGGC
>JAHCIP010000271.1 GCA_026129165.1 Anaerolineae bacterium
CGGTCGGGGTTGGGGTGACGGCGGTCACGGCCAGCCACGGCGGGATGGGCGTGGCCGTCTGCAGCCAGGAGGACGGCACGGATGTACCGAAGAGGAAGGCTTCAGCCGTGGCTACCCTGATCTGCCAGTCGGCGGTGGCCTCGTTGCCCGGCGTCGGAGTATTGGTGATGACGCGGATGGGGACAAGGCGCGCGCCGGGGGTGGGGGTGCCAAAGCGTTCGGCCTGAGCCGTAGCGGCGCGTGCCAGGGCCGCCGCGGTGACGACATTGGCCGGTGAGGCCACGGGCGCGACCAGAATGTAGACAGGCGCCCGGGTCCAGGTTGGTTCTGGCGTTGGTGGGATGGGCGTCGCCGTCCAGACATTGGGTGGATAGAGCGTCGGGGTGCCGAAGTAAGCCTGGGCGGTCGCCATCTCGATGTGCCACTCGGCCGTCGCGGCATTAGCGGGTGTCTCGGTGGGCACCACAATAATCGGCGTGACCCAATTGCGGGGCAGGCGGGTCGGTGTGCCTTCCATCATCGCCTGGTAGGTGGCCGTGGCGGCCTGAGCCGCTTGCGTCACAACGTTTTCAGGGGTCGGGGTGGAGGTGATAATGATGTAGTTGGGCGTCGGCGTGTCAGGGAGCTTATCCGGGGCTGGCCCGGCGACAACCCGCAGGAGGGGGGCGCGGCCGCGCGAACGGCTTCCATAGCCGCTATCCCAAGCGACGAGATTATTGCCTCCTCCGGTCGGGCCGAGAACACGAAACGAGATATGCCCGCTCAGGGTACGCTGGGCCAGCGCCTGGAGGGGAATGGCGTCAAAGACCAGGGTGTTATACTGACCCAGAGCGATGTCTTTGGCCGCCAGGGTCGGCCGTAGGTCAATCGTAGCGCCGACTTTGCCAGCCAGATCACCGAAGGTGAGCAGAGTCCAGCCCTGGTCTAGTTCCTGGGGCAAGATCTCGACGGTCCACGTGCCCTGGTCACCGCGGAAACGGTCCGATAGGCCCGCCAGGGTCAGGTCGGCATAGAGGATAGGGGCGCCGGGCGGGATGGGCGAGAGGTCGATCTGGAACGCACCAACGTGCTCGTTGCCATCAAAGATGCCAGCGTAGATATTGTAGTCGCCAAAGTTGTTGAAACGGGCGTCGTTCTCACTGACCCAGCCGACGGCGTTGGCAGCCGGGGTGAGGGTGTAGACGGCGCCGCCGGGGTAAGGCGCCACAGGGAGGGTGGCAATGGCGACGGGCGTTGGTGGGGGCGGCAGCGTGGGCGTCGCGGTCGCTACGGGACGCGCCGTGGTCGGCGCGGCGGTCGGGCGCGGCTGGGGGGTCGAGGCGGCCAGGGCAACGGGGGCTGGCAAAGGCGGCGTTTCGGGCTGACCAAGTCGACTCAGCGTCCAGGCCAGGCTCACACCGAGGATAGCCAGGGCAACGAACTCCCAGCGGAGGCCGTAAGATCGGCGCCACCGTCGCAGAACCAGTCCAATACGGGTCAGCACAACACCTCTAGCTCACACCGCCTCAAGCCAGGCGTCGGGTAGCTCGCACCGCCGCAACTGACCCAGGAATTGAACCAGGACTTGGGCGCGCTCATCGCCTGATAATCGTCCTTCGAACACCGCCCGCAGGTCTTTCATCGGGCCTTGGGTGATGCGCACCGCGTCGCCCACCTGGAGACGGCCCTTGGGACACGCGGCCAACTCGGCGACGTGGTGGCGGATGGTGGCGATAACCCGCGAGGGGATGGCGACGGGCTCGCCATCGCATTCGACAAGGTGGCGGAGGCCGGGGATCCAGGCCAGGTCGGACAAGCCGACCACGCTGGGGTCAACGTGGACAAAGGCATAGCAGGCAAAAAGGGGTTCGTACTCGACCCGCTGCCGCCGCGCGCGCCACACCGACAGGAGGGGTAGATAGGTGTCGATACCGCGTGCCTCCAGCACCTCCACGACCTGGTGTTCGGCATGAGGTTTGGTGTACATGGCATACCAGACCTCCAGCGGATGATGCAGGGGCGGCCATAGGGGTGGGGGGCTGGGGTGGAGACTGATAGACACTTTGAACAGCAGCTCTCTAGACTAGGTCCGGGCAGCATGGCTCCGACCATCCGTGCGCGCCACAGCGTCGGTCGATTCACTCTTCGGAGAGTCATGCCCTGTCAACTCTGGGGGATAGTGGTGGGCAGGCTCCGCCCATCTGTGCATGTGCAGCCCAGGTGGGGTTAGCCTTTTGATCTACCTGTGCGGCTCACACATTGATGTCTTGAAAAGCTCAAGATGCGACCAGCGCAGCCTCGCCTCATGTGTACCCTCTGTAACCCAGAGACATCCGTAGAGTACAGGCAGTAACATAGAAACAACTGGTGTTGTAGCGGATTGTGCTTGGCTCAGCGCTTGTACAAGCGCTTGAAATCCTTCTTGACAAATTATTTGCTATATGTAATTTTAGAGTGTCTGACCCAGCTGATTCGCTCATATAGGGCGAAGTCGTTTCTAGGGCAGGAGAAGCTCCAAGGATGGCTTTTATAGGAGTCTTGACGAGTTGTTGATAATGGAGGATGGCTCGAGCGCTCGCCGACTGCAACATAAGAGCGCATCTGATCCCGGTGGGCAACTTCCTGGTAGTTGTCACGGGACAGGATCGCGCAGTACACGTCAGCAGCCTCCGAGATAGCGACTCGCGTCGGACATCCAGACGCCCTAGCAGCAACATCGCCTCGAAGTAGTGCGCTCTAATTCCACGCCGCGAAGTTGCGATCCACTCTGCGTCAGGAAGCCTTCGAGGAAGTCGCCTGGTAAACTCTGCCGCCTGGAGATGGCGAATAGCCTCGTCAGGCTGGACACTCTGAAGGCGTCGTGCCTCGACAATGCCCTTCTCAAATGCTTTCAACATCATACCAGTAGGCTCGAGTACGGTTGAAGGCATAGGCCTTACCGCTGCACGACCCAGTCCGAATTATTGGGAGCGCGGCGCAGATGGTGGAGGGTGGGGTGGAAGGCGGACCGCAACTGAGACGAAGATGCCTCACGGCCCACCATCACGCCGATCTGTTCTTTGGTGCGGGCGTCACGCGATAACAGAAGAAGAGCAGTTCCTTGGCTTGGCATACTTCCAATCACTTGACGTGAGGAAGTATCACCTGATAGACCTCGGCCCGCCCCAATGCATATTGCGCAGTTCAGGCTCGACAGGTGGATCCAGCGAGGACGAGGCCGCATTGACCTGAGAGGGGGAGGTCAGGATCAGCGCCAGCGCAGTTTCAATGGCCTGCTCCACGCTCGTGTAGTGGCCTTCATCCCAGGCCAGCATCAGGGCGGCTTCATTGCTATTTGGATAGACGCCCTCAAACCAGTGGTTAAGCTCCGCTCGCTCGGTCGGTGAGCGGGGCGCGTGAATCTGCTCGCGGAGTGCGGTCGCCGCGCCGTCCAACCACATCGCCTGCTCGCCATGCCCCTGGCTGGCCCACACAATCGCAAGAGTTTCCAGGCATTCGGCGAGGCCGTGGCTGTCGTGGATATTTTGGCGCACCTGGATGCTCTGCTGAACGCGTTCAATAGCCCGCTGAGGTGCGCCATCATGTAGATCAATGCGGGCGAGGGTCGTGAGGACCATTGCAATGCCCCACTGGTGGCCCATGGTGTGGTACAACTCCCAGCTTTCGCGGCTCAATGCGGCAGCCTGGTCGTAGTCTTCCTGGTAAATGGCCGCCAGGGCCAGCGTATTGAGCAGCAGGGCAATACCCCATTGGGCGCCGAGCTCTCGGAAACGGGCGAGGCTCTGCTCCTGATTGCGGACGGCTTCGGCAAAGTGGCCCTGGTCCTGAGCAACCAACCCCAGATTAGCGAGGGAGAGAGCTATACCGACCTTGTCATCCAACTCACGGCGTAAAGCCAGGGCTTCTTCATGCAGTCGCTGGGCGCGTTGATACCGCCCTTGATTGCGCGTCACCAGGCCGAGGTTGCTGAGCGCCAGGGCCATCCCCCGCTTATCTTCGACCCTGCGAAAAAGCGCTAGGCTTTCCTCAATCATCGGCGTCGCTTGTTGGGCATTGCCCCGGATGTGGGCTAGCAGGCCCATGTGGAGCAGAGCCTCGGCGGCGCCCCTCGAATCGTTCAGGCGGCGGAATAGGCCCAGACTCTCCTGGTACAAGGAGGCCGCGCGCTCATGATCCCCCTCGTCTTTAGCCACCAGGCCCAAACTCAACAGTGAAACAGCACTGCCCTGTCTATCGTCGAGTTGATGGCGGAGCGCGAGACAGGCTTCGTGGAGCCATCGGGCGCGCGACAGGTCGCTCTGATTATGCGCCAGGACAGCCGCCCCATGCAGCGCCCTGGCATAGTCCAGAGATGAGGAAGCCTCGACGAGAGTCAGGGTCTGCTCGAGCCATTGGCGTCCCTCGGCAATATGCCCTCGTGCTTCCCAGAACCGCCATAGGTGGCCGGCTAGCCGCAACAGCAAGGCCGTCTCACCCTGCTCCATCACCCACGTTAGGGCCGCGCGCAGGTGGGTGTGCTCGCGCTCCAGGCGTCCCAGCCATAGCGCCTGCTTTGGCCCCTGAAGCTCCCTATCCGCCTGTTCCGCCAGAGTGGCATAGAACGTGGCTTGGCGGCGGTGGAGGGTATCGGTCTCCCCGCTCGCGTCGAGTTTCGCCCGGCAATACTGGCGCATGACCTCCAGCATCCGGTATGTTGCCACTCCCCGATGCTCGACGAGAGTGATCAACGACTTATCTACCAGCCGGCTCAGGGTATCCAGGACAGCGAGGGCAGGGACATCCTCGCCGCACACCCATTGTATGGCTTCGAACGTTGCGCCATCCTCAAAAATCGAGAGGGCGCTTAGGGTCCGCTGTTCTTCAGACCCCAAGTGGTCGTAACTATAGTCGAGGGCCGCACGCAGGGATGGGTGTGGGGAGAGGGATTTGGGGCTGACGCCTTCAAGTAGTCCCAAGATATCATGCCGCCAGGCTGGCATTTGCTGGACAGCCATCACCTTGACACGTTGCGCGGCAAGTTCCAGGGCGAGAGGGATCCCATCCAGGTAGTGGCAAACCTCGACGACGGCGCGGGCATTGTCCGGGGTAAGTTGGAAGGCGGGCTGGGCGGCTTGGGCACGCTCCACGAAGAGACGGATGCCTGAAAATAGAAGGAGAGAGGGGAGGGTTGCTTCATCGAGGGGATCGGGAAGTTCGAGGGGCGAGATAGGCAGCGGCCCAACAGTCCATACGCTCTCGCCTTCGATTCCCAGGGGTTGGCGAGTAGTCACCACAATATGGAGGTCGGCGCAAGCTGCCAGCAGTGTTTGAACGAGCTCGGCGCAAGCGTTAATGACATGGTCGCAGCCGTCGAGAATCAGAAGGAGATGCCGGGCAAAGAGGCGGTCTTGGAGCCTGGCGACGAGCATCTCTTCAGCTTGTTCGGGGAGGTGTAGCACGACAGCCACGGATTGTGGGACCAGGACCGAGTCGGTGACATCCGTGAGATTGATCCACCAGACGCCGTCGGCGAACTCAGCCCTGAGCTGCGAGGCAATACGCAACGCGAGGCGCGATTTACCAACACCATAAGGACCAGTCAAGGTGACGAGGCGATGGGCGCCCATGTTCAACTGGCGCGTCAATACCCCGACGTCACGTTCGCGGTCGATAAAACTGTTGCGTTCGACCGGAAGATGCATAGGTTGGGAAGGTCGGCGGTGACCAGAGGGTTCAGATGGAGTGGCAATACCAGAGGCACTCGTCGACTTTGAAGCGGATGAAGACGATCGACCGAGAGGCAGCGAACAGGTGGTTCCGGTAGGTACCTGTCGCTCACCCGGAGAGCGCCCTGGCCCAAGAAGGCGAGAAGAATGCCCCTTCTTGCAGCGACCGTTGAGTCTCAAGATCCCCCCGACGGCCTAGGAGTTAGTAAGCTCTATGGTCTTTAGGCTCTGCTCAACAACCAGGCTTCATTATATCATAGAACTTCATTTAGTCAATAACAAGGGTTTTAGGTTTCATAAGTCCACCCACTCATATTCGTATCGAAAAGCGCCTGACACGGTTATATGTCACAGGATAGAAACAGTAAATTGTATAACCAAGACGCCTGACAATGTCGTCCTGTTCTTCTACAAGCCTCAAGGGCAAAGGCAGCAAAAACGATGACTAAACAACGTTATCATTTCTTACACGAACGTCAGAGCTAAGGCAGGAAGAAAGTGATGCACTTAGCGATGCGTCGAGAGACAGCCATCAACTATAGAGGCTATAGTAGCGATGATTGAAGAGCCTCTTGTAGATGCACCTCTACAGGTGGGAGGTTCCGGATGCTGTGAGTACAAGTAGCTACTACCTTTTCTTCTGGTCTAGGGGGGGAGATGCTGCTTCGCCACTCGTCCCCGTTCGCCAGGGCGGAGGCAGGCGGCAATCTCCGCCTCATACCCCTCCTCGCTCGGCTCGTAGAAGCGGCGGTCGGCGACCAGCTGTCGGGCAGGTACTGCTGCGCCACGTGGTGGCGGGAAGCTGTGCGGGTACTGGTAGCCACTTCATGCCCAACCGCGCCGCCCCTTGTAGCTCGCGTCCCGCAGATGCATCGGGCACCGCCCCCCGCCCCCTCTTGCTGGATCAGGCTCTCCACCGCAGAGAGAGTACTGCGTCATGCTGTTGGACTTCGGCGCCGTCGCCAGGTACACCGTCGCCAGGGCTAGGTGGTACTTGCCTTCGGGTAGCCCCACGTACTGGAGGGCCTGGGCGCACGCCGCCACCACCTGCACCGCCCGTGGGTCGGCCAGCCCGATGTCCTCCCCTGCCAGGATGAGCAGGCGGCGCATGACGAACTCAGGGTCCTCCCCCGCCACCATCATTTTGGCCAGCCAGTAGAGGGCGGCGTCGGGGTCGGAGCCGCGCACCGACTTGATGAAGGCGGAGATGGTGTCGTAGTGCTCGTCGCCGCCCTTGTCGTAGCGGACCATGCGGCGCTGGATGCTCTCCTGGGCGATGGCCTCGTCAATATGGACGCCGCCATCGGCGTCAGGGGGAGTAGACTCGACGGCGAGTTCGAGGGCGTTGAGGGCGGTACGGGCGTCGCCACCGGCGACGAAGGCGAGGTGTTCCAGAGCCTCGTTGGTGATGTCGATCTTGCGGTTGCCGTAGCCGCGTTCGCTGTCGGCGAGGGCGCGTTTGAGGAGGTCGAGGGTCTGCTCAGGGCCGAGGGGTTCGAGGCGAAACAGCCGCGATCTGGACAGTAACGGCCCGATGACCTCAAAGAACGAGTTTTTTTGCAGGCTCTCGCGCCGATATCCTGAACCATGATCTCATCCGCCGTCTCTCAGGTTGGACAGATCAATGTGCTGGAAGATAGTCCAGGGCATAAGCAGTGGTCGCAAGATGAGTCTTGATCTTGTTTGAGCGGGAGACATGAGAGTACCTCTTCGGGCAGGGATACTCGCAAAGCGTGGACGGCGAAGTAGGATACGCCGCCAAGGAGGAGGTCGCCGGTTCAAGTTCCGTTTCCCGCTTTGCTCCACCACCATTCTGAAATACGACTGGTTTTCTAGTTGCCCCCTTTGAAACAGATGGCGCGTCCTAAACAGACACGCCAACAAGGACCCTCTCCCTTTTCTAAGTTGCCGTACGACTCGCTTTAAAACGCTCGTCTCCATTCACTTTGGACCACGGCGCCCCTGAGAATGGACGAAGATTACATTATGGAGACTAGTGCATATACAGCCCACCATTAACGCCCATGGTGTCACCTGTCACATAGGCGGACAGGTCGCTCGCATAGAACAAGACTGCGTTGGCAATATCCTCAGGTGTTCCAAAGCGCTGCAAGGGAATGGTGAGTTTTGGATCGTCTTTTGGATCCGTGAGCCAACTCAGGTTTTCTGCCATCTTCGTGATTGTCCTTCCCGGACAAATGACATTGGAGGTGATGTTGTGAGGCCCTCCGCTCAGCGCGAATGATTTTGATAGATTAATCACGCCTGCTTTCGCCGCCGAATAACTTGCTGAAGAACTCCGGCCCCCACGCACTCCGGCCATGGAGGCGATATGCACCAGTTTGCCATACTTCTGTTCTTTCATTATCTCGAACACAGCCTGGGTGCAGAAAAATACGCCTTTGAGATTGATGTCTTGCATTCTGTCCCACTCGGCCTCGGTCACTGTTTCGATATGGGAAATTGCGGTAGCCCCTGCATTATTGACCCAAATATCTATCCTACCAAACAAAGCGTGGAGTTCCTTTACTCTCTGCCGCAAGTTTGCAAAATCCGTTACGTCAAACGTCATTGATTTGGCCTGGCGGCCCTGATCACGCAGATCCGACGCGACACGTTCTGCACTTGTCGTGTCAATGT
>JAHCIP010000272.1 GCA_026129165.1 Anaerolineae bacterium
GCCGCGTAGCATCCAGTCGTCGCCGTCGAGGGCGAGCCGCGTGTGCAGAACGGTCATACTCACTTGTCCGTGTCCGCCCACTCAATCAGGTTCACTTCCGTCACCGGCTGGCCCTGGTCGCGGGGGATGCGGAAGGTCTTGATTTCGCACGGGCCGAACTGGGCTTCGATGGTGCGGTCCAGCGTCGGCAGGCTGATGGTCGCGCGGCTGGCGGCCCGGGTCGTCTCGTAGGCGCGCAGAATCAGCGCGTCGTCGTCCTCAGCCTGCTTGAGCACGCTGACGACCACGTTGGCCGGCTCGGCGCGGACAAACGAGGCGGCCTGCGGCAGCGTGCCCTGCGGGTGATAGGTGCCGATGAGAGTAATCGGCCGCTGGTTAAGTTCAGCGGCGCGCTGCACCGTGCCCGCCTCCTCCCAGCCGCCGACGTGGGGGTACAGGCGGTAGCAGAAGCGTTGCGTCATCTGGTCAATGAAGGTATAAAGACCGTCTGGCTGCGGGACCATCGGGTCGTGGTGGGCGTAGATGGGGCTGCGCAGGACGGTCAGGCCGATGTCGCGGATGTAGACGTCCTGGCTGTACTTGCTGTCGTTGATGACGCTGACGCCGAAGCGGTCGCCCGTCTCGCGCGACGAGCCGGACACGTCCACCCAACTCTGCCCTGGCTCCTCCTCGCCGTTGGCGAAGCGGTCCGCCGAGCCGTAGGGAATCTCATGCGTGACGCGGTGGAAGTGGACGTTGACCGGGAAGCGCAGTTTGAGCGCCTTAAACTCCTCCTGCCAGTCCACTGTCACGCGCACGTCCACATAGTCCAGGTCGGCGTACAGGGTGAAGTCCTGGACGAGCCGCGAGCGTCCATACTCGCTGACGACACGGATGACCGAGCGCACCGGCCCGCGCTCGACCACCCGGATGCTGGTCGCCTTGAAGAGGCCGGCCTGCTCGCGGAAGCTGAAGACGTTGTGGCTCCAGGTGTCGCTGCGGTCCTCGACAACGACTGGGACTGCGCCATCGCCGCTAAATGCTTCGGTTTCGGCCTGCTTGTCGTAGAGGCTCTGGACCACGCCGGTCGTCGGGTCAATCGTCAGGCGGAAGCGGTGGTTCTCGAGGACAGTATCGCTCGCCTGTAGCTCGGCGGGCGGCTCGGGTCGGGTCACCCCTGGCGCGACGTGGTAGACGCGGTAGCCGAGCGCGGGTAGATCGGCGGTGAAGCTCAGGCGGTTGCGGCCGCCGGACGTGGCCTCCGACTGGACGCGCTGGACGGGTACGGGGCGGCCCTGGTCGTCCAGCAAGCCGTGTTCGTCGGTGAAGCGGCCAAACTCGACCTCAACGTTGACGCGGCTGTCCCAGGCGTGCGGGTTGAAGACGATAATCGGCGTCGTCCCCGGCGCCTGGGGGATGCCGATGTTCCAGGCGAGCGACTGCGTGGCGGCGTTGAGGGCGCGGTCGGCGATGGTCATGGCCTCGCCGTGCAGGTTGCGGGCGTCCTCGTAGGCCGACTCGATGCTCGTGCCGGCCAGGATGTCGTGGAATTGGTTAAACAGGACGCCCTGCCAGGCGCGGCCCAGGTCGGCCAGCGGGTATCCGAGGCCAGTGGTGACGCTGGCGAGAGCGGCCCACTTCTCCGCCGTCACCAGCGCCCACTCGGCGCGGCGGTTCCAGCGTTTGATGCCGGAGTGGACCGAGTAGGTGCCGCTGGCGTGGTGCTGGAGTTCGCGGTGCAGCGTCGGGATGGGCAGCCCCTGCCCCTCGACGCAGGCGAAGTAGCGGTTGGGCGTGCTGAACACGAGACGCGGCAGGTCGGGCGCGGCGTCCAGGCGGCGGATGCTCGCCAGGTTCTCCTGCGTGGGGCCGCCCCCGTGGTTGCCGACGCCGTAGAAGCACATGAGCGAGTCAAACGGCGGTCGCAACTCACCCGCCGCGCGGCGCACGTGCTTGTCGAGTTCCTTGCCCCAGGTGCAGTACTCGAAGGGGATGCGATAGGCCAGTACCTTCGACCCGTCGTCCGACTCCCACCAGAACAGGCGGCTGGGCATACCCATCTCTTGGGGGTTGGGCCGCGTGAAGACATAGTAGTCCAGTCCGCTCTTCTTGAGTAGTTGCGGCAACATGCCGTTGTGGCCGAACGAGTCGACGTTGTAGCCGACGCGCGCGGTCACGCCGAAGCGCGTCTTGAAGTAGCGCTGGCCGTACAGGGCGTGACGCACGAAGGACTCGCCGCTGGGGATGTTGCAGTCGGGCTGTATCCACCAGCCGCCGACGATCTCCCAGCGGCCCTCAGCCACGCGCTGGCGAATCTCCTCGAACATGGCCGGGTTGTTCTCCTCGACCCAGGCGTAGAACTGGGCCGAGCTGGAGACAAACAGGAAGTCGGGGTCTTCGGCCAGGCGGTCGAGGGCTGAGCGGAACGAGGCCAGCGCCTCGTGGTAGCCTTCTTGCCAGCGCCACAGCCACACCGGGTCAATGTGCGCGTTGCCGATCATGTGGAGGGTTTGGTCTTTCGTTGTCATCCTTTTGACATGCCTTCTGGTAGACATTAGAATTAGGGTAAGGAACACCTATCACCATGAGCCGCAAGCCACGTGCCGCCTATAGTTGGAGTGAGAGATGTCACACATACTGATCCTGGAACTCAGCGACGACACCTATGCCGCCCTTGTGCAACGAGCAGAAGCCTCTGGCGTCTCACCGGCTCTATTAGCCACGGACTCCCTCACCCGTGAGTTTATCAACGGTGAAGCAGCCCAAACCGAGAGCGTCTTGCTTACAGACCTGGAACGACAGGCGGCGCGGGAGCGTTTCGAAGCCCACTTCGGGGCGGTAGACCTGGGTTATCCGACGGGCGCCGACAACGAGAGCATTGACGCCGACCTTGCCAGAGAATATGCATCTGCGCATGAGGCTGGCTAATGCTCCTCGATACATCTGGCTTGTTGTGCCTCCATCACCGCGCTGAACCGTTCCATCGGCAAGCCCGCGACTACTATCGTTCAGCCTCGCGCCGCTTGACCCATAACTACATCCTGGCTGAGTTTGTAGCTCTGTCGAACGCGCGCCGCCTGCCCCGCCCGGCGGCGCTAGCCTTCCTCACGGACCTCCTGCGGAACCCCGATATAGAAACAGTGTGGGTGGATCAAAACCTCCACAATGAGGCGATGGAGTTGCTGGCAGCCCGACCCGACAAGACGTACTCGCTCTGCGACGCGGTCAGCTTTGTCCTTATGCGCCGCCGCAACATGGTCGAGGCCTTGACCACCGATCACCACTTCGATCAAGAGGGGTTCCAAAGGTTGCTCGTTTAGTCCCCTATTTTGCCCAGTCCATCGGCTCGGGCGGCGTAAAAGTGGACTGGATGACGACCGGCTGATGCGTCTGCATCGACTCGGCTGCCGCGACCAGGATTTCGGTCACGTGGGCCGCGTGCTCGCCCGTCGAGCGGTGGAGCCGGCCTTCGGCCAGCGCGTCGGCAATCTCCGCCACGTTCAGTCCCCACCGCACGCCGGGAAACGGCTCCTTGACCGGCTGAACCGTCTCATACTCCTTACCGAACTCCGCGAAGCGCAACTCCCCATTGAACTCGTGCCAACTGCCCAGCGTCAGCGACCCGGCGTCGCCGTGGAATTCCAGGCCCCGCTGGCTCGCCTTGTTCGGCACGTAGAAGTTGGTCGTCAGGCGGCCCAGCGTGCCGTCGGCGAACTCAATCATCGTCACGGCGAAGTCGGGCGTGGTGACGGTGAACGGCTCGCCGCGCTTGGTGACGCGGTCCGGGTAGACCACGCGGCCATAGGACTGGACCAGGCGGGCCGGGCCGAACAGGGCGGTCATGAACATGAGTGGGTAGACGCCGACATCGAACAGCGGACCGACGTCATAGAATGGCGCGGGGGCCGGGTGCCAGGTCTCGATGCGGCCCCAGTTGACCTCGGCATAGGCCACGCGCACCCGGCCCAGCTTGCCGTCACGGATCATCTTCATGGCCGTCTGCTGCGCCTCGCCCATAAAGGTGAAGGGCGTGCCGCCCAGCCGCAGCCCGCGCGAGTCGGCCAGTTCGACCAGTTCCCGCGCCTGCTCCACCGTCAGGGCCAGCGGCTTCTCGCTGACGACATGCTTGCCCGCTTCCAGCGCCTGCTTCGTGACGGCGTAGTGGGCGTGGTGGATGGTCAGGTTGACCACGAGGTCCACGGCCTCGTCGGCCAGCAGCGCGTCATACGTTGGGTAAACCTGGCCGCCGTACTTGGCGCTGAGGGCCTCGGCGCGGGGCAGGTCCAGGTCGGTCATACCGACCAGTTCCAACTGCGGGAAGGTCACCAGGTTGCGGGCATACGGCTCGGCGATGTTGCCGCAGCCGACAATCGCAATTTTCAGTTTGTCGCTCATTGGAAAAAAGTCTCCTACTTCGATTTGCCCTCCCTCTCCCAGAGGGAGAGGGGCGGGGTGAGGGTCTACGCCAGCCAGCCCTGGACGAGGCGCAGACCCTCGACGCAGTCGGCTTCCGGGTTGTAGTGTTCGGGTTCGTGCTCGATGCTGATAGCCCCCTGGTAGCCCAGGCGCTTGAGCGTGCGGACGCAGTCCTCGATGGGCACGATGCCCTTGCCGTAGCTGCACGTGTCGTGCGCGCCGACGGCCAGGACGTCCTTGAGGTGGACGTTGACGAGGACGGGGAAAAGTTCCTCCAGAGCCTTGGCCGCGTCGTAGCCCTGCGTGCCGAACCAGCCCGTGTCCACACACGCGCCCAGCGTACCAGCGATCGGGTCGCCAATCCTGTCCAGCAGTTCCTGCGGTGTCTTTTCCGGGTGGTTCTCTACACCCAGGACGAGGCCATAGTCCCGCAGCGCGCCGACGACAAAGTCGCGGTCCTTCTGGAGGACGGAGGTCGAGCCGCCGAGAATCGGGCAGCCCAGGGCCGTGGCAATCTTGCACGTGGCCGCGAACTCGTCCGGCGTCGAGCCGAACCAGCCCACCAGGCTGACGACGGGGAAGCGGTACTTGGCGAGCAGGTCTTTGGCGATGGCGATGTGGTCGGGGGTGGCCCAGGGGTAATTCACCTGGGACAGCCACAGGTCAATCGCCTCGAAGCCGAGGCTCTGGATGCGGCCCAGCATCTCGTCAAACCGCTCGCCAAACGTCTCGATGGGGCGGAAGTGTTCGTTGGCCGCCTTGTCGCCCTGACCCCACCCGCGCGTCATGTGGTAGTCGAGTTGGCGGGCGACATAATTGGCCGTATTAAATGAGATGGTGTTCATAACTCTCCTCAATCTTTAGTCATAAGCTCTCAGCTATCAGCCGTCAGCTATCCGCCATGGGCTGTCAGCCTCAATCTTCAATCCTCGGTCTTCCGTCTTTCGTCATCGGTCACGGACAGTGATCAACGCTTCAGCCTGCTGCCCCAGCGGTTGCCCCTGGACCGTTACGTCCACCGCCACGCGCTGCCGCACGCCGGGCGTCGTCGGGGTGACGTGGAAGAGCACGGTAGTGGTCGCGCTGGCCGCCAGGTCGAGGTGGATGAGCTCCTCCGCGACAAGCCAGTCGGCCGGCGTGGCGAGGTGAAGGTCCACCGTCGCCGGGGTGAGGTGTGGGTTGCGGACGGTCACGTGTAGGGGAACTGTCTCGTCCACTCCTGTTTCTACCTGGTAGGGTTGGATCGTCGCCGCGAAGCCGTCCGGCCCTAGCCCCTGCGCGGCCTCGGGCAGCAGGGCGGCGTGCAGCCGTTCGACCGCCTCCCCCTGCGCTTCTAGATAGTCAAATAGGTCCGGCTGGATGGGTGTCGGCGGGGTGTGGCCCAGCAGAACCAGGTCGGGCGCCAGGCGGCGGTACAGGGCCGCGCTCTGGCGGTAGTCCGACGGCTCGAAGCCGTTGTGGTAGACGTAGTTCAGGAAGCGGCCGCCTTCACCGTGGTACTGATCGCCAGCAATGAGGACGCGCCGGCCGTCCACTTCGAGGCTGATGCCAACGGCGTGGTGGGTGTGGCCCGGTAGCGGGTGGAGGGTGAACTCGTACTCCTGCCAGCGGATGGGTTTTCCAATGGGCAGAACACGGTCTACCGGGATAGGGTCGAACCACAGGCAGGGCAGGTTGTAGTTGGCTGGGCGCTCCAGGATGGGGGCGAAGCTCTCGGCTGCCCAGACCTGCGCGCCTTCCACCTCGCGCAACAGGTTCGCCCCCGCCACGTGGTCGTCGTGGAAGTGGGTCGGTACCATCGCGTCAATGCCAGTGACGCCAAACTGGGCCTTGAGGGCGGGCAGGGTGTAGAGCCAGGGGCGGCGGCTGGCGCGGTCGCTGCCCGCGGCGATGGTCGGGCCGGGCACGAAGTCGTAGCCGAAGTCGAACAGGAGCGCCTTGCCGCTGGCCGAGAGCAAGACATAGCCGTAGGCGATGCTGGTCCGGTTCCAGAGTAGGTGGGGCGTCAGTTGG
The DNA here is from genome assembly GCA_026129165.1 of Anaerolineae bacterium. Lineage (GTDB taxonomy): Bacteria > Chloroflexota > Anaerolineae > Epilineales > JAHCIE01 > JAHCIE01. The sequence continues at coordinate 6,409 of JAHCIP010000272.1, forward strand.
ATGTACGGCTCGGCGTGGAACTGGAACAAGCGCGGGTTCTGCCCGCGCAGCCGCATCAACTCGGCCAGCCGTTCGACCGTCAGGTCAATGGCCGTGTTCACGTCGATGATGGGGTCGCCGTGGGAGGGTAGCAGAATGTCGGGCCGGCGCGCTTTGAGGTCCAGCAGGGATAGCACCGTCGCTACCAGCCCCTCGCCGCTGTTGTAGGTCCACTGCGTCGCCGCCAGCGACCACACCTGGCCGGGGCCGGCGATCAGGTCGCCGGTGAAGGCGATACGCCGGCCGTCAATGGCGGCCAGCAGCGAGACCGAGCCGGTGGTGTGGCCGGGCGTCGGGACGACCTCGACGCGCTGGCCGTGGAAGGTGGACACACCGTAGTCGCGCAGGACGCCCGCGACGGGGATCGGCTCCAGCAGCGAGAAGCGGTCCTGGCGCATGTTGTAGTCCAGGTAGACCTCGCGCCGCTGCCAGTGGCTATCCACCGCGTCGAACAAGGCGCGCTCGGTCTCGGGAACCCAGACACGGGCGTGCTCCGCTACCGCCGATGGCAAGCCCTGGCCCTGGTCGCGGTGGTAGTGGGTCATCAGCACGTCGGTCAGTTGACCGAGGTTCGCGGCCTCATCCAGCGCGCGGCCCGCGCCGAAGTCAACTGTAACATAACCCTCGTCCGTCCTGATGACATAGACGGCGCAGGTGTCGTCCACGCAGGCCACATGGGGGGATAACCATCTCATGGCGCCACCTCTACTAGCACAGTCGTCAGCCCCCAGGCTGGCACTGGAACACACACGGTTCCACCCGCCTCGACCGCCAGTTCGCGCTTGGGTCGTTCCAGTAGGTCGGTCGCCCAGGCGCGGTCGATACGCCGCCCTGGCAGCCGGACGGTCGCCGTCTGGTCCACGCCCGCCGTCTCTTGGAGGCGCATGACAAAGCCAGGCGCGTGCCGCGCCGCCTTAAACGTCGTCACAACGACGGACTGAGGCGTCACCTCGGCCAAGCAGCCGCCCGTGGGGTCGGCGTAGGGCGGGGCGGGCTGGCGGAACTCCTGTAGACTAATGCGGTGGGCGTAGAGCGGACGCCGCGCTTCCCAACCCAGCCGGTAGGCGGCGTCGGGCGCGATAGCGCGGTCGCTGGTCAGGCGGTAACGGAAAGTGAGGTGGCCGCTCTGCACTGGCTTGTAGTTGGTAGACCAGTAGTTGTTGAGAACATAGGAGAAGATGCGCCCGCCGGACAGGTCCAGGTCTTTGGGCCAGCGGCCCTGGACGCGGTTGCCGACGCAGAACAGCGGCACGTCGGGCGAGGCAATGGCGACATGGGCGTCTTGGCCTTCGACGCGAACCCCCGTCTGCAAGGGCAGCCATTCCAGGCACGCGCCGGGTAGGCGGTCACGCTGCCAGTCTACCCAGCCAAGCTGGGAGTCGGACAGCACACGGGCCTGGGGCAGCGCCAGCGGAAAGGCGATATAGACCGCCTCCTTGTCGCGCTGCTCGGCCTTGTCCAGCGTATAGCGCACCTCCACGACGCGGTCTGGTCCCAACGTCCATTCGACGGTCAGCCGCCCGGCGGCGGTCTGACCCGTCATGCGGAGCTGTGCTCCCCAGGTCCATGTCTCGCTGGACCAGTCATCCAGGCTGAAGTCGCCCAACTCAGTTGCCTGGCCGGCCGGCCAGCTCGCGCGGTTGCTCTCCAGCCGCGTCCCGGCCCCGCCCAGCACATACACCAGCTGGCCGAGGCCCCAGCGGTCCTGCCCATCCACCAACTCGCGCCCGAGCGCCTTGTCGGTCCAACTCACGACGCAGCCCCGCGCCGGGTCGAGCACCAGGCGGTAGTGGGCGTTTTCGAGGGTGGGGAGTTGACCTAACCCCGCGGCCCCCTTCCCTAC
>JAHCIP010000273.1 GCA_026129165.1 Anaerolineae bacterium
GCTCGCGGGAACGGATCGTCACGGCGCGGGAAGAGGAACGGCGGCGGTTGCGGCGTGACCTGCATGATGGGCTGGGTCCCGTTCTGTTTGGCTTGACTCTGAAGCTAGATGCGATCAGCAACTTGATGGAGCGCGACCCGGCCGCCGCCCACACTATTGTGGATGATTTGAAACGCCAAGCGCAAGGGACGATTGTGGACATCCGCCGTCTTGTCTACGAGTTGCGTCCCCCCGCCCTCGACGAACTGGGCTTGGTATCCGCCCTGCGTGAGTATGCGAGTCACTCTAGCGCGAACGAGGGGGCGAGTGGCGAGGCTCTGACGAACGGCTCTGGGCAGCCGGTGCGGGTGTCCATCGAGGCGCCGTCGGTTCTCCCGACGCTGCCGGCCGCTGTGGAAGTCGCTGTCTACCGCATCGCCCTCGAAGCCTTGACCAATACCACCCGCCATGCCCACGCTCACACCTGCGTCATCCGCCTCGCGCTGATACCCGCGGATGCATTGGAAGTGGAAATTGTGGATGATGGCGTGGGACTATCGCCCGACCACCGCGCGGGCGTGGGCCTGACCTCGATGCGCGAGCGGGCCGAAGAACTGGGTGGCAGTTGTAGTATTGAGAGCGGAGTCAGGGGGGGGACACGCGTTGTCGCCCGCATCCCCCTGCTCAAGGAGTAAGTATGGAGCAGGTCCATGTCCTGATCGCCGATGACCATCCGGTGGTGCGGGATGGGTTGCGACTCTTACTAAACTCTGTGCAAGATATGGCGGTTGTCGGCGAAGCCGCCAGCGGCGAAGAAGCCGTGGCCTTAGCAGGGTCTGTCCAACCCGATGTCATTCTGATGGACCTCAAGATGCCCGGCCTCAACGGCATCGAGGCGACGCGACGTATCCTTCACACCAGCCCGCATATTGGCATCCTGGTCATCACCATGTACGAAGATGATGATCTGGTCTTTGCCGCCATGCGGGCGGGGGCGCGCGGCTATCTGCTCAAGGGCGCTGATCAGGTTGAGATTCTACGTGCGATTCGGGCTGTGGCGAGTGGTGAGGCCATCTTTGGTCCGTCCATCGCCCGCCGCCTCATTGGCTTCTTTGCCCACTCCCAATCGTTCGCCCCGCCCCAAGTCTTCCCTGAACTGACCGACCGCGAGCGTGAGATTCTGACCTTGATTGCCCAAGGTTATAAGAATACGGAGATTGCGGACCGGCTTTACCTGAGCCACAAGACGATCCGCAACAACGTCTCTAACATCTTCAGCAAACTCCATGTGACCGATCGAGCGCAGGCCATCATCCTCGCCAGGGACGCGGGGCTGGGCAACGAGAGGGCCAGCCGCCCTACAGACTAGCGATACCGAGCGTATCGAGCAGCCAGCCGGTCAGGGCGTGGAGGAAGAACTGTGCAGTCGGGTTGCGGTAGCTGTCGAAGGTGATACGCTGGCGCAGGCGCGCCTCGGCGTCCGCTGGAGCCAGGTTCATCGAGTGGTCGGCGCGGGGGACGACGACCAGCGTGACGTGGGGGTTGCCAGCGGCGCGAATAGCCTGCGCGATGTGGTAACAATCGTCAGGCGAGACATTCATGTCGTGGTCGCCCTGGATGACTAGCGTCGGGCGTTGCAGATAGCGGAACTGGTCAGCCGGCGCGAACTCAATCTCTTGCTTGAGACGGCGGAGCGGCCGCCAATAGCCGCCGTCCGCCGCGACATACACATCCTCGCCACGTTCCGCCGCCCGGTAAAAGTCACGCCACTGCCGCGCCATCTGGTAGGCGCCGGGAGCCACCTGCCTGACCCAGGCATCCTCGTCTGGACCGCGAGCGCAGAACACCAACAGCCGTTCCGAGTTAAATTCTAACAGGTCGTAGAGACTGGCGTACAGCGCGCTATGCATGACGAAGGCGGCGGGCTGCTCCGCCGCGTCTAACCGCCGCGCCAGCAGGCAGAGGTGATGGCCGCCGGCGCTGTGGCCCAGCAGAGCGACGCGGCTCGCGTCCACCCCCTCCGCTGCCCGCAAGGCCCGCAGCGCCTGATGGATGTCGGCTACATCGGTCCACAGGTCGCTGTGTTCGTCGCGGTTGGGGCCGCTGCTCTCGCCCACGCCGCGCTTGTCCCAACGGAGGGAGGCGAGGCCATGCGCGGCCAGGTGTTCAGCCAGGATGCGGAGCTTGCCGCTTTTGGGCGCCGCCCCGCGCAGCGCGGCTTCCGAGTCGCCGTCGCGGGTATCGCCGAAGGTTCCGCCGACCAGTAGCACGGCTGGATGACGGCCTTCGCCCGCCGGGAGCAACAGTTCCCCGGCCAGGGTCTCGCCGTCCGAGGGGAAGGACAGGGGCTGGCGGCGCATCACCAGCCGCCGTCGGGGTTCACGTCACGGGCGAAGACGCGGGCGGGGTGGTCGGGGGGCAGCTCACTCAGCCAGAACGCCTCGCCGGCCGCCGCGTCCCTCTCAAACATAGGCCGCAGGGTGTTCTGGATATGGTCTACGAAGGCCTCGCGCTCCTGGCCCCGGTCGCCCTTAAAGATCAGAATAAAGGCCGGCTCATCGAAGGGCACTTCATAACCAGCCGCGATCTCCGGCCCAAACCAGAACAGGCTGCCAGGGTTCATCACATGCCGCTGGCCTCCCGTCACCAGCACGTAGCGGCCGCGCACCGTGTAGATGATGGACTCGGTCGGGTGAGGGTGTTCGTGGGTGTACAGACCCGGCGGCAGGTCGAAGAACTGCGAACGGCAGCCCACCCCCTGGATGAGCAGGCCAATCTTCCCCTCCATCGTCTCGATGCCAAACTGGTCGGTGATGTCGTCAATGATTTGAATCCCCTCCGTCGGGCAGAGGATTCGCGTGTCGTCAGCCATAGTGGGGTGTCCTTTACGAATAAGGGCACCGCCGATTGAAATCGGGGCTGAGGAGCCTTTGGCTGATCGTCCGCCTGCGCGGACGAGGCGTCGGCGTAGGCCGAGTGCGCAGCCTCCCTATGGGACGTTCGGCGGTACGCCCTATAGCCCCGACTTCTAGTCGGCGGTTATTTGAAGGGTATTGCGGCTAACCTACATCCGGGGCGCTGCCCGGTTGACTTGTCGGATGGGTGAATAGACGCTTGAGCCGGCCGCCGAGGCCGGGCGAGCCGTGGCCCTGGCTGGCCCGCCACTCGGCCGTCGCGCCGCGTCCCTTGAGGCGGGGATTGAGCGCCTCCTCCAGGGCGAAGCCCAGCAGGGCAAAGCCGAGGACAGACAGGGTAATCATGATGCCGGGCGGGATGACCCACCAGCGCCACGCGCCACTGAGAAAGGCGTTGCGGGCCTGGGCATAATAGAGAATCGTCCCCCAACTCTTCTGGGTGGGGTCCCCCAGGCCGAGGAAGCTCAACGCCGCCTCCAGCAGAATCGAGCCGCTCGTTGCCAGGACGAACTGCGCCAGCGCCAGCGAGAAGACGCCGGGCAGGACGTGGCGGATGAGGATGTGGCCGTCACGGGCGCCCACCGCGCGCGCGGCCAGCACATAGTCGCGCTCGGCCAGGGAGAGCACCTGCGAACGGATGACCCGCGCCGGGCGTGCCCAGATCAGCAGGCCGATGACGGCGATGAGGTTCCAGATGTTCTGGCCCAGGTAGGCGGCGAGCAAGACCATGAGGGGTAGGAACGGGATGACCAGAACGACATCCACCAGCCGCATCAGCAGCGCGCCGACCAGCCCTCGGAAGTAACCGGCCATGAGGCCCACGCCGGTGCCGATGACCAAGGCGATAGCGGCCGAGAGGACGCCGATGAGGAGCGAGATACGCGCGCCAAAGATCAGCTCGCTGAGGATGTCCTGCCCGATGTCGTTGGTGCCTAACCAATGCGCCGCGCTCGGCGCTTCGAGAGGCTTACCGACGGTCTGGGTGGGGTTATAGGGCGCGATCCAGGACGCGCCGACGGCCATGACGACGATGAGGGTGAGGAGCGTCAGACCGAGCAGACCGAGGGGGCTGCGGCGTACCGCCCGCCAGAGCATCACGCCCCTCCTATCGCTTGCGTGTAGGCGTGGCGGACACGCGGGTCGAGCAGCGGGTAGAGCAGATCGGTGACGATGTTGGCGAGGATGACCAGGACGGTGATCATCAGGAAGGCCGCCTGGAGGACCGGGTAGTCGCGGTTGAGGACGGCTTCATAGATGAGGCGTCCGACACCTGGATACGAGAAGACAGTTTCTATAACGGTCGCGCCGCCAAAGGCGAAGGCCAGGTTGAGCGTAAACACCGTGGCGACGGGCAGCAGCGCGTTCCGCAGCGCGTGGCGGAAGAGAACCTGCCGTTCACGCAGTCCCTTCGCCCGCGCGACGACAATAAACTCCTCGCCCAACACGCCGAGCATGGCATAACGCGCGACCAGAAATGTCCCCGGCACGCTGACGATGATGAGGGTCGTAACGGGCAGCGCCAGGTGACGGGCGATGTCCATCACCCGGTCCCAGCCGGTATACGTTACCCAGGGCGTGACCGCCCCAAAGGTCGGGAAGACGCGCCACTGCACGGCGAATAGGGCGACCAGGAGCATGCCCACCCAGAACGCGGGCAGCGACTCCAGGAAGATAAAGAGGCCGAGGAGGCCGACGTCGCCACTTTCGCCGCGCTTCCAGGCCGCCAGCGCGCCGAGCGTAACCCCAATCAGCGTCGAGATAATCAGCCCGGTTCCCGTCAGGAGCAGTGTCCAGGGCAGGCGCTCAGCCAGAATGGTCGTGATGGGCTTGTTCTTCTGATAGGAGTAGCCGAAGTTGCCCGTGGCGATATTCTGGACATAGCGCGTGTACTGCACCGGCAGCGGCTGGTCGAGGCCGACCTGGGCGAGCAGTTCGGTGCGCTGCTGGGGCGTCAGCAAGCCGACTTCCTCGCCCGCCAGCAGGGCCAGTGGGTTGCCCGGCATGAGACGCGGCAGGAAAAAGTTGAGGGTGACAGCGACCCAGAGGACCAGCGCGTACTGGCCGATCTTGCCCGTGATGAAGTGGGCCATAGAACCTCATAGAGTACTGAGTGGTGAGTGGTGAGTACTGAGTAGGAGACATCTACCTCAGCCCTCGCACTCAGCACTCAGCACTCAGCACTCAGCACTCAGTACTCGCTACTTGGCATCCGGCAGGAACGACAGCTTGTGGAAGATGCCCTGCCCCTTCTGGTAAATCCAGCGGTCGTACACGGCGGGGCGGTAGGCATAGATGCCGTCATCGTAGTAGAGCATCAAGAACGGCAGTTCCTTGGCGGTGAGGGCTTCGAGTTGACGCATGAGCGTCTTCTGCTTGGCCTCGTCCACCGTGATGTTGATTTCATCGGCCACCTTGTCCACGTCGGCGTTCTTGAAGCCGCCGATGTTGAGCGAGCCGACGGCCGGCTTGGAGTGGACGAGCGAGACCATCCGCAGCGGGTTAGCCTGCACCGGGGCCGACCAGCCGAACATCGCCAGGTCAAAGTCGCGCCCCTTGCTCACGTCGAAGTCGGGCCAGACCTTGGCGTCGAGGCTGTTGGACTCCATCGCCGTGACCTTGACGTTGATGCCAATGTCCTTAAGGCCGGCGGCAATCAGTTCCGCCGCGCGGATGCGGAGGGGCTGGTTAGACTGCACCAGGAGTGACGCCTCCATCGGCTTGCCGTCCGCCTCACGCACGCCGTCACCGTTGCTATCCTTGTAGCCCAGGCCATCCAGCAGCGCCTTAGCCTTCTCGACACTGTACTCACCCTTGACGGCCGGGTCGTGGAAGGGCGAGGCGGGGTGCAGCCAGCCGGGATTGCCCGCCGTCGCAAAGCCCAGCAGCACCGTATCCACCAGTTTCTGCGTATCAATGGCGAGCGCCACGGCCTGCCGCACCGCCGTCTTGTCCCAGGGGGCGCGTTCGTCGTTGAACTGGAGCAGAGTGGTGGCGAAACCGGGGCCGCGCTGGACTTTCAACTCGGCATTACTCTGGAAGTCTTTGACCAGCTCAGGCGAGAGGATGCGAATGGTGCTGTGAATTTCGCCGGTCTTGAGGGCGGAGAAGATGGTGTTGGGGTCCTTGATAATGGGAATCACCAACTCATCCACCGCTGGCTTACCCGCGAAGAAGTCTGGGTTGGCGGTGAAGCGGTAGAACTGGTCGGTCTGGTGTTCGGCCAGCTTGTAGGCGCCCGTGCCGACGTTGGTGTTGAAGGTCTTGGGGTCGGTCTTGCCCTCCCATAGGTGCTTGGGGATGATGGGCAGGTCGGCCAGCACGCGGAAGGCGAACTGCGGGTCCGGGCTGGGCAGCGTGATGACGACCGTCGTCGCGTTGGGCGTTTCGATGCTGGTGAAGTTACGGACCGGCCCCGTCCAGCGCGAGTGGGTGTTGGCCTTGTAGTACTCATACGCGAATTTGACGTCGGCGCTGGAGAACGCCTGGCCGTCGTGCCACTTGACCCCGTCGCGCAGCGTGATGGTCCAGGTCTTCCCGTCGGCGCTCGCCTTGGCGTCCTTCGCCAGCCAGGGCTTGGGCAGGTTATCAGCGTCGAAGACATACAGGGCGTCATACAGCAGGCTCAGCATGTTCCAGCCCGGATAGCCGGTGATGTAGGCGTAGGGCTGGAGGATGCCTTCGTCGGCCGGAATGGCGATGCGCAGGCTGACTGGCGATGTCTTAGCCGCCGCCTTCGCCGCCGCAGTGGGCTGGGCGGGCGCGGCGGTAGGTTGGGCGGGCGCAGCGGTCGGCTGGGCCGCCGCTTTCGGCGCTTCGGTGGCCGCCGGCTTGGGGGCCGCGGCCTGGGTCGGCGCGGGAGCGGGCGCGCTGCTGGGCGCGGGCGCGGCGCTCGAGCAAGCCGCCAACAGCAGCCCCAGGATCAACAGGCCGGCCACCAACGGGGCTTGTTTGAACGCGGGCATGGCTTTCTCCTCCCTCCATCGGTTGGGTTACAACAAGTGGGACAGTTTAAATGGACCCTGGTGGCGGAACGCCTCGGCCATCGCCGCGCCGGTGTGGCTTAGGACACCGTGGCTCATGGCGAGGGCCAGGTCCATGGAATGGTGCAAGGCCCGCCCCAACTCGAGATCGTCCTCACGCAGCGCGTCGTAGCGGGGGACAATCGTCCGCAACGTCGCCTCGCCCAGCCGCAGCTTCATCACCTGCGCCGTAAAAGCCAGTTGCGTCCCCAGGCAGTCCAGGGCGCGCTGCTTCAGCTCAAAGGTCGCGGCTATCTCGACTACGCAGTTGGGCGTTTCCGGCGACATATAGTAGATGTCGCTGATGTGGTGGGGTGGGTGGCCGCCGGCCTCGGCGATGCGCCAGTCACGGCCGGCGAGGGCGACCGCCTCCAGGTAGAGCAGCATGGCGAGACGGCGGTCCGGGTCCAGGTCATGATAGGAGTGTTCGGGGTCCTGGGTGATGAGAATGTCGGGCCGCAACTCGCGAAAGAGGCGCACCAGCTTGAGCTTAGACGGCACGTCAGGCTGCACTTCGCCATAGGCAAAGTCTAGGAACTGGGTGGACTGGACCCCCAGCATCGAAGCCGCCTCTTTGACCTGCGGACGGCTCTCAGGACGCGAGAGGACGACGGCGGCGTGGACCGCGTCGCCCGCCTGGGCGTGCAGGGCCAGCGTGCCGCCAACCTCGACAATCTCAAGGCCAAACGTCGCCAGCATAAGAATGGTTCTGGGCATGGTTCCTCATTCGGGTATCCGAAGCGTCGGATGCGGCCGCGGTCTAACGGGGCTGGGTTTCAGGTTGTAGCTTGGACCCTACGGCTGGCATGTGGTGCGCCACCGCCGCGTGGTGGTCCACGCCGCTATGGCCGCACGGGTCCACATGGACGTTGACCCCCGACAGATAGGGTAGATTGTGGAACAGGTCGTGGCGCACGGCTTCAGCGATACGATGGCTCTCGTAGGTCGGCAGATCTTCATTGACGGTGACATGCAGGTCGGCCTGCATGCGGTGGCCCAGCCAGCGCACCCGAATATCGTGTACATCCATGACACCCTCGGCCCGCCTGGCCACACCCTCTACCTGATCCACCACCTCCGGGTCCACCGCGTCCATCAAGCGATACCACATGGTCATGGTCGCATCACGGGTGATGAATAGGATGGCAATCCCAATCAGGAAGCCGATGATGGGGTCCACAATGGGAAAGCCCAACCAGACGCCGCCGGCCGCCACCAGGACGGCCAGCGAGGTCAGCCCGTCGGTGCGGGCGTGCAGGCCATCGGCGACCATGGCCGCCGAGCCGATCTTGCGGCCGGTGCGAATCTGGAGCCAGGCTACAAACTCATTGCCCAGGAACCCGATGATTGAGGCGAC
>JAHCIP010000274.1 GCA_026129165.1 Anaerolineae bacterium
TCGGCGTCGCCGAGCGCGTGGAGGACGGCGACGGTCTGCGCCACGTCGCCATAGCCGCCGTCCGGGTTCTGGAGGGGCCGCAGCCAGGCGATGGCGCGGCGGGCGGCGTCCTCCGGCGACGAGGAGAGTTGCGCCTGCGCCGAGGGCCCCCCGAGGCTGAGCATGAGACAGAGTAGCGGTATCACCAACCATTTAGGCACGTTCGATCCTTAAGAGTGAGACACGGACGGACATGGGCAAACACAGACTATAAACTATCCGTGTTCATCTGTGGTCATCCGCGTCCGGTTGCGCGGGACTAAAGCCCCGCGCTGGGCAGGCAAAGCCCCAAAGGGGCTGAAGATGTAGCCCGCGAGGGCTTTGTCTCAGTAGCCCAGGGGTTCAGCCCTGGGCAGCCCCGCCGCTAAGGAGCTACCAGCTTGTAGCCCACGCCCCACACCGTCTCAATGGTCACAGCGCTGGCGGCCAGTTTGTCGCGCAGATGGGCCACGTGGACATCCACTGTACGCGTGTCGCCGTAGAAGTCATAGCCCCACACCGCGTTGAGCAGTTGCTCGCGGCTGAGGACAAGGCCGGGGTTCTGGACGAGATAGGCCAGCAGGTCGAACTCTTTGGCGCGCAGGGTGATGGGCTGGCCCTTAACAAGCGCCTCGCGGCGGGCGGTGTCCACCCGCAAGTCGCCCAGGCTTACGACCGTCGTGGGTGATTTCACGCCGTCGGCTCGCCGTAGGACGGCCTTGACGCGGGCAACGAGTTCACGCGGGTTAAAGGGCTTCGCCATGTAATCATCGGCCCCCAGTTCGAGGCCGACAATCTTATCCACGTCATCGCCCCGCGCCGTGAGCATGATAATCGGGAGGCGGCTGACCTGGCGCACCTGCTTGCACACCTCCCAGCCGTCCAGGCCGGGCAGCATGATGTCCAGTACCATCAGGTCGGGCTGGTCCTGGCGCACGCGGTCCAGGGCCGCGCGGCCATCGGCGGCGGTCAGCACCTCATAGCCCTCGTTGCGGAGATAGTGGCGCACCAACTCTACAATATTCGCCTCGTCATCCACAACCAGCACCTTTGCCACGGCCGGCCTCCCTATGTCCCGTCCTATTCCCCGAATTATAGTCATCCCGCCCTGGCCCGGCAATACATTGCGTTCTGGGCCGCCTCGCGTAGAATTTCCCATGTGACTACCTCACTACGCAAAGTGTTGCGTGATCTACTCCATCGCCGCGTGCGCTCGGCGCTGACGGTTCTCGGCTGCGTGGTGGGCGTGGCGGGACTGGTCGCCATTGTCGCTACCGGCCAGAACATTGTCCGCGCCCAGACGACCGCCTTCGTCGCTGGCTCCCGCGCCGACCTGACCATCTTTAGCTGGAACGTGGACCGAGGCGTGGCCCGCGCCCTGGAAGCCTTGCCCAATGTCGCCCACGCCGAGTTGCGCTCAACCTTCGCTACCAAGTGGCAGCTCGGGCGTGACTGGCAGGACGTATACATCATCGGTCTCAACGACTTCAACTCTATTGAGGTCAACCGCGTCCAACGCGCGGCCGGCGCCTTCCCCGTCGGCGACGAGTTGATGCCTGAGGCCGCCATCCGCCAGTTCACGCGGGTGGACGTCGGCCAGCCGCTGCTCATCCGCGACCGCGCCGGCCAGGTCCACGCTGTCACCATCAGCGGCTTCGCCTACAGCCCCGCCGCCATTTCACCGGCCTTGACCCAATTGCCCATTGTCTACGCGCCCGCCGAGCGGGTGCGCCGCTGGATGGACACTGTCGGCGACAATGCCATCATCATCCGCTTCGAGAACTTCGCCCTCAAGGATGAGACGGTGGCGGCGGTCGAACGGCTGCTGCGCCAGCGCGAACTGCCCATCCTCCAGCGTCAGGTGCGCGACCCGAACAACTTCGTCGGCAAGCGCGAACTGGACGCGCTGGTCCAGGTGCTCGGCCTGTTCTCGGCTCTCGGCTTGCTCCTCAGCGCCTTCCTGGCGGCCAATACCCTGGCGGCCATTGCCGCCGAGAGCACGCGCGAGATTGGCATCATGAAGGCGGTCGGCGCGACGCGGCGGCACATCCTCCAGATACACCTGACGAGCGCCCTGGTCTATGGCCTGGTGGGGTCCCTCATCGGGCTGCCGTTGGGCATCGGCGTCGGCGCGTGGCTCTATGCCCGTATCGCTGGCCTGACCAATATCCCGCTAGACTTCCAGGTCACCCCGCACAGCCTCGGCCTCGGCCTGCTCGTCGGCCTGGGCGTACCTCTGGTCGCCGGCCTGCCGGCGGCGCTGAGCGCGTCGCGGGTGACGGTGCAGGCCGCCATGAACGCGCCTGGCGTGGCGGCTGAGTTCGGCCAGGCGGCCTGGCAGCGGCTCCTCGCCCGCGTGGCCGGCCTGCCGACAGGGGTTCTTATGGCGGTACGGAACCTGGGCCGCCGCCTGGGGCGCAATCTGGTCACACTGCTGATGATCGCGCTGGCCGTCGCCGCCTTCCTGGCCGCCCAGATTACCTCTGGCTCGGTCAATACCGCCATCAGCGACATTTTCCGCGCCTACACCGCCGACGCCTATGTCTCGCTGGCCGAGCCAGCCCCACCCACGGTGGCCGGGCTGCTACGGGCGACACCCGGCGTGGTCGAGGTCGAAGCCTGGTCGCTGACCAACGGCCTGTTCCGCCAGCGCCAGGTGAGGGTGTGGGGCATGCCGCCCGACACGCGGCTCTACACCCCTGACTTGCGCGCCGGGCGCTGGCTGCGGCCTGGCGAACCCGACAGCGTCGTCGTCTCGTCCGATGTCGCCCAGGAGCGCGGCATCGCCGTGGGCGACCAGGCCGACCTGGAGATCGGCGGCCGCGTGCGCCGACTGACCGTGGTGGGCATTGTGGTGGATAATGCCATCTTCCTGGGTAGTGCCATCGCGGGCAAGGTCTTCGCGCCGCTTGAGACGGTGGACCGCCTGCGCGACCGCGACACGGCCGACTTCTTCGCCCTGCGCCTGGCCGACCCCCGCCAGACGGCGGTGGACACGACCCTGGCCGACCTGGAGACCCGCGCCCGCGCCTTCCGTCCGGCCACCGAGTCGGCCCACGAGGACCTGGCCGCCGCCGAAGGGCCCGCCCGCTTGCTGACCCTGGCCCTGGGGGCGATGGCGGTGCTCGTCGGGCTGGTGGGCGCGCTGGGTGTTCTCAATTCATTGACGCTGAACGTGGTCGAAAGGCGACGCGAGATTGGCGTTTTGCGCGTTCTGGGGGCGCGAGACCGCCAGGTGGCCGCCGTTTTCCTGACCGAAGGGCTGGCTCTAGGGCTGGCCGGGTGGCTGGTGGGCGCGCTGCTGGGCTACGCCGTGGGCCAGGGGTTTGTGTGGGCGCTGGGCCGCGCCCTGTTTCCGCTACCGTTTGTCTTCCCGCCGAGCCTCCTGCTGGCGAGCCTGCTCTTCGCCCTGCTCATCACCGCCGGCGCGAGCCTGGGGCCATCGCTGGCCGCCGCCCGCCTCCCGGCTGCCACCGCGTTGCGCTATGAGTAGTATGGTATAGTTTTTGCTTCCCAGGTGGCGTGCATAATGTCGACCAGGCATGCCATAACGATGAAAGAAATGAGACATTCCATGGGTAGTCAAGCTGTTCCGCGTGTTCCTGAGCGGCCCGCGTCGCGTCTGGCGCGTGTCTGGCAGGCGGCGCGCGCCCCCCTGTTGTGGGGTCTGCTCCTCAGTTTCGTGGCCTTGTGGGCCTTCCAGGAACTGGCTGAAAACATCATCGCCGGCCAGACCATCGGCTTCGACAACCAGGTGATCAACCTCGTGCGCGGCGCGACGAGTCCGGCGCTGACCACCGTCATGGAAATCATCACCCTGTTTGGCGACTGGCGCGTCATGGTCCCGCTGGCTGTCATCGTCGGCCTCCTGTGGTGGCGGCAGCGGCAGTTTGGCCGCGTGGCGGTGTTGCTGACGGCGGCGGCAGGCGGCTCGGCCCTGGAGCAAGTGCTTAAGCTCATCTTCCACCGCTCCCGCCCCGACATCCTGGGGCGCCTGATCTCGGTCAGCGGCTACAGCTTCCCCAGCGGCCACGCCATGATTTCCATGTGCCTCTATGGCATCCTGCTCTACCTGTTCGCCTATGGCCGGCCGCGTGGCGTCCAGGTCGCCAGCCTGGCCGGCGCGGCCCTGCTGCTGTTCGGCATCGGCCTGAGTCGCATTTACCTCGGCGTCCACTACCCAAGCGACGTGCTGGGCGGGTATATGGCCGGCTTCATCTGGGTCATGGCGAACATCGTCGCCTACCGCTACTACCGCCACCGCACCCAAACCGCCAGGCAGGCGGAGGCGCCGGTGGAAGGTTAGGGGAAAGTCGCTCGCCCTATACAACCTTGCTTATGCCAGGCGGTGGGATATAATAGTAGTCGTAGACGGGCAGGCTAACCGCCCGGCTTATCCCCTACGACCTTGTTCTGGCTCAAAGCGAGGCGAGTATGCGGCGTCTGCGTACTGAAGTCGTGGTCATTGGCGGCGGGTCCACCGGCACGGGCATCCTGCGTGACCTCGCCATGCGCGGCTTCCAGGCTCTCCTGCTGGAGAAGCGGGACTTGACGCACGGCACGACGGGCCGCTATCACGGGTTGTTGCACAGCGGCGGCCGCTACGTCGTCAAAGACCCCCAGTCAGCGCGAGAGTGTATCGAGGAAAACTTTATCCTGCGCCGCATCATGCCGCAGTGTCTTGAGGACACGGGCGGCTTCTTTGTTCAAACCCTCTGGGACGATCCGGCCTACGCCGACCAGTTCGCGGCCGGCTGCGCCCGCGCCGGCATCCCCTGCCAGGAAATCTCGCTGAGTCAGATGCTCCACCGCGAGCCGCGTCTCAACCCGGCCATTACGCGCTGCTTCGAAGTCCCGGATGGCTCGGCCGACTCGTTCTGGGCGGCTCACCTGACCGTCGCGTCGGCCCGCCAGTACGGGGCGCAGGCGCTGGTTTACCACGAAGTGATTGGCCTAGAGAAGCAGGGCGACCGCGTGGTAGGCGTGCGGGCGCGAGACGTGGTCAAGAACGAAGAGGTGGTCATTGACTGCGACTGCGTGGTCAATGCCTCCGGCGCCTGGGCAGGGGGCATCGCCCGCCTGGCAGGCTGCGAAGCGCGGGTTGTCCCCGGCAAGGGGACGATGGTCGCCATGAACCACCGCCTGGTCAACACGGTCATCAACCGCTGCAAGATGCCCGCCGACGGCGATATTCTCGTCCCCATCCACAGCGTCAGCGTCATGGGAACCACCGACTATCGGGTGCCCGACCCGGAGTACTACGGCATCGAACCGTGGGAAGTCGAGTTTATGCTGGACGAGGGCGAGAAGCTCGTCCCCGGCTTCAAGCAGGCGCGCGCCCTGCGGGCCTGGGCCGGCGTGCGCCCACTGTACCAGGAGACGACGGCGGCCGATACGCGCGATATGACGCGCTCGTTTACCCTACTCGACCACGCAACGCGCGACGGCGTCGAGGGCTGCCTGACTATTACCGGCGGCAAGTGGACCACCTTCCGCCTCATGGCCGAGAAGACGGTGGACCGCGTCTGCCAGAAGATGGGCGTGGAGCGGCCCTGTCGCACCGCCCTGGAGCCGATGACGGACACCGGCGACGGCCACCTGCACTGGCTGGGCGCGCCGCTGCGCCGTGTCGAGGACGAGATGCGCTATGGCGACCTGCTGTGCGAGTGCGAGTTGATTACGGGCGAGCGGGTGCGGGCGTCCATCGAGGCGGGCGCGGTGACGCTGGATGACATCCGCCGCGACCTGCGGCTGGGCATGGGGCCGTGCCAGGGCGGCTTCTGCACCTATCGCGCCGCCGCCCTGCTCCAGGCGACGCGCCAAACGCCGCCCCAGGCCGCTAACCTCGCCCTCCACGACTTCCTCCAGGAACGCTGGAAAGGGCTGACGCCCGTGCTGTGGGGCGACCAGTTGAAGCAGGAACGCCTGGACGAACTGATTTACTGCGGCCTCATGAACATCGAGCACATGGCAACGGACGGCCTCAAGAGTCCCATGACCGACTTCTACGCCTGGCAGCCTGAACCGGCTCAAGCAGGAGAGGAGACATGATTGCCCCTCCGGCCCTTATGACAGCCGACGACCTGGCCCGCCTGTCCGATAACGGGCAGCGTTACGAACTGGTAGAGGGAGAACTGCGGACGATGGCTCCACCAGGCGGGGAACACGGGGATCTTGCCTCCCACATCAATTGGCTCCTGCGTGGCTATGCCTGGCCTCGGAAACTGGGGCGTGTCCTGGTCGAAACGGGATTCAGGCTGGCCGAGACGCCGGATACCGTGCGCTCGCCCGATGTCTCGTTTATCCGCGAAGACAGGCTTGGGCCAGGTGGGATTCCGGCGGGCTTCATCAGCGGCCCGCCGGATTTAGCCGTGGAAATCGTCTCGCCCCACGACACGATGGACGATGTCATGGAAAAGGTGCGCGAGTACCTCCACTATGGCGTTCGGTTGGTATGGGTCGTGGTGCGCAAGACGCGCTCCGTCACGGTCTACCGACCCGATGGCTCCGCGCGTGTCCTGTATGCCGCATCGGAAGATGTCCTGGAAGGCGAGGATGTCATTCCTGGCTTCTCCATCACTGTCGCTGAGCTATTTGCCCTATGAACCCTGATATCATTGTAATAGGCGCCGGCTTCGCCGGCCTCATGGCCGCCTACCGCGCGGCCGAGCGTGGCGCGCGCGTGACACTCCTCGCCAAGGGCGTGGGCACGACCCACTGGGCCAGCGGCGGGATTGATGTGCTGGGCTACCATCCCATTGACAACCCGTGGGCCGTCGAGAACCCCCGCGAGGCTCTTCTGCGCCTCATCGCCGATGAACCCACCCACCCCTACGCCCACGTGAACCTGGACGACGTGCAGGCCAGCCTGGATACTCTGCAAAGGGTCGCCCGGACGCACGACTTATATTATGTCGGCAGCCTGGACCGTAACTTCCTGCTGCCGACCATGGCTGGCGCGGTCAAGCCCAGTTGCCTTGTGCCGCAGAACCGGGCAGCGGGCGAGGTCCGCCAGCCGGGCGAGACGCTGGTTCTCGGCTTTGCCCGGCTGCGCGACTTCTACCCATCGCTCATCGCCGCCAACCTGACGGCGCAGGGTTTCCCGGCGCGCGGCGTCAGCCTCGAAGTACCGGAGATCGACCGTCACAAGACCATGACCAGCGTGATACTGGCCCAGATGCTGGACGACCCGCCCATCCGCCGCGAGGTAATCCAGCGGGCGCGGGCCGCGCTCGGCTCCGAGCAGCGCATCGGCTTCCCAGCCGTGCTGGGCTTCAAGCGCCACACCCAGGTAGTAGAGGAACTGGAGCAGGCGCTCGACCGCCCCGTGTTCGAGATACCCACCATGCCGCCCTCGGCGTCGGGGTTCCGCCTGTTTGAAGCGTTCCGCCACGCCCTCCAGGCCAAAGGCGTGCGCGTGGTCATCGGCTCGCAGGTGGTCAAAGCGACGCACGCCAACGGCCGCGCCCTCACCGTCGAAACCGAGGCGGCAGCCCGCACCGTTCGCCACAGCGCCCCCCAGTTTATCCTGGCGACAGGCGGGGTCGCGGGCGGCGGCCTGCTAACCGACTACCAGGGCGGCATCCGCGAGACGGTTTTTGGGCTGCCCGTCAGCGCGCCCGCCACCCGCCAGGCGTGGTTCGAGGGCCGCTTCCTCGCTCCACGCGGCCAGCCCATCTTCCGCGCCGGCATCCGCGTCAACGACAGCCTCCAACCGCTGGACGCCGACGGCCAGGTCGTGCTGGAAAACGTGCGCGTCGCCGGGGCGGCCCTCGCGGGCTGGGACGCCTGGCGCGAGCAGTCCCACGAGGGCGTCTGCCTGACGACCGGCTGGAAAGCCGCCAACCTCGTCTGAGGCGATGGAGGACGGAAGGCGGTAGGCGGTAGGCGGTAGGCAGAAGGTAGAAGGCAGAAAGCATCTACGACCGAACACGAATAGGAAATACGCAATACGCATTACGAAATACGCACTACGCATCACGCATCACGGAATACGTCATGGACCATCTCCCTGTCGAGGCGTCCCTCGACCGCTGTATCAAATGTAATATCTGCGTGTCATTTTGCCCGCCCGCCAGCGTCACCGACCTGTTCCCAGGTCCGAAGTACGTGGGGCCGCAGGCGGCGCGCTTCCGCCACGAACGCCAGGAGTCA
>JAHCIP010000275.1 GCA_026129165.1 Anaerolineae bacterium
CGCCCGCTCGATGGCGCGTTCGATGCTATCCTTCGGCATGTTGACCGCGCGGGCGCGGTCAACGGCAATACTCAGTGAGAAATTAGCCGCCGGGTTCGGGCCGCCCTGTTTGACGGCGATTTGGATCTCGCGTGCCGCCTTGGTGAAGAGGCTCCCCTTCTTGGCGTCCGCCGCCCCCTTTTGGCGCTTAATCTGTTTCCAGTGGGAATGTCCAGCCATACTGTCCTCCAAGCCTGTCGCTCGGTGTTTGAAGTTACCCTCAATTATACCATGCCTGGGCCGGAAGTGCGAAACACTGGTTATTCCCGCCGCCGGCGCGGGCCACTGCCAGGCCGGTCCCCGCCGCGCGCGCGCTCCTCAGCACCACGAGACCTGTCGCCATAAGGGCGGTCCCCGCTACCCCGCGGCCGGTCGCCATAGGGTCGGTCGCCGCGCGGTCGGTCGCTGGCAGACCGATCACTACCCCCGCCCCGTGGCCGGTCGCCATAGGAACGATCACGTGGTGGACGATCTTCCCCCCGCCGCTCGTCGCGCCCGCGCCCCCCTTCGTCCCGCCCGCGCGGCCGTTCATCGCGCCCGCGCTCCTGGCCCTCACGCCGCGGCTGGCGGTCCTCCCAGCGCCGCTGGCCGCCCGACCGGTCCCGTTCCTCGCGGGGCCGCCACTCGCGCCGTTCCTCGGCTGGCCGGCGTTCCCACTCCCCACCGCGCTCCTCGCGCTCACGTCGAGGCGGCGGTGTCTCAGCCTCTTCCTCCCGCAGCCGCACGTCTGGGCCGGGCCGACGGCGCGGCGCGGGGCGGTCCCCCGGCCGATGCCCTCCCCACGACATTGGCTCGGTCTGGCCTTCGGCCGCCTCGCCCGCGCCCTCGGCCGGCATCGTGGCGATGTCCTCGTCCAGCGTCTCCACGTCCGCCGCAGCCTCGGCGGCGGTCTCCACGGGAACGCGCTCCGGTACCAGCCAGACACCGCTGGCGCGGGCAATCAGGCGCGGCGGGTCGAGCGCCTCGCCGGCCAGCGGCGCGGCCAGGGTGCGAGCCGCCCGCACGACCTTGTGGGCGACCAGGTCAATCGTACACGTCTTACGGCCCTGGTCAGCCAACCGCCCCCGCACCTCAACATAGTCGCCCACGCGCAGCGGCCCCAGGAACTCGACCGTCGTATAGGTGCGGAGGATGCCTTCGTCGCCCACCTGGCGAATGCACAGTTCGGTGGCCGCGTCCTGGAACAATTCGAGCAGGCGTGTGGTGTCGACCTGGCCCGTTTCGGCGCGCGCGTCACGCGCCGTCAGGCGGAGCCGAATAAGTGTCTCCTGGGGCATACATTTCTCCCTGCCTGCTAGCAAACCTTTTGGCCGCCGAAGGCGTTCTTCTACCTGTTATACGGTCACTGCGAGACCGGGTCCCTTAATCATAGCCATCCTACCTGTGGGCCGCAAATGACTTACTTAAGAACTTGCGCTGTTTGGCGTCGCGTAAGTATAATACCCCCCTGATGAGTACGCATGTGTCTTCAACGTCTACCCCGACCACGTCTCGCCGCTGGCTGACTCTCTGGCCCGTCGGCCTGGCGCTGCTGGCGCTTGTCCTGCTCGGCCTGGTCGGTTGGGTGGGCTGGCGCGGCTATTTGGAGGGCCTGGCCCTGCGCGAGGAACGCCAGCGCCAGGCCGCCGCTATCCACCTCAGCCGTGCCGATGCGCTGGCGGGTGTGGGGGACACCGACCTGGCCGAACAGGAATTGGTCGAGGCGCTGCGGCTGGCCCCCGACTACCCTGCCGCCCAAGAGCGCCTGACACGCCTCCATGAACAGGACGCGATGGCGCCGCCGCGCTCGCCCAATGCCATTTCGACCGTCCCGCCGACCTCGACGCCACTCCCCACCCCGACCCCGACCCCCAGCCCGGCCGACCTCCTGGCCGCCGCTCAACGCGCCGAGGCCCAGTCGGACTGGCCCACCGCCATTGCCTTGCTGGACAGTCTGCGCGGCCGCGCGCCGGACTATGCGTCTGACGTGGTCAAGGACGGCCTCCTGCGGGCCTACCTGGCCGATGGCTATGCCCTCGTCGCCCAGGACCAACTCGACAGGGCCATCCAGCGCTTCGACGCGGCGCTCCAACTGGCCCCGGATAACCTGGAAGCCGCCGAGCAGCGCGAACTGGCGCGACAGTACCTCCAGGCCATGAGTAGCTGGGATCAGGACTGGGAGGTCACGGGGGCGAAGTTTGAGGAACTCTACCAACGTGCGCCTGAGTATAAGGACGTCACTCAGCGCCTGGCTCTGGTGTATGTCATCCAGGGTGATCGCGCCCTGGATAAGCGATTCGCCTGTGATGCGGCTGAGGCGTATGCTCGCGCCCTGGTGGTCGTGGATCAGCCGGATACGCGGGCGAAACTGGCGCGCGCCCGTCAGGCTTGCTACCCTGCCCGCCTTCCGACGCCAACGCTGGCCCCCGCGCCCCACCTCAACCCACGTCTCGTCCTGACGCAGGATGCGCCTGGCCCCAACGGGCAACTCGCCGGGCGCGTCCTCGACCGCCAGGGCCGCCCCTTCCGGGGCTATACCGTGACCCTGGAGGCCGGCTCCGACTATCGACAGACGACGACCAATGCCAGCGGGCTGTTCGAGTTCGACAACCTCCCGCCAGCCGAGTACACGGTAGATGTGCCGGCGGGCATTGGCCCCTCGCTGGAGGTGCGCGTGGAGCCGGGCAAACAGGTGGTGGTAGAGTTTGTAGAACCGTAGAGAGGAGACTACCGCATGTCCAATCTGGCCGACCTGGGTGAGGTCGTCCATGCGACGCGCGAGGCGCTCGGCCGCTACCTCTACCAGACGGAGACGCCTCTCGAGGCCCGCCCCGGCGCCCTCACCGAGGCCTTCAGCCATCTCGACAACGTGCGCGAGGGGTTCCAGCTGACGTTACGGGTTAGCGCCGTCCAGCGCCACTCGGAACTGTATGACCTGGTGCGCCGCTTTCTGATGGACTGGCGCTGGTTGGAGGAGCAGGGCTTCAGCTTCCTCCCCCCTAACGACGTGGAACGTGTCCGTGACCAGTTGCTCGAGTTTGCCCACGCCTACACGGCGCTCGCCTACCTGCCCCACCTGCCTACCCCCCATATCACCTATCCCGGCCGCCCGACCTACGCCGATATTGCCATCCCGCGCACGCCGGGCGAAATCTTGGAACGTATTGACGAGTTAGAGGCGGTGCTATCGCGCGCCAGCATCCAGCCCCGCCGCGCCCTGCACCCGGAGCCATTGCGCCGCACCTACGGCTACTTCGAGGTAAGCGCCTGGCTCATCAGCGACTATCGCCGCCGCGCCCACAGTTAACGAGCCTCGGACTGAGATTCCACTTAGCTACGGACACCAGACTTATCGGTCGCTTCAGATCCCGACCCACGCAGGCTTATCCGCCGTTCGGTTCCATTCATAATTCGTTGGATATTGGGACGTAATGCAATGACGACAAGAATTAATTGTACTACGCCATAGACGGTGTATTCCCAGGGGACATAGCCCAGCCCGGCGAGGGCAAACAGGGTGAGCATCGCGGTCGTGCAGCCGGTGAGCGTGGCGACCGAGGCCATGCGGATGGTGAAGAAGGCGACCCCGCCGAGAAGCAAGGCAAAGATGCCGACGAGGGGCTGCAGGGCGATCATAATGCCAATGTTGGACGCTCCGCCGGCCCCGCCCTTGAAGCCAATAAACATGGACCAGATATTACCCGCGATGCCACCGATGCCGGCGAACGCCGCCGCGAGCGGGATGTCGGGGAAGACGAGGCGGGCCACAATCACGGCCAGGAAGCACTTGAGGCCGTCGAGGAAGCCGACGAGCAGGAACGCCTTGCGGCCCGCGGCACGCATGGCGTTCGTCCCGCCGGTGCGCCCGCTGCCCACGGTACGTATATCAACGCCCCAGAACTGACGGACGACGAGCAGGCCCGTCGGAATGGAGCCGAGCAGATAGCCAAGGACAAGGGATACAAGGATGGACACCAGCGCCATATGCGCTCCTTCGCGCTCATCAAAAGTGAGAATACTCCAACACCACCCTAACCGGGTGAGGGAAGCGTAGAGCCTGTCAGCGGCCGCGCCGCCAATCATACCACAGACTCCCCCAATGATGATAACCCGGACGATGCCCAGAAGATGCGCGATTACCTTCCCACCCTTCCTACTCTTCCTGTCCCAATTCTCGTATAATCTAGAGCCTTATGCCTCACCTCTGGTCGCGGTTGGTGCAGACCGCCTTCCACCTGCTGTATACCGCCTTCGCCCCGGCGTATGACCGCGTCGCCTGGGCCGTATCACGCGGTGACTGGCCGGCGTGGGGGCGGACCTCGCTCGCCCACCTTCGACCGGAAGGCCGTGTTCTGGAACTGGGCAGCGGCCCCGGCTATCTCCTGCCCCATCTTGCGGCAGCCGCGCCCCTGGCGGTCGGCCTCGACCGTTCAGCGGCCATGCTTCGCCTGGCGCGGGACCGCCAGGGAACGGGCTGGCTCGTATTGGGGACCGCCGACGCCCTGCCCTTCGCCCAGGGCGCCTTTGGCACGGTGGTCAGCACGTTCCCCGCCCCCTATATCGCTCACTCGCTAACGTTACAAGAAGTCTACCGCGTACTGGACACGGCAGGCCGGCTGGTGATCGTGGACGGCGCGGAACTGACGGGTCGGAACCTGTACACGGCGGCGGTCAACCTGGCCTTCGCCCTGACCTCGCGCCCGGTCGAGGCCTCGCCCTTGCCGGGCCGCCTCCAGGCGCTTGGCTTCACCCTGACCTATCACCACCACACGACGCAGCATGGGCGGGTCAGTGTCATGGTGGCCCACAAAACCCCGTCCAACCCTGAACCTCTTGGTCGCCCTTGACCGCTAGATGGGAGTGAACCTAGAATAGTGTACGCGGTTCCAGAGGAGGGCTATAGATGAGTGTGGTCAAGATTGTGTGATCAAGTCGCTATTATTGTGGGTTAGCGCGTAGGGCGTGAAGGGGGGCCATGTCCATGTATTTGCGGGTGGCCCAGTCCTCAGCGACGCGCAGCATGACGGCAGTGGCGAGATTGACGGACACTCGTTTCGAGGTCTTGGCGGGTCACACTCGGTCGGGTCATCCTGTCCTCCTTGGGGCAGCCCCTGCTGCCCGTATGATACCTCAGGATTAACCCACATAATAGCAGGCATTAGCACGCGGGTCCATAATCCACCCCTGAGTATATCTGTGGAAACAGGGGGGGATACTATCATTATAGTATCCCCCTTGCTTATGCGATTCCTTTAGCTCCCGTTGCGCCCGACCAGGTCCGGCGTGGGGACGCTGGCCGACCGGGCCTCCGCCTGCCCCGGCCCGACGTCACCACTTGCCAACTGCTGGCGGATCTGGTTGCGGAGCCGTTCGACCTCCGGACTGCGCTCGCCGGTCTCGCGGACCGACTCGCCCATCCGTTCCGACAGGAGCATCGCCAGCAGGCCCTCCATCAGGCTGCTGCCCTGCGCACCGCCCTCCTTGGACCCACCGCCGATGACGATGCGCGGCACCACGTCCACGCCCGCCGCCTGGATGGCCTCAGCGAAGCGGTTCATCACCTGCTGCGTCACCTGGAACTGCGGCCCACCGTAGGCGCGCACCTTCTCCTCGATGGCGATGGCCTCACCGATACCGATGCGGGCGGCCTTTTCGGCCTCGGCCTCGGCCAGGGCGCGAATCTGCGACGCCTGCTGCACAGCGCGCTGGTACTCGGCCTTACCCTGGTTGCTCGCCACGGTGATGCTCAACTCCGACTCCGTCAACTTCTGCTGCTGACGGGCGCGGGCCTCGGCCTCACGCAATTCGCGCTCCTTGACCGCCGCCTTCTCCTGCCGCTCGTAGGTCTCGATCTGCTCGGCGGCAATCTGGCGGTCGCGCAACTGGGCCAGGATGTTCTCAATCTTGGTGTCGCCCTGCGACGAGGCGGGCGTGCCAATCAAGACCTCTTCCAGCTCCAGGTTGTAGTGCGCGAACTTCTCCTTCATCTCCTCGCTGGAAATCTTCTGAATCTCGCTCCTCTGCTGGATGAGTTCAATCAGCGTCCGCGTCTGACCGACGTTCTTGAAGTAAGCCGCCACCATCGGGTCGAGGGTCTGCTCCACCAGCCGCTTGATGTCGCCGAAGCGCTGGATGACCAGCGGGGCCTTGCGGTAGTCAATGTGGATGACCACCGACAGCGGCAGCGACGGCTCGAAGGCATCCTTGGTAATCAGCGACACTTCGGCCAGGTTCTCGTCGTAACGGTGCGCCCCAATCTCGCGGCGGTTCCACTTGAGAATGATATTGGTCGTCGGGACCATGATAACCTTACCGGCATAGGTGTTGAAGGCGTACTTGCCGGGCATCAGGGGCACGTTCCAGACACCGCGCTTGCCGCGCTCGACCAACTCACCGTGCTTGTACTCAGCGCCGGACACGTCCAGTCCCACCTCACCGGCGTAGGAGATGACGACGCCCACGTTCCCCACTTCGACGACGGTCTTCGGAATCATCTCGACCGTGGCGAACAGGCGATTGATGTAGTACGTGCCTTCCACCAGCACCTGCAACTGGCGGCCGCGCCGGCCACCCGCCGCCAGGAACTTCTCTGGATCCTGGAAGTTGTTGTGATACGTCTCCGCCTGGACTGGGTCGCCGCCGACGATGGGCGCGATGATGAGGCCCTCGGGCAGCGAGGGGCCGTCATGCACCGTCACCACGCCAATCATGTCGTCGGTGTCCTTGATGACGACGGGCCGGAAACCGTTGCGCTCGCCGATGACCACCGCCATACGCTTGATGATCTCGTCCTCGTCCCGGTTCAGCGGCAGGTAGAAGACCCGCTCCTCGGTGATGACGACGAACTGGGCCAGGTTAATGGCATACGTACCCTCACGTAGAATCTGGCGTTGCGGGCCACGCTGCCCGCCGTTGCGCAGGAAGACCGCCACGTCCTGGAAGTCGCTGGCCGAGACGTTCGAGGCGAGCGACTGGCCCGGCTGGAGCGGTTGACCGTCGCGCGCGAAGACATAGCCAATCTTGCCCTGGGGGATCGTCACCAGGGACACGGTATGCACGCGGTACTGGAACGGGTTCAGGATGTGGATGCCACCCCGCAGGACGCTCGGCTGGTAGCCCGCCTCGCCGCCCAGCGCCATAAAGCCGGACTTGATGGACCCCTTGGTCGGGCTGAACCGCTTTTCAATGACGCCAACCCGGTCATTGGGGATCCATCGCAGCGGCGACAGGCTCGACAATAGCACAACGGCCACCACGACCGCAATAATCCCAATCACTAACGTCGTTAGCATGACAGGCTCCTTTCAAGCACCTGCCGCGCGACGTGGCGCACGCCACGCCGTCCTCCTACACGGTGTATGATGCGCCACATTGCATGGTCTTCGCACCGCACACCCCCCACTATACCATATCGCGCCCCCGACCGCAACACACCCATCCGACAGCCACCCGACAGCCATCCCCCTTCAGGCATGCATCATCCGACCATACTTTTGCCGTCATGGCTTCAGATAACCTTGACCTTGAATGGTGAACGTGCTGAAGGGACGACGTCGGTCAGGCGAGAAGTAGATGGAGTAGGTGGCTGTTGCTCCTGGCGCTAGAGTGATTGAGGAAGGAAAACCAAACCATGCATCAACTACATTGCCTGTCTCATCGTACAAGGTCGCTGCAAGCTCCACGCTATCCAGTTCGCGCGTTTGGTCGTTACGAACTGTGCCATACAGTTCAAATCCATCGCCAGGCCCCTCGCGTTTGGCTTGACTCACGATTGTCAAGGGCTGGTAATCCAGGAAGGCGTCAGTCATATACTCCACCTCAAACGTCACCCTAGTGATGTCGCCAGGTGGGTTCAGCAGTATTTCCACGAAAGGAACTCTTTGCCCTGGATTGATACGCGTCAGAGTTGCGTAAGTAAACTCAGAAGCTACTTCTTGCCCTGCAGCATTCAAAAACTTCAGGTTAAGCCTAACAAAGTAGACAGGAATAAAAAGGTCGTTGACGACTTCACCCGCTAGGTACAGCGCAAAACCACTTGATGTATAAATCAGGTTGTAACTGCGAACATGAACTCCACTCAACGGCTGCGGAGTCCCGGTAGAAGTTGGGGTACGCGTCGTCGTCGGCAGAGATGGGGCTGTCGCCGAGAAC
>JAHCIP010000276.1 GCA_026129165.1 Anaerolineae bacterium
GTCCTTCGTCGGCCCCAGGAGGTTCCATGCTCGCCAAACGGCTCATCCCCTGTCTCGACGTGCATCGCGGGCGGGTGGTCAAGGGTATCAACTTTGTCAATCTCCGCGACGCGGGGGACCCTGTGGCGCAGGCCGCCGTCTACGACGCCGAGGGCGCCGACGAACTCGTCTTCCTGGACATCACGGCGTCCCATGAAGCCCGTGATATTATGTTAAACGTCGTGCGAGGCGTGGCCGAAACGGTGTTTATCCCGTTTACCGTCGGCGGCGGCATCCGCGCCGTCGAAGACATGCGCGCGCTGCTTCAGGCCGGCGCGGACAAAGTCTCCATCAACACGGCGGCGGTCGAGACCCCCGATCTGATTGACGCGGGGGCGGAACGCTTTGGCGCGCAGGCGATTGTCGTGGCCGTGGATGCACGGCGGCGCGCCGACGGAAGCGGCTGGGAAGTAGTGACACACGGCGGGCGGCGGCCGCGTGGCCTGGACGCCGTGGCGTGGGCGGCGGAGGTGGCGCGGCGCGGCGCGGGCGAAATCCTGCTCACCAGCATGGACTGCGACGGCACGCAGAACGGCTATGACATCCCGCTGACGCGAGCCGTCGCCGACGCCGTCCCCATCCCCGTCATCGCCTCCGGCGGCGCGGGCCGCCTGGATCACTTCGCCGACGCTCTCACGACGGGCCGCGCCGACGCCGCCCTGGCCGCCTCGCTGTTCCACTACAAAGAGCTTACGATTGGACAGGTCAAGGACTACTTAGCCGAGCGGGGGGTGGTCGTCCGCCGTGACATGGGAGGCGGAGATGCATAAGGAACTCAAGATCGTGGTCGAGAAGCACGCCGATGGCTATGTGGCCTATCCGCTGGGGATTGAAGGCGTCGTGGTCGGCGAAGGCGACACATACGAAGAGGCTCTTCGCGATGTCACATCAGCCCTTCAATTCCACATCGAAACCTTTGGACCAGGCGTTCTCGAAATAGAGACTCCCATCCTTGAGGTTTTTGTGGCTGAAACAAGGATAGCGGTGTAATGCCTAAGTTCCCGACTGACGCTCCTCGCGATAGGGTGATCAAAGCACTCGAGCGCCTCGGGTTCCGATTGCTCCGTGAAGGCAACCATATCTCTATGGAACGGCAAAACGAGGATGGTACTCGTATACCTTTGACTATGCCTAACCACCGCACGATTAAAGGTTCGACGTTGCGAACTATTCTATCTCAGTCTCGCATTTCACGAGATGAGTTTCTCGAGGTCTATGATGATATCTAGACCGTACTGTAATAAAAGATGGATGTTGACCAACTATTGACACCTTTACACCTCTCTGGCGACACCGTGACCGACATCACCACCTTTCTGGTCGAGCGAGGCCGGCCGGAAACGGTGGCGCACCTGAAGGCCGTCACCGAGGAGGCGGAACGGTTGGCGCGGCGCTTCGCCGTAGACCCGGCGCAGGCGTGGCTGGCGGGCTGGCTCCATGACGTGGCGGCGATTGTCCCCGCCAACCGCGTGGTCGAGGCGGCTGAGGGGCTGGGCATCGTGCTGACGCCCGCCGACCGCGCCATTCCGCAGGTGATCCACGGTCGGCTCTCCGCCTGGCTGGGCGAGCGCTGGTTTGGCGTCACCGACCCGCTGGTGCTGAACGCCGTGCGTTGCCACAGCACTCTGCGCTACGGCGCGACGGACCTGGACAAGACGCTCTTTGTCGCGGACAAGACTGCCCTCGACCCGACGGCCGACTTTCAGCCGGGCTACGCGGCTGACCTGGCTGCCGCCCTGGACCAGTCCCTCGACCACGCGGCGTTCGCCATCCTCAACTGGTTTGTCCGTGAGCGCGATTGCCTCGGCTGGCGGCTGCATCCCGACCTGCTGGCCGCCCACGCCGAGTTGGCCCACCGCCTGGGCCGGGCGCCGGCTGCCTGGGGCGAGGCCGAGGCGCGGGTCAAGTGGGACGGGCAGGGCCTCGCCCCGGCCATTGTTCAGGATGCTCACACGGGGGCGGTGCTGACGCTGGCCTACATGAACCGCACGGCCCTTCGGCTGACGCTGGCGACGGGCGAGACCCACTTCTGGAGCCGCAGCCGGCGCGAAATCTGGCACAAGGGCCGCACCAGCGGCCACACCCAAAGCGTGACCGACCTGCGCCTGGACTGCGACGGTGACGCGATCCTGGTGCGCGTCCACCCCCACGGCCCGGCCTGCCACACCGGGGCCGAGACGTGCTTCTTTATCAGCCTCTATCAGGCTGACGATATGACGAATACTCCACCTAGAGACTGATGCAAACCATGAACTCACAGATTCTTACAGAACTATACACATTGATCGAGAACCGTAAAGCCAACCCGCCGCCTGGCTCATACACCGCCAAGCTGTTCAGCCAGGGGCAGGCCGAAATTGTCAAGAAGGTGACCGAGGAAGCGGTGGAGGTGGCCCTGGCCGCCAAGGACGGCGACCACGACCACACCATCTACGAGATTGGCGACCTGCTATACCACCTGCTCGTGCTGATGGTGGATAGCGGTATCAGCCTGGATGAGGTGTACGCCGAACTGGAACGGCGGCGGAAATGATGTTTACTCCGAGCCTGTTCCGCCACGTGAACCTGCCGCCCGCTGTAGTGGGCGAGATCTACCTCCACAGCCTGCCGGGCCGCTACGAACCCTTTGCCCTATGCCGCGCTGCGCTCGAACGCCACCGCATCACGCGCCTCGTCAGCCTGCTGTCGCTGGATGAAATCACCCACAAGTCGCCGGACTATGCCCATGCCATCACCTCGCACACCTTGCCGTGCGCCTGGGAAATGTACCCTATTCCCGATTTTGGCGTACCGTCCGCTATGGACACCTTTACGGGTCTGGTGCGGCAACTGGCCGAGAGGGTCCAGGCGGGCGAGCGGGTCTTGATCCACTGCGGCGCGGGGATCGGGCGCACAGGGATGCTCGCCCTATGCGTATTGCTGGTCTTGGACATGCCAATGGCTGAGGCAGAGCAGGCCGTGCGTGCGGCGGGGGCCGGGCCGGAGACGGCGGGACAGCGGCGGTGGGTGGAAGAATTCGCCCAGCACCAGTAGGGATAATACAGTTCAACCAGGGGTGGGGCAAGCTTGCTAGCCTGCCCGCGCAGACTTTCCAGTCTGCGCCACGAGGAGGACGCTGTGATACGTCGCGCGTTGTTGAGTGTCTACGATAAAGCGGGGCTGGCCGAGTTGGCGCTGGGGCTACACGCGGCGGGGGTCGCCCTGATCGCATCAGGCAAGACGGCGCAGGCCATCCGTGAGGCGGGGCTGCCGGTGACCGAGGTGGCCGAGGTGACGGGCTTTCCAGAGGTACTCGGCGGGCGGGTCAAGACCCTACACCCGGCGGTCCACGCCGGGCTGCTCGCGCCGCGCACCGAGGCCGGGCTGGCCGAGTTGGCCCAGTTAGGCCTTGAGCCGATTGACCTGGTGGTCTGCAACCTCTACCCCTTTAGCGAGACAGTCCGCCGGGGCGCGACGCTGGACGAGGCGGTCGAGCAGATTGACATCGGCGGGGTGACACTCATCCGCGCCGGAGCCAAGAACCACGCCTATGTCACCGTCCTGGTGGACCCGGCCGACTACCCCACGGTCCTGGAAGAAATCGGCGCCCAGGGCGACACGGCGCAGGCCACCCGCCTGCGCCTCGCCCTCAAAGCGTTCGAGCATACCACGCGCTACGACGGCGCTATTACCAGCTACCTGGCGGGCCAGTTGGGCGCCGCCCAGTTCGGCGGGCGGACGGCGGTCCAGGGCGAGCGCGGCCTGACCCAGGCCGAGGGCAAGGCGTCCGAGGGCAGCGTGGCCCCGCCCGTGCTGCCCCTGGTTCTGAGTAAGGTGGCCGACCTCCGCTACGGCGAGAACCCGCACCAGCGGGCCGCCTGGTATCGCTATATGCCCGCCGGCCAGAGCACGCCCAGCCTGGCGGACGCCCGCCAGATGCACGGCCCGGCCCTCAGCTACACCAACCTGCTCGACCTGGAAACCGCCTGGGCGCTGGCCTATGGCTTCGCCCGCCCGACCGTCGCCATTGTCAAGCATGCCACGCCCTGCGGCGTCGCCAGCGCCGAGCGCCTGGCCGACGCCTACAGCGACGCGCTGGCCTGCGACCCGGTCTCGGCGTTTGGCGGTGTCGTCGCTCTCAACCGCCCGGTGGATGTCCGCACCGCGGAGTTGATGAAGGTCAAGATGGATGTTATCATCGCGCCGGCCTATCATCCCGACGCCCTGAGCCGCCTGACCAACCGCAAGAACCTGCGTGTCCTCCAATTGTCCGCCGTTCCGGAGCCGACCCTGATGGCGCACGGCATTAGCGGCGGCCTGCTCGTTCAGGAGAGCGACAGCCTCGACATTGATTGGCTAACCGAGAAGACCACGCGCCACCCGACCGAGGCCGAGTGGGAGGGGCTGGTGTTCGCCTGGCGCGTCTGCCGCGCCGTGAAGTCGAATGCCATTGTGCTGGCGCAGGGGACCAAGACGGTGGGCATCGGCCCCGGCCAGCCCAACCGCGTCGACTCGGTACGCATCGCGGTGGAACGGGCCGGCGAACGGGCCACGGGCGCGGTTCTGGCCTCAGATGCCTTCTTCCCCTTCCCCGACGGCGTCGAGGCGGCCTGCCAGGCGGGCGTGACGGCGTTTATCCAGCCGGGCGGCTCGGTCAAGGACGACGACGCCGTGGCGATGGCGGAGCAGCATGGGGCGGCGATGGTCTTTACCGGCATGAGGCACTTCCGCCATTAAGATGGATACTCCCGCGCCGCGCCCCATCCGCCGCCTCCCGTTCGCAGCCGTACCCGCCGACCGGCAACTCGCCGCAGGGCTGGCGCTTCTGGCGGGCCTGGAACACCAGCCGCGCCTGGCGCTATGCTGGTCCGAGATAACTCCACCCGCCCTCATCCTGGGTAGCTCAGAACGTCTCGACGACGTCAATTTTGAGGCGTGTGCGGCGCGCGGGGTGCGGGTCTATCGCCGGGCCAGTGGCGGCGGCGCGGTGCTGACCGAGGCGTCGCTGGCCCTGGACGTGGTCATCCCGCCTGGCGACGCTCTAGACATGGACGACGTGACGGCGTCCTATCAGTGGCTGGGTGAAACGTGGGCGCTGGCCCTGCACCGCCTGGGCATTGAGGCGCGGGTGGTGAGTGTCGCCGAAGCGCGCGCCGATGCCCAGGCGGTGCATCCGCTGCTCAAGCGGGCCTGCTTCGGTGGGCTGTCGCCCTATGAAGTAGTCGCCGGGCCGCGCAAAATCGTGGGACTGGCGCAGCGCCGGCGGCGAAGTGGCGCGCTGTTGCAGGCCGGTATCTACCTGCGCTGGTCGTCGGCCAGGACCGCTGAGTTGGTGACGCGGACGCAGGCCGATCAGGTGGCGTTGACAGCATTGCTCGACGGCCGCGTAGCGGGGCTGAACACAGTAGGGCGTGGGGACGTGGACACTGCGGTGGTTATTCAGGCCGTCGAAGCCACTTTGACCGAACGCTGGGGGCTGGTCACGACTGATGACAAGTGGACGCCAGCCGAAATAGCGGCCCGCGAAGAGGCTTTGGCGCGTTTCCAACCACTTGAACTGAGATAACATAGGATGTTGTCGCCCTAAGCGAAGCGAAGGGTCTCGCCTTACGATAAGCGAGACCCTTCACTTCGTTCAGGGTGACCTTCCATTCGGAGGGCAGGCAGTCGAAGTGGCCCTGGCGAAAGAGCCATCTTATTTGACTATTGCGGCCCGCCGCGACGTATCATCCAATCGTCACGGTCAGAGCGTTCAGCGCGTGCTACCCGTTGCTCGACCAGCGGCACGAACACGCGGTAGACCGAGGGCGTCGGCGATAACAATGGTGACGGCGTAGCCGTCGGGGTCGTCACGACGGTGGGCTGTAGCGTAGGCGTGACGACTAACACCCCCAACTCACCATTAACCTCCAGCCAGGTCAGCCACTCGTAAATCGTCACCGGGCTGACGCCCAGTTCCTGGGCAATGCGTATCACCGCCTGGGCGCGCACAGGCGCGGGCAACTTGAGCAGTTCGCGCAGCCAGGGCAGGTGCTGGCGGGCCGCTTCGAGCGACGGCGGCAGGTCCGGCGTGGCGGTAGGCTGCGGCGTGGGCGTCATGGCCGGCGTCGGCGTTTGCGTGGCGTACTGGACAGGTGACCGCTGGCGGTTATAGTCGGTAAAGGCGGGCAAGGCGGGCGAGTCCAGCAGCTTGAACCCCTCCCAATCGAAACCGTCCAGGAGAAAGGGCGCCTGGCCCAGCACGTAGTCATCCCCCGCGATCTGGCCTTCCAGCCATAGGTAGTCGCGAATGATCGCGGCGTCGTCTGCCTTCCCGTGCCACGCGCTCCAGGTTCCCGTCTCGGTCAGCAAGAACGGCTTGTCGTAACCCGCCCCCAATATCGCTGCGCGAATCTTGCGATAACGCAGGGCGTAGTAGTCGCGGTCGGGGCCGGCCATGAAAAAGTCGCGCTCCGAGCCATAGGCATGCACGCCGATGTAGTCCACCAGGGGCAGGCTGCGCGGAAAGAGGCGCGGATAGTCGCCCGGCTCCAGGACGCCCACCCCAAAGTTGAAGCCGACCACCTGCCAGCCGTACTGGTGCATGCGCTCGGTGAAGGCGGCCTGGGCCGCATCAAACGCCTCGGCCTCGCCCGGCTTCTGGACGGCCGGCTCATTGTAGAAGGTCCAGGCGGTGATCGCGCCCTTCAAGTCGGCGTACTTGGCGTGGATGGTATCGGCGTAGCGCAGCGCGCCCTCGACAGACACCGTATCCTCGATGGAGTGGCGGCCGATGATGAGAGTCTGGGGCAGACGTTGTTTGATCTCGTGGGGCAGCTTGGCGGAGGGGTCCTGCATCAGGACCAGGGGCGGGCGCATGCCAAAGATGGCATCACGCGCCGCGTGGCTCTCGCGGTACAGACCGATGCCGAGTTTGGTGGGCGGACCGTCGGCGCGCGTGTGCGCGCCGGTCAGCCACAGCAGGATGAAAGTCGCGCTGATGGCCCAGAGCAGCCGACAGGAACGAAAACAGTGCATGCCTAACCGTCGCCTCTAGAAAATTCAGTTCAGAGCGTGAAAACTGTATGCGTATGGCGGCGGGCCACGCACCAGGTCAGGATCACTACCGCCAGGGTAGACCTGACGGGCCAACTGTGTATAATTGTGGCTGTTGCCCAGTGAACCATGTTGGGTTCTCTACTATAAACGCTTAGCGCGGGCAAATCGTTACTGCTGTGGCGCAGGCTTTTAGCCTGTGCAGGCAGTCTGAAAAGACTGCCCCACAACCCACTTACAGCCCCACTCTCGCCACTCCCAAGGAGCGCCCATGGAACGCCGCTTTGATAGCTGGTACTCTCACCGCATCGGGCTGGAGATGCCCATTGTGGCCTATGGTCACTGGGGCCCGCCCCTGTTGATGCTGCCCACTGCCGCCGCCGATTACCTGGAGTACGAACGATTTGGAATGATCCAGGCGCTGGCGCCATTTATTGACGCCGGTCGGTTGCGCGTCTATTCGATTAACAGCGTCCTGCGCTGGTCACTGCTCGACTACGGGCAGGCTCCCTATATCAAGGCCGCGCTGTTGACGGCTTACGACCAGTATATCGCGGAGGAGGTCGTGCCCTGGATCCGCACCTACAGCCAGGACCCCTTCGCCTGGCCTGTCATCACGGGCATCAGCATGGGCGCCTATCTCGCCGCGAATACCTTCTTAAAGCACTCCGACATCCTCCGCGGTCTGATCGCCTTCAGCGGCACCTATGACATCCGCTCTTACTTTGGCGGCTACCACGACGACAATGTGTACTTCAACAATCCGGCGGAGTACCTCCCCAACCTGAACGATGACTACCACCTCTCTCGCTTGCGTGACCGTTCGATTATCCTCTATACGGGTCAAGGCCCACACGAAGACCCGGGGCGTACCTACCATTTGTCC
Organism: Anaerolineae bacterium; assembly: GCA_026129165.1. Lineage (GTDB taxonomy): Bacteria > Chloroflexota > Anaerolineae > Epilineales > JAHCIE01 > JAHCIE01. The sequence goes on from JAHCIP010000276.1 coordinate 7,940, forward strand.
AACATGCTGAACGCCAAGGGCATCCAACACTGGCTCGATGTCTGGGGCCACGATGTGGCCCACGACTGGCCCTGGTGGCTCAAGGCCATGCCGATCTATGCCAATCGGCTGTTCTAGACGAGATTATCCGACGAACCTCCCGAAGGTTC
>JAHCIP010000277.1 GCA_026129165.1 Anaerolineae bacterium
GTCTTGTCCGCCAGATTGACCCCCCGCCCGACCAGGCTATCACCGGCGTAGACGAAGTGCGCCGCCGCCGACCTGGGCAGGAAGACGGCGTTTTTGATGTCCGCCGCGAAGCCCGCCTCGGCTTCCTCACCCAGAATCACATTGTCGCGCAGCCGCGTGTTGACCAGTACCTTGGCGCGGCGGTCCACCAAGATGCGCTGGCCCTTGAGCCACGCCCGTTCGACCAGCGCCCCCGCCCCGATGTAAATCTTTTCGCCCTTGAGGTAGGCCCCCGCTTCGAGGACCGCGCCCGGCCCAATGTAGATGTCGCGGCCGCGAATCTGAACGCCCGCCTCAATAACCGCGCCCGGCGCGACCGTGATGCCCTCGCCCAGCAGGAGCGCCCCTGGCTCGACGTCGCCTTCGATCCGGTGCGACGGGTTCAGGCTGGCCCAGAACTGGTCTACATAGGCCGGGATGGCGTTGAGCGCCTCCCAGACGTACTGCTGGCCGTCGAACAGGGCACGGTGCGCGAACCCTTCCAGGTCAAAATAGGCTTCCGGCCGCAGGGCCGCTAAATCGTCTGCCATACGACTCTCCTTGGCTGCTGAACCAGCATTGTAGCCCCACCCATCATCAGACAGCAAATCTCCACCGACTATCAAAACAGGCCGCGCGGCCCCGAACACCGTGCCCCCTTTTGTCGTTGTGTGAGAAGGCTGAAACCTGCGGGACTGAAATCCAGTTCCGTGTCGTTATCGTCTTGTTGACGGAACACCTCACTATCATCCATTACTGAAAGGGAGAGCTATGCGTGGGTTTGGGAAGTGGGTGGTGATTGTTATTGGTGGGCTGGTGGCCCTGCTCGTCATCGCGTTTATCGGCCTCTATGTCGTCGCCCAGGTGCGTCTCAACCGGGTCTTCAGCGTGCCGCCCAGTACCGTCATAGCGTCTACGGACGCGGCGGCGGTCGAGCGCGGTAAGCACATCGCCCTGGCTCTGGCAAAGTGTACCGACTGCCACGGGCCGACCCTGACCGGCGCGCGGTGGATTGATGATTCACCCCTCGGGAGCGTCATCACACCGAACCTGACCAAAGGCCAGAACAGCGCGACGGCCAACTTTACCGATGCGGACTGGGAACGGGCGATTCGGCACGGCGTGAAGCCGGACGGCAAGGCCATCCAGTTCATGCCAGCGGACGAATACTACTATCTAAGCGACGCCGACCTGGGCGACCTGATCGCCTATCTCAAAGCCCTGCCTGCTCAGCCCGGTATGGCAACGGGCCTCAACTTCCTGCCGCTAGGCCTGGCCCTGTATGCGGCTGGTCAGTTTCCCCCAGCCGCCGAGAGCATCAACCACACGGCGGCCCGCCCTGCCCCGCCCCCTAAGGGTGTAACCGTCGAGTACGGAGAGTACCTGGCAACGACCGGCGGCTGTCGAGGCTGCCATATGCCCGATCTGTCGGGTGGCCCTGTGCCAGGCGCACCGCCCGACGCGCCGCCGGCTCCGAACCTGACGCCGGGCGGTGAGTTGCGGGGCTGGTCGGATACCGATATCGTCAAGGCGCTGCGCCAGGGCATGACTCCGTCGGGCCGCGAGCTCAACCCGTTTATGCCCTGGAAGGCGACGGCCCAGATGACCGACGACGAGATTAAGGCTGTCATCCTCTACCTGCGCTCGGTTCCGGCGAAATAATCTGACGACCGAGGACGAAGGACCAATCGAGACGGGGGGGCGGAGGAGGGAAGATGGCTCAGGTCTTATTGGTCCTCCGTCTTCCGTCCTCCGTCCTGAAGACATTCTGGATGGCGTCGAATCCCTGGTCGCTAAAAGTTTGCTGCGGCGCATCGAGACGTCGGCCAGCGACGAGCCGCGCTTCGGCATGTTGGCGACTATCCGTGAGTTCGCCCAGGAGCAATTGACGGCCAGTGGCGAGGCGGCTGATCTGAGCCGCCGCCATGCCGACTTCTACCTCTACCTGGCCCAGGCGGCCCAGGCCGAACTCCACCGCCCGGCCCAGTTGGCCTGTCTGGCGCGGCTCGATGCCGAGGCGGACAACCTGCGCGCCCTGCTCGACTGGGCGCAGGCGACAGGGGCGTTAGAGCACGGGTTGCGGTGCGCCGTCTACCTGTTCGCGGCCTGGTTCATCCGAGGCAGCCTGACCGAGGCACGCCGCTGGTTCGAAGGCTTTCTGGCCCAGACCAGCCCAACGGACACTAGTCTAGGCCGGGCGGTGGCGTTGTACGGCGTGGGCGCGTTTGCCGCCAAGCAAGCCGACTTCGTCACCGCCTTACCCGCCTTGACCCACAGTGTCGCCCTGTTTCGACACCTGGGGGAGGAGCGCTTCCTCACTCTGGCCTTGCTCTTCCTGGGCGACGTCGAGTTCGAGCGCACTGACTACATCGCGACCCGAGCCGCTTATGAAGAGGCTATCGCTCTGGCCCGCCGCCTGGGAGATACAGGGGCCCTCGCGACCGGCCTCACCCACCTGGGTGAGTACCTGACGGTGACAAGCGGCCAACTGGAAGTCGCGCGGGCCATGTCGGAAGAGAGTCTGGCGCTCCTCCGACGCCTGGGCGACCGATGGGGGCAGATGACGCCCCTCAGTCACCTGGCGCGTCTTGCCTTACTGCGGGGTGAGTATGGTGTGGCCGAAACTCGCCAGCAGGAGCTACTGGCGATCGCCCGCGAATTCGGGGACCCATTTGGTATGGCGAACTCATCAGAGGCACTGGGCAGCATCGCCATGCTGCGGGGTGACCTGGTGCGCGCCCAGGCTTATTATGCCGACGCTCTGCGCATGTACCAGCAGGTGGGCAGTCGTCAACCTATCGGCTATATGCTCGGCAAGCTGGGCGACCTGGCCTATCTGCAAGGTGACCTTGCCAGGGCCGAAGATCTGCTGGGGCAGGGGGTCGCCATCAGCCAGGAACGGGGTGACGAGTGGACGAATACCGAGTTTCAGCGTCACTTGGGACGTGTAAAGCTGGCACAGGGTCAGCTACAGGCGGCGGCCCGGCTGTATGCCGACAGTCTGGAACGATCCTATGCCAATAAGGACGTCTACTGTGTCGCGGAGTCTGTGGCGGGGTTAGGCGGTGTCGCGGCCGGGCAGGGGGATGCGCCCCGCGCGGCGCGGCTCTTTGGCGCGGCCCTTGCCATTCATGAGGCTCACGGGTTGCCCATCTGGCCGCCCGACCGCGCCGAGTACGACCGCCAGGTCGCGCCCGCCCGCGCCCACCTCGACCCGGCCGCCTTTGCCGAGGCCGAGGCAGCCGGCCGCGCCCTGAGCCTGGATGAGGCGGTGGCGTATGCGCGCTCCCACACGCCCTGACATTACCCTCTTGACAACAGCCCCTAGCTGTGGTACTCTGAATACAGATGCCTACTAGATATAGCGTGACCTGCGGGTGTCTATAGTTGGAGCGCTTATGCCCCGTGCCCAGCAACTGCCGCTGTTCCCTGCGCCGGGTCGCCCGCCGGACAAGGGCGTTGCGTCCCCCCTCGCCCCCGCGGAGGCTGGCCCAGCCATGGCCCCGCTGCCCGGCCTGACCCCCGACTCCTCCCTGGCGGCCGCGTCTGGGGCCTTCCAAACCCACCTGCTCCGCCAGGGGTTCAGCCTGCACACGCTGCGCGCCTTCCGTAGCGATCTGAACTTGCTCGCCCAGTACGCCGGTCCAGGGACCCTCATCCGACGGATGACCACCGCCAAGCTCAACGACTTCCTGTACTGGCTGAGCCAGGAGCGCGCCCAGCCCTGCAACGCCAAGTCTCTCGCGCGGCGCATCACCACCCTCAAGGTGTTCTTCAAGTGGCTGGCCGATACCGAGGTCTTGCGCCACGATCCGGCGGAGACCCTCGTCCACCAGCCGGTCCCATCGCGCCTGCCGGACATTCTCTACGACGACCAGGTAGACAATCTGCGCCAGGTCGCCCGCACGCTCAAGGACCACCCCGACCAGCCCGACGCCCGTCCCTATCTCCTCGTGACCCTTCTCCTCACCACTGGCATCAAGAAGAGCGAGTGTATGGCGATTGCCCTGGACCACCTGGACCTCAAGGCCAGTGGTGGCCCTGTCCTCTATATCCGCTACGCCAGCCCCAAGCATCACCATAAGGAGCGCAAGGTGCGCCTGCCGTCGGATTTCGCCGAGGTCTACCGCGCCTACAGCGACCAGCACGAGCCCCAGGTCAAGCTCTTCGAGTGTACGGCCCGCAACCTGGAGTATGTCCTGTCCGACTTGGCGGCTCGCGCGGCTCTCCCTGATGTCTCCTTTGAAATCCTCCGCATGACCTCAGCCGTCCGTGATTATAGAGATGGTATGGAGCCTGACACGTTGCGACAGAAGCTTGGCCTGTCCCGCATCACCTGGGCTGACACGGGTGAAAAGATCAAACGCCTGGCTGAACCAGCTCTGTAACGTAACGCCAGGCGGCGAGACGGTAAAGGGAATGACATTCGAAGCCAGTCTGGCTTGACGTTAACTCGCGATAGGTCTACAATGCGCCCTACGCAATCAAGGTGGCTGGAGGGTTTGCAGCAGTCGAGTGGACAGGCTCCGCTCCCGATGCGTACAGCCAGGAGGGGTTATGTTGTTCTGGCGCAAGCCAAAGAAGGTGGGGGATGATCGGCGCGAGAAGGCGGAGGCGACATTTAACAAGGCGAAAGACCTGTTTGACAAGGGCGAGATTGACGCGGCCATCTCCATGTCGCACGCCGCGCGTGACCTCTACGAGAGCACCAAGGATACTGAGGGACTAGGCCGCGCCGAGAACCTGATCGGCGACATCCTGCGCTCCATCGGTCAGTTCGACTTTGCCGAGAAGGCTTATCAGCGGGCTACGGTGGCGTTTAAGAGTACGGAGGGGGATGCTGAGTCGTTTATGGAACTGGGCGAGGTCCACCAGTTCCAGGACGAGCGCGATGAAGCGATCGCCGCTTACGAGAAGGCGCTCAGCCTCTACCGCCGTCTGAATGATAAGCCCAAGATTGCCCAGTTGACGCGCTCCATCGCCTATCTCCTGTATGAGAAAGAGCAGTGGGTCGAGGCCGAGAAATACTACCGCGACGCCCTGGAACTGGCCGAGCAGACGCAGATGCAGGACTTGAAGGATAGCATCATCCTGGAGATTGGCAACGCCATCGCCCACCAGGGCCGGCTCAACGAGGCGCGCCGGCTCTTTGAGCAGAGCGCGGCCCAGGCGCGGGCCACCAATGACCCAGACACGCTGGCTGATGCCTTGCACAGCCTGGCGATTACCTATGTGGCCGAGGGCAACCGCCAACGCGCCAGCGAACTGTACGCTGAGAGCCTGGCCCTCAACCAGCAGTCCAACGACCGCGCTGGTGTCGCCTATACCCTGTTTGAGATGGGCGTCAACGAGGCGGAGGCGGGCGACCGGCCGAAGGGCCGTGACCTTATCCAGCAAGCGATGACCATCTACGAGGAACTGGGCGCGCCGGAGCTGGCGGTGGCGAAGGAAAAACTGGCCCAGTACGCCTGATGACGCTTCCCTCGACAGTGGGCAGTAGACAAGGTTTACTGCCCACTGTCGCCATGTTTAGATCCCGTCTGGAGATCGCATGCCCCCCCTACGCATTGGAATTCTCGGCTGTGGCAATTTCTCCAAATTCCACGTCGCCAACTTGCTCAATATGCGCGACGTGGTCATCGCCGCCCTCGCCGATCCGCGCCCCGAAGGCATCGCCAACCTGCGCGCGCTTTACCCGGCCCTGGCCGACACACCCGCCTTTGACACACTCGACGCCATGCTCGACGGCGTCGCGGTGGACGGCGTCGAAATCTTCACGCCGCACACCCTTCACGCGGTCCACATCCTGGGTTGCCTCAGCCGAGGCGTGCATGTCCTGGTCGAGAAGCCGATGGTGACGACGCCGGAGGCTGGCGAGCAGGTTGTCGCGCAGGCCGAGGCCACGGACCGCGTCGTCCTCGTCAGCTACCAGCGCCACTACCAGCCCGCCTACCTCTACATCAAGTCGGCCATCCAACGCGGCGCGATAGGTGACATCACGATGGTCTCGGCGGTGCAGGGGCAGAACTGGCGCAAGAATACGGTGGGGACATGGCGGCAGGACGAGAGCCTCAGCGGGGGCGGTATGTTGATGGATACGGGCAGCCACCTCGTGGACGTCATCACCTGGCTGGTGGACCAGCCCGTCGCCTGGGTCAATGGCTACATTGACAATGACGGCGCGCCGGTGGATGTCAACTCGACACTGACCATCAGCTTTGGCGCAGGCACGGTCGCCAGCCTGACGGTGGTCGGCAACATGCCCTACGTCTCTACGTCCGTCTTCGAGGACGTGACCATCAGCGGCACGCAGGGGGCGCTGCTCTACCGCAACGGCCGCGTCTACACCCTGGGCAGCGAAGGCTTCACCGAGCCGGTTATCCTGCCGCCCGGCTCGACCCCCGACCGCAACTGGGTGGATGCCATCCTGGGACGCGCGCCTAACGCTTCGCCGCCCGTCGTGGGCCTGCGCGTCGCGCAGTTGACCGCCGCCGCCCGCCAATCCTCCCGCCTCAACCAGACGGTCACGGTTTAGTCCAACTCGTCGAGAAAGATTGGAAGGTCGGCCAAGCGGCTGATGACATGGGCGCCCTGAGTGTCGATGGGCAGCGCGGGATGGACCAGGACGCCCGTCGCCCCCAGGTGCGTGACCCAGCGCATAACCAGGGGACTATCGTCCACGAACAGGGCATCAGCTGGGGCAACGCCGCAGTCGGCCAGCAGGCGCTCGTAGTAGGCCGGCCCTTGCTTGAGCGTACCGATGAGGTCGGGGCCGTAGAGATGGGTGAAACAGTCGCGGATGCCCATGTTGGTCAGGTAGCCGTTGAGTTCGCCGGAGCGTTCGCCAGACGCGGTATGGAGCGAGTAACCCTGGCCGTGTAGCTCGCGCACGACCTCGACCACGCCTGGAAAGGCGGCATTGACCCGGTGCGTGACATGCACTGTCGCCTCTTCGGCCAGGCGGTACGCCTCCTTGGGCGGCGGGATAGGTAAGCTGAGCGCTTCGCACATCCCGCTCAACCACCGAATCTGATACGGGGTCCAGTAATCCTCAAACGGCACATCCGTCCGGCCCGCCCAGTCGCGTTCATACTCGGCAAACAGCCGGTCCGCCACGACACGGTTGACCGCTGCCCAGGCTTCGGGCGTCCCGCCCAGGCGCGGCGCGAAGAACTCGCCCACCAGCCGCTGCCACTGCGGCCCGCGCACGCGGTTGTTGCTCATCACACCACCATCATCGAGGAAAATCGTCCAACGAGGCATGATGACTACTCCTACTGGCTTTGTCAGTGAAACACCTTTGCGCGTCCGCTACGCGGAAACCGACGCCATGGGCATCGTCCACCACACGGCGTATATCGTCTGGTTCGAGGCGGGGCGCTCCGATTGGATGCGCCAGCGGGGCTATTCCTACGCTAATTTTGAGAAGGCCGGCTATTTGCTACCCTTGAGCGAGGTCGGGGCGCGCTTCATGCTGCCGGCACGGTACGACGAGGAAGTCGTCGTCCGTTCGTGGGTAGCGGAGCTGCGCTCGCGCAAGCTCACCTTCCACTATGAGGTCGTGCGCGATGGGGCCGTCCTGGTGACGGGCTTCAGCACCCACATCGTCACCGACCGCGACGGCCGCGTGACCACCTTCCCGCCCCACGTGCGGCAGTTGCTGGCGGCGGGGACATAAGGTCGGTTTGATGCTACGCAGGTCCGAGGGTAGAATTGAGGGGGATAGATTCTTAGCCGAGGCACATCAGAGGGGGCGATAGGATGATATCAGTCAAGGGAACCTACAGGAATGGCGTCGTCCACCCGGACGAGCCGGTCGAAGGCCATGACGGGCAGGCGGTCCTCATCACCTTTCTGGAAGAGGAACAGATTCTTGAGTCCTCGAATGGGGACGACGCTGCCTGGGACGTCATCTTTCAGTTGATCGAGAAATATGCTGTCGAGACGGGAACTACCGACTTGGCCGACCAACACGATCACTACCTGTACGGTAAGCCGAAGCATGAGTAACGATACTACTCGCGTCTTCGTTGATACGGCGGCTTGGATTGCCTTGTT
>JAHCIP010000278.1 GCA_026129165.1 Anaerolineae bacterium
GGCAAATTGAACGGATTATCCCTTCTGGCGCCAACATAATCCGTTCAATCCGCTCCCCGAATCCGTTGACAGCGAGGTCTCGGACTACCTTACACCGTCTTCACCCGCCCCGGCCAGGCTTCCGGGTTGCACAGCCAGCGGGGCCGCTGACCACTGAGCACGGTCACAACTTCTTCCATGATGCCCATGCTCATCATATGGACGGCATCCGGCGTGAATGAGGCAATATGCGGCGTCACGATGACCTGGGGCATGTCGAACAGCGGGTTGCCCGGCAGCGCCGGCTCCGGGTCGAAGACGTCCAGCCCGGCCCCGGCCAGGTGGCCGCTGCGCAGGGCGTCAATCAGGGCGGCTTCGTCTACAATCGGGCCGCGCGCCGCGTTGACCAGGATGGCGCCCGGCTTGAGCAGGCCCAGCATCTCGCGGCTGACCAGGCCGCGCGTGGACGGCATCAGCGGGCAGTGGACCGAGACGATGTCGGCCTGGCGCATGACATCGGCCAGGCTGGGCTGGAGCTCGACGCCTATCGCGGCGGCCCGTTCCGGGGTCGTGTATGGGTCAAAGGCGATGACCCGCATCCCAACGCCCGCGCCCATAATGTGGGCGACGCGGCCGCCAATGCGCCCCAGGCCGACCAGCCCTAGGGTCTTGCCGCGCAGTTCGATGCCGCGCATAGGCGTGCGGTCGGTTGCCCAACCCTCGCTGCGGAGCCCCTGGTCGGCGATTTTGAGCCGCCGCGCCGTGGCGAAGATCAGCGTGACGGCGTGCTCGGCGGTCGACTCGGTCGGCGCTTCCGGGGTATGGACGACCAGAACCTTCGCCGCCGTACAATCCTCAACGACGACGTTATCAATGCCGATGCCCGGTCGGGCGACGACCCACAGATCGGGCGCGCGCGACAGGAATTCGGCGTCAATGGGGGGGAGGTTCGAGATGATGATGGCGTGGACGCCGCTGAGGTCGCTGCCCGGCTGGCCGATTTCGGGCGCGGGCGAGCGTATCTCGTGCCCTGTCGCCAGGGCCACCGCTTCGGGGTACAGGCCGCGTTCGATCCAGATGGTAGCCATAATGAATCTCCTGGGGGACAGTAGTCAGTAGTCGGTAGTCAGCGTACAATGTATCATTTCGCAGGCATTTCTCGAAGCCTCCGTTCGTGATTCAACACATCACGAATACACGCTGTGACCGCTGCCTCCATTAGGCCCGCGTGCGATAGCGAAGATAGACCCATCCATGACCAACACGGCGCTCGTCCAGGAGATCCAGCTTTACGCCTACGTTGCTGGGCAGAACCCGCTTGCCGCCGCCCAGCATAACCGGTATGACGAGCAGATGATACTCGTCGACGAGCCCAGCCCGGATAGCCTGTGCGGCTAGGTTCGGACCAGCCACCGAAATAGCGTGAGGCAATTGAGTCTTCAGGTCGCGAACCGTCTGAGGTGCGAATTCCCGCTCGAGACGCGTCTTCGGTGTAGAGACGGTCTCCAGTGATTTGGAATAAACGATCTTATCGGCCGCTTGCCAGATCCGCCCGAAGTCCATCATGGCCGGCGTCCGACCAGGAATGACATCGGGCGTTTCCCAAATCGTCATCGTCTCATAATTCTTGCGTCCATAGAGATAGGTGCCGATGGGGCGGTGCAGATCGTTGATGAAAGCGAATACCTCCTCGTCCGGCGCCGACCAATCCAGGTCGTCGGTTTCACCCGCGATAAAGCCATCCAGCGACGTAGGCATAAAGTAGATCAGTTGGGACATCGTGCAGCCTCCATACTTACCAAGCGGCCTATGGGCATCATTAGCTTAAGTCCTTTTGCTGATGAAACAACATCGCCTTCATCTCTCATATTTAGAATGAATAAGTACTACCGACCACTCTTCAATACGCGAACTCGCGGATGTCATAGACAGCGACTTTGGGCGGCGGCCCGGCGAACGTGAGACCGGCCTGGAGGGCGGCGCGTTGGGCCTGCATCTCGGCCGCGCTCAGCGCGCCAATGGCCGCTTCAGTAGCGCGTAGATCGTACTCCGTCCCCGGCTGGTCCACGTACTCGGAGAAGTAGAGCAGGTCGTCCATGTCCAACCGCATGGCGTTGACGATGTCCGTCGTGTGGCGGACGTGTTGGTCGGCGTAGCGCGCCCCGCCCACCCCCAGCATGACGACAACCCCCACCGCTACCTCGCCCGCTTTGAGCGTCTGCACCGCCTCCAACGCCTGGGCCGCCGTGTTCGGCTTGTTGAGGAAGCGCAACAGGTCCTCATCGCCGCTTTCCAGGCCAATGTAGACCCGACGCAGCCCGCGCGCCTTCAAGTCGGCCACCTCGTCGGCTGTCTTGCGCAGCGCATCGAGCGCGCTGACAAAGGCATACACCCCGTCGAGCGCCGCCGGGTGGGCGGCCCGCCAGCGGGCGCGGGCCTCGCCGCTGAGGTCGGGCGGAACCAGCTCGAAGGCCGCGTTGACCGCGTCGAGCATGGGGACGAGCAGCCGCTGGGGCGCGATGAGGGCATTGGCCTCGCCGAGAAAGATACTGCGGTATACAGGCAGGGCCGGACCGTGAAAGGCCTTGACGGCCTCGATGTGCGCCTGGAACTGGGGCAGCGTCTTGATGCGGAAGGCGCGGCCTCGGTAGAACGAGCAGAAGGTGCACTTGTTGTACGAGCAGCCCTGCGTCGCCTGGAGGACGAGGGCACGGTACTGGTCGGGCGGGAGGATGCCAATGGGTTCATAGACGGCGAGGAACGCCTGGGCGTCGGCCTCCAGCGCCGCATTGTCCACGGCGGCGATACGGGGCAGGGCGGCCTCGGCCAGGGGCTGCCAGACCGCCGCCGGGACCGAGCTATCCAGAACGTCTAGCGTCCCCGCCTGCCGCGCCGCCTCGACCCGCCGCGCCAGCCCATACGCCGTCTCGACCAGCGCCCGCTTCTCGTCTGGCGGCAACTCGCGGCGGCGCCGTATCCGCCCGCCGTCCCGCGTCTCGCCCACTTTTTCGACAACGCGGTGGTCGAGCGTCCGGCGGTACGTCCGACCCGCGTTGAACCCGCCGATGAGCCGCCCCTTGAGGTCAAAGGTGAAGCTCGGCACGGTGTTGACGCTGAGCGTCGTCGCGTCGCGCTTGAGGCTGAGGGTGACGCGCCCCTCGACGCCAGGCGCTCGCAGGTTGACCACCGTGCGCTCGCTGGCCCTCTCTACACTGTCGGACATAGCGTGGTCTGCCTCATCATAGCCTGACGCTATCGGACCGGTAACATCACCGTCCGCCACCGTCAGCGTGATCCTGATGTTAGCACAGACAGACCAGGGAGTCTAGACCCGGCAAAAGGCGACGGGAGACGAAAGAACACGGATGGGGAGGATGGACGGATGAGGGGTATGACGGCGGACATGGCGCCCTTAGCGAGGCGGGCGTGAGGCTTGATCCGTCCATCCTCTTCATCCGTGTTCTAGACGTGTAGACTTTGACATGGTCGTGATGAAGAGGGCTAGATAGACGATTGCGCGAAAGCTTGCTATAATGGCGATGGACAGGCTGTTTCACCTCGCTAACCTCTCAAGGAGCGCTCCTATGCTCAAGCGTCCCGCGCCAGCCCGCTGGCTTGCCCTCGTTCTCGCCCTCGCCTGCATGATTCCGTTTCTTCTCAATGTCATCCCCGTGGCCGCCCAGACCAACGGCGTCGACCTCCCCCCGCTTACCCTTCGGCCTGGGCAGTCGGTGACACTCTCCATCAGAGCGTTGTGTATCCAGTATACCATGCCCTTCCCGCGTGACTTTCCACCCATTGCCGGCCTGGCCGACCCGAAGTATGTCCAGATTGTGCGCTATGCGCTGAGCAAGGGTTATGTGGACAGCGACCCGTACCAGGTCCAACTGGCCCTCTGGCGGGCGCAAACGGGGCAGTGGGTGAATACCTACATGCGCGCCCGCGCTGAGGAAATCTTCAATAATGCCAACCAGGCCCCTCCGCCGCCCCCCGGCGCTGGCCCGAGCCTGGTAGACGCCATCCAGGCCAACACGGTCCAGGTCAGCTACCAGCAGTGGACGCCCGTCCAGAACGGCCTGCCTGACAGCGACCAGCCCTGGCTGGCGACGGGCGAGATCGTCGTCCGCAATCCGGGCACAGCGTCCCTGACTTTGAGCCTGCCGCAGGGTCTTTTCCTGGACGCGCCGGGGCAAACCCAGGACATGATTCTCATCTTTACCCCAACCCAGCCGCAGGCTACCACGACGCCCGCTACGTCGTCTACTCCCCTGGTGACGGCCACCCGCCCCGCCGTGACGCCGACGGGCGCCCCCGGCACGCCTTCGCCCCAGGCGACGCCGCGCGCCACGCCCCGCCTGCCCCACTCCGGCATGGACAAACCGGATGATCCTGGCTACCTGATCCTGGTCCTCGGTGGCCTGCTGTTCGTGGCCGGGCTGGCTGTGGACCTGGCGCGGCGCTACCAGTTGGCCTCAGCTGGGCACAAGAAAACCCCACGGCAGTTCTAGGCCGTGGGGCAGATGGGGACGTTGGCCTATTCCTTGATGGCCCCGGAGGTGAGGCCGGCGATGAAGGTGCGCATGGACACCAGGAACAGCAGCACCATCGGCAGCGCGGCGATGACGGCGGCGGCCATGCCCGCGCCGGGTTCGGGGCGCGAGAAGTCGTTGAAGAAGATTAGCCCCGTGACCGCCGTGCGCGCCTCGTTGGAGTTGGCGACGAGGGACGGCCAGGCGTAGTCGTTCCAGATCCACCACACCTGGAAGATCGCCATGGCGCTGAGGGCGGGCAGCGACAGGGGCAGGGCGATGCGCCAGAACAACTGGAGGACGCTCGCCCCGTCCACCCGCGCCGCGTCGAACATCTCCTGGGGCAACTCCGCGAAAAAGGTGCGCAGCACAAAGATCATCAGGCTCTGGTGCGCGGCGTAGGACAGAATCAGCGCCCACAGCGTATTCTGGAGCTTGAGCTGGATAATCACCTGATACATGGGGACGAGCAGAATCGTCCCCGGCACCAACAGGATGATCAGCATCAGGGCGAACAGGGCGTCGCGGCCGGGGAACTGGAAGCGGGCGAAGACAAACGCCGTCAGCGAGGCCATGCCCAGGCTGAGCAGGGTGGCTACCGCGCCGACGACGATATTGTGCCACACCGGGTCCTGCATGAACTTCCACGCCAGCGCGTAGTTCTCGACGTGGGGCGGGATGGACAGGCTCATGGGCGCGGAGTTGAAGGCATTCGGGTCTTTGAACGACAGATTGACCAGCATGAGCACCGGGTAGAACGTCAGCCCGGCGAAGACGAGCAGCAGGCCGTGGATGAGGGCGCGGCTCAGGCCACGCGATAGGGTCATGTCAGCCTCCTGCCCGCTGGCGGCGCTGGAGGGTGAAGTACACCAGCGTCAGCAGCATCGTAACCGCGAACAGCACCGTGCCAATGGCCGAGCCGTAGCCCAACTCGAACCCCTCGCGCACCGCCTGGTACATTTGCAGTCCCGGCACCATCGTCCCGGCGCGGCCCGGCCCGCCGTTGGTCATAATCAGCGGCGCGTCGAACGAGCGCACGTAGAAGACAAACGTGAGGATGAGGAGCAGGAGCATCTGCGGTCGAATCAGCGGCAGTTCGACGCTGAAGAAGCGGCGGAACGGCCCAGCGCCATCTACCCGTGCCGCGTCCACAACCTCAGGCGGGATGGTCTGGAGCGCGGCCAGGTAGAGCAGGAAGTTTAGCCCGCTGACCCACGGGAAGCCGACGAAAATGATGGCCCATAGAGCCGTGGTCTGGTCACCCAGCCAGATGCGGGCCAGGTGGCCCAGGCCGAACAGCCGCAGGGCCTCGTTGATGCCGCCCTCCGGGCCGTACATCCAGCGCCAGATGAACACCGTCACGGTGGCCGGCACGACGATGGGCATGACGAAGACCATGCGCCACCAGTAGGGCGCGCGGCCAGCGGGCAGGTTGTAGATGAGCGCGGCGACGAGCAAGGGCGCGGTGGCGGCGATGACCAACTGCGATACCAGAATCAGGAGCATGTTGCGCCACGCCGTGACCGAGATGGGGTCTTCGAGCATGCGCTGGTAGTTCTCCAGCCCGGTCCACAGCGTGCGCTTGAGGTCCCAAAAGGTGAACGAGTGATAGATGCCCGATAGCATCGGGTAGTAGTAGAACACGGCGGCGAAGGCGAAGCTGGGGAGCAGCAAGAGGTACAGCAGCCAGTGGCGGCGCACCTCGGCCAGCCGCGACCTAGTGCGCGCCCCCACTCCGGCGGCCGTTTGTGGCGTCGCCCCTAGACTCATCTCGTTGCTCTCAGGACGACCCAGCATACACCCTCGTTATCAATGGCCCATAACCTCCGACTGTCCGCCCTCCGCCTACCCCGCTTACCCTTCTGGCGGAGGGCAAGCGGGGCACAGGTGGGGGGTCACGCTGCGATGTCACTCCGAACGAAGTGAGGAGTCTGCTCCGACAATACTTGCAGAGCAGATGCCTACCCCGATTACGGGGCACAGGTCGCTTCGCTCGGCATGACAGTCGTTTACCACTTCTCCGCGCCCCACTCCGGATGCTGGCGCACGGCGTTTTCGGCCAGTTGGTCCAGCAGCTTCTGATAGGCGACGAGCGTCTGGTCCAGGTTAGTCGTGCCGGCCAGGTAGTCCTGGAGAACCTTAGTCTCCTGGGCGCTCATGGCCGGGCCGAAGGCGTCGTTGACGTCCAGCCCGCTGATGCGGTTGCCGACTGTGGGCGGCTCCATAAAGCCGCGATACCGTTCGAGTTGGGTCTGGTTGTCGCCAAACAGCTTCTCAGCCGAGGTACCGGGCGTGAAGCACGGCACCGACTGCAGGCTGCACCAGTACTCCTCGGCCTTGGGGCTGGTCAGGTACTGCACCAGGTCGAGCGCCAGGTCAAGCTTGCCCCGTTCCACCGTGGTCTTGGGGATGAACAGGTACTGCGACCCCTGGCCGGCCGTGCCGGTGCCCAGGCGCGGGGTCTTGCCGCCGTCCTTGAGGGGGGGCAAGTAGAACGACCCCCACTTGAACTTGACGTTCGGGTCGCCTTCGAGGACGGGCATGTTGAGGCGGACGATGGGGTAGAACGCGACCTTGCCCTGGATGAACAGGTTGCCGGGCTGCGGCGGGGCGAGATAGCCCTCATGCCAGTACTGCGACCACTTCTTCATCTCCTCGAACAAGGCCCGCACGCCGGCGCTGTCCGCCTTCCACTGGCCCTTCTTGATGCACCACGACGCCTCGCGCTGGGTGATGCGGCCGTCCTGCTTGTCGCCGCCCTGCCCGTCGCACGCCTTGATGCTATCGCCCAGGAGTTGATCACCGAGAATCGCCATGTGCCAGCCGACGACATAGGCTTCGTTGCCGGCGGTGGGGTGGTAGAACGGCTGGATGCCGGCCGCCTTGAGCTTGGCCTGGGCATCGTAGAACTCGGCCCACGTCTTGGGCAGTTGCTTGATGCCGGCCTTGTCCAGCAGGTCCTGGTTGTAGAGGACGGCGGTGTCGCTCAGGTCGCCCACGTAGGTCGTGCCGACCATGAGGACCTTGCCGTCGGGCATGGTCACGTCGCTCAAGGCGGCCCCGTTCAGTGGGAAGTCCGCCTTCCAGGTCGGGTTGGTGCTATAGGGGTTCGGCTTGGCGAGGTCGGCGGCGAAGTCGTACTGCAAGTCACTGTCTAGTTGCGCCGCCGAGGGGAAGTACATCATCACCACATCGTTGAGTGTCTTGGAGCGCAGGTTGGTGCCGATGAAGCCGAAGATGTCGGTCACATTGCCGAGCATCGGCTGATACTTGAGCTTCACGTTGGGGTGGTTCTTGGCCCACTGCTCCATGAGTTGATACAGCACATACGAGGGGTGCTTGGGGTCGGCCGACAGGTCACGCCACGTCTGAACCGTCAGGTCGCCGCTCAAGTTTGCACGAGACGCCGCCGTAGCGACGGGCAGCGCGGGTTTAGCCGCGGCGGCCGGGGCGGTGGTGGCGGCGACGGTCGCAGCAGCCTTGGGCGCTTCGGTGGCCTTGGGGGCCTCAGTCGCCTTGGGCGCTTCGGTCGCTTTAGGAGCCTCAGTGGCTTTGGCGGCGG
>JAHCIP010000279.1 GCA_026129165.1 Anaerolineae bacterium
CGGCCCGCGACTGCTAAAGCCGGCCAAGTGGTCTTCGTCATCCGTCGCCCCGACGGTCAGGACTTCAGGGTACGCGCCAGGGATGCCCACGGTCTGGCCTAGCGGCCCGTCGTTGCCCGCCGAGAAGACAGGCACGATACCCGCCGCCCGTAGCGTGCGCACCGCCTCGCGGTAGATCTCGCTATCGCGCGCAGCGCTATTCCACGAGCCATTGACGATGTCCGGGGCCAACGCCGGGTCGCCCCCCGGCGCGACGAGCCACTCAAAGGCGTCCAGGATCCAGACATCCGTGGAGCGTCGATTGTCGTCAAACGCCTTGACCGCGATCCACCTGGCCCCCGGCGCTGCGCCAATCCCTTGCTGGCCCACCATCAGCCCCATGGTATGCGTGCCGTGGCCGTTGCCGTCACCGGGGTAGAGGTAGACCTCATCGGTGGCGACGTGCCAGTTGCCCCGGTGGTTGGGCAGCCCGCGCGGGTCATAGCCGCGATAGGCCGCCTGGAGATCGGGATGCTGCCAGTCCACGCCGGTATCCATGTTGGCGACCACGACGCCCTGGCCGTCCAGCCCCATGAAACGCCAGACATAGTCGGCGCGGATGCGCTGGATATGCCACTGCGGTTCCTGGAGGCTTGGCTCCCCGCCCTGGTCCAACTTGTCGGCCGGCGGCGGCTCGTCAAAACGCCAAGAGTGGTTGGCGCGAATCACCGCGACTTCGGGCCGCGCCGCCAGTTCCAGCAAGGTCGCCCCATCGGCCTGGACGCCGAGGGCATTCACCACCCAGAAGGGCCTGACCGTCACCGCCTCAGCTTTGGCCTGCTTGCCGGCCAGGAGCGCTCGCAGGCTGGCCTGACTGCTCGCCGCTGTGACCTGGAGCGCGTTGACCAGGTCAGCCCGCCGCGCCACCTGCTGCGCTTTGGCCTCTTGCGGTGAACCCGCTTTCGGCAGCGAGGCGGGCGTCTCCCACTTCGCCAGGTCCACACGGTCCTGGAGATAGACGACAAAGTCAAGGGGCTGGCGCGGGTCGGCCAGCGCCTGTTTGAGCAGATCCGGCTCCACCGGCAAGGCGGCTGGCAGAGAGGGGGCGGCGGCCTGGGGCGTGGGGTGCGCCTCAGGGCCGGTGTTCTCCGTACCCGATTGGGCCAGGGTTGCGCTGGCCGCGCCGACAGTGATCAGGGTCAAACATAGGGCCAGCCAGAGACGATGAATAGCGGACAACCTTCACCTCACGCTTGTTCTAACATTCTCGCTACGCCGTGGCGTTTAGGTCACGGGAGAGGGAACCGCGCCCTGAACGGCGCGGCGAGCCACCTCCCAAAGGGTAGCCCTTTATACACAAAAGGGTAAATTTATCTGTGCGCGAGGCCCACCGCTAAGACAGCCTGAGCGGCGTCCAGTACGGCGGCCGGCTGAATCCAGCGCACGCAGGGGTGCAATGGCAACTCCGAGACGGGGTAGTCGAGCCGTTCGCAGAATTGGCAGGCCAGGGGCGGATGCGCGACCACGACGCGGTGGCGCCGCGGGTCGCCCCACGGCCCGAACTGGCGCGGGTTGACCGGACCGTAGAGCCGCACCGTCGGGGTTCCCACTGCCGTCGCCAGGTGGAGCGCGCCCGCGTCCGGTCCCAGGACCAGGTCGCAGCGGGCGAGCAGCGCGGCGAGCAAGGGCAGAGTCGTGGTGCCGGCGGCGTCCAGGGCCGGCTGGCGCATGCGGCGGGCGACCTCGGCCGTCAGAGGCGCTTCGGCCGGGCTGCCCGTCAGCATCACGCGCCGCTCGGCGGCCAGCGCATCGGCCACCTGCGCCCACCCGGCGGCCGTCCACAGCTTCACAGCGGCCCCAGCGCCGGGGTGAACCGCGATCAGCCGTTCCTCGTTCCCGACGCCATGTGACTGGAGCCAGGCCCGAGCCGTCGCCTGTTCCTCGTCGCGCAGTGGAAACTCCATCGGTGGCTGCCCCGTCTCCCACTCCCTCTGTCCCCTGCCCGGCCTTCCTAGCCTTCCCACCTCTTCAACCAATGCCAGATTCAGTCGCGTGACATGCTCAGCCGCCTGATACGGGAGGGCGTGGGTCAGGAAGGGGGCCACATCGGGCACGGCATAGCCCAGGCGCTGGGGGATGCCAGCCAGGGCGGCCAGCAACGCGCCCCACCAATGGTCGCTTCTCAAGACGATGGCGGTGTCAAAACGGTACTGGCGCAGCCAGCGGGCTGCCTGCCACACCTGGCGGTAGGGAGCCAGGAGACCGCTGGCGGGTTGGCGCGTAAATCCCGGAAACGGCAGGGTCAACACCTCGTCCAGGTGGGGGTTACGCCGCGCCACTTCTTCGGCCCACGGGCCAACCAGGGCGGTCAGGTCAGCGTCGGGGTGGGCGGCCCGCAACTGCGCGAACGCAGGCGTCGTGAGCAGCACATCGCCCAGGTGGTCAGGGCGAATGAGCAGAATACGTCGTGGGTGGTGGGTCGCAGGGAGGGCGTAATGCGTAATGCGTGAGCCGTGAGGCGGGTTGAGCAGCCGGCCCGCGAGGCGCAGCAGGGTCCGCCGCAGGCGGTACTTGGGCGGGAGAGGACCGACCGAGGATAGAGTGCGCGGGTCAGGCATACACAGCGTCCAGGCGCGGCAGAATCGCGCGCCAATCGTAGCGGGCCAGGGCGAGCCGCCGCGCCGCCTGACCGAGCGCGGCTCGCCGGGCCTCATCCTGGATCAACTGCGCCGCCACATGAGCGAACGCGTCGGCGTCGTCAGCCAGCCGGGCCGCTCCGCTCAGGTCCAGCCCTTCGGCGCCCTGGCTCGTACTCACGATGGGGCAGCCCATCGCCAGCGCCTCCAGGAGCTTGAGACGGGTCCCGCCTCCGACACGCAGGGGAGCGACAAACACCGTGGCGCTGGCCATGTAGGGCCGGGTGTCAGGCACCCAGCCGGTGACAGTGACGCGGGGCGAGGCCAATGCCTGCACCGTGGGCGCCGGGTCGCGGCCGACCAGCGCGACGTGAGCCGTCGGGTGCTCGGCCCACAAGCGCGGCATGACGTGGTGGACCAGCCAGGTGCACGCCTCGATGTTGGGGCGGTAGTCGAGTTTGCCCGTGAAGACGAGCAGGGGCTGACCTGCTTCTAGAGGCGCACTGAGTGAGAGCGGGGCATGGGTCTCTGGCAGCCCTGGATCGTAGTAGGTGGTATCCACCCCATTGGGGACGACGAGGGGCTGAACATCGGGCGCCAGACGGCGCAGGGCGGCGGCGTCAGCGTCCGAGACGGCGATCACGCGGTCCACACGGTCCAGGAGATGCGCCTCGACCTGCGCCAACCGCCGCCATTGAACGAGCGAGTACAGGGCGGCGACCCAACGACGGGGCCGGCGTAGATCCGTCAGGCAGTTGCGCTGCTGGAGGAGCGCCTCGGCGTTGTGAGCGTCGTACACCAGCCGCCGCCCTGCGCCGCCGGTCGCGGTCCAGTCATCGGTGCGCCGCGGCTGGCTTTTGACAGAGCGCCAGCGGTGGATGAGGGTCAGATAGGGCGCCATCTCGATGCCTTCGGCCTGAACAATATCATAGCCGTGCGCGAGCGCTGCCGCCAACTGCTCTACAAACTCGCGGCTGGCCAGCCGTTGCGTCATGTCGGCTCGCCCCCGCAGCAGGTCAGCGACGCGCCTCAGACGAGTGCGCCGGGGGGCTGGCACGACGGTCAGGCGGTTGACCAGCCCCGACAGTGGCCCGGCGGCGGCCAGGTCGGTGTCGGGCCGCGTCGCAAAGCTGAGCAGGTCGACCTCGTGCTGTCGGGCGACATGCTGAACCACGTGCCAGTTCCGAATGGCGGTGCCCTGGTGGGGTGGGTAGGGGAGTTGGGGCGTGAGGAAGAGGATGCGTCTGCGCTGAGTCATAGAGGATGTTTCGCGCGAAACAAAGCGAGACTGGGGCAGCTCGCAGGGTTGCCCCAGGACGCCACTATTTGGGATGCCCGACGGTTTGATAGACGGTAAAAGTCTCGCGGGCCATACGCTCAATGGAAAAGCGGGTCGCCTGTTCGAGGCCGCGTTGCACCATGCCGGCGCGGCGGACCGGGTCCTGGAGAACCAGGCGCAGGTGCTCGATCCATAGCTCTACGTCGGTGGGGGGGGCTTTCAGCCCGGCGTCGCCGACCACTTCAGGTAAGGCCCCCGTGTCCGAGACGACAGCGGGGGCGCCGCAGGCCATGGCTTCGAGGGGCGGCAGGCCGAAGCCTTCGTAGAAGGAGGGGTGGGCCAGGACGGCGGCGGCATTGTAGAGGAGGACGAGGTCTTCCACGGGGACGTGATCGAGGAAGCGGGCGCGTGGGCCGAGGCTCAGGTCTTCCGCGACGCTGAACACGTCTTTGTCGAGCCAGCCCCGCCGGCCAGCAATGACGAGGGTCAAGGGCTGGTCTGGCGCGGCCCCCCGGCCGGCGCAGTCCGGGTCAACCCGCATGTCCTTGAGTTGGGCGAAGATGCGGAGGAGGGTGGGCCAGTTCTTGCGGGGTTCGATGGTGCCCACGGCCAGGATGAAGGGGCCAGGCAGATTGTACTTCTCGCGTACCTTGACGAGCGCCGCGTTATCATTGATGACGCGAAACGCCGGATCCGCCGCCTCATAGATGACACTAATCTTGTTTTGGTTGACGCCAAGCAACTGCATCAGATCTTGCCGGGTGGCTTCCGAGACCGCGATGACGTGGTCGGTGCGCTTCATGGCATCGTCAATCTGACCGTAGTAGCGTGCCGCCTCCTCGGTCAGAAAATGGGGAAAGCGCAGGAAGTGGAGATCATGTACTGTGACCACGGAGCGGCACAGACGGCGCATGGGTGGAATAAAGTCGGGGCTGTGGAGCAGGTCCAGACCCAGAAAGAGCAATTCCAGGGGCAGGGCGAATTGCTCGAAACGATGGTGGGCCGGCGTCCACAAGGGACGCCACGGGAAAGGCGTCCCCTCCACCGCTGTTGGCTCCTGCTTGCGGCTCTGGAGCAACACAATCTCGTCCGTGAGGTCGAGTTGCTCGAGGCCTTTCACCAGGCGTCGGATATACTGCCCGATGCCGGCGCCGGTATAATAAACCATTCGCACATCAATGCCGATACGCATGAATCGTTCCTTACATCGTGCTTCCGGCCAGGCCGTCTGCTATCAGCCGTCAGTCATCAGCCACCAGATGTTTATTATAGCGCGAGCCGCCGCCATTCGGCCAATTCGAAGGGAGGGCCGGCCGCCAGACGAGTTTTGCGCCAGGCCTTAAGGTCGGTTATAATGGAGGGACAGATAGCGGTCATCTAGTTGTGGAGCCTCGGATGCAAATCAGTGATGTTGAGCAGCGCCTTACCTTTCTGGATACCGAACACCGCCGCGAGCGGGCCGACCTGGATCGGCTGCGGGGGCAGGCCCAAACCCAGGCCAGCGCCCTGGACCATCTCGCTCGTCAGTTTGCCGAACTGGTCACCGATGTTCAGGCGACGCAGGCCCAACTGGCCGAAATCGAGACGTTTCAAGCGTCCCTGACCAATCTCCGCACCGAGTTGATGGGTCTCATCGAAGCGGAGGGCCGACGGGCACGGGCCAGCGTCGAACGCCTGCAAGAGGACGACAGCGCGGCGGCCTTACGGGATGAAGACCTGGCCCAGCGCGTGCAAGGGCTGCGGACTGACTTGGACCGCACGACGCTCGACCTGGCCGATGTACGCAAGAACGATAGCGGCCAGGCGGCGGCGCTGACGGCCCTCGCCAGGCAGGCGCAGACGGCGGTCGAGGCGACGGTGAGCCTGACGCGGCAGACCCAGGCCCTCGGCGCGGTCGACGCACAACACAGCGAGCGTCTGACTAGCCTGGCCGACCAGGTGCAAGGGCTATTTGACACCATCAAAGCGACACAAAGCCGCGTCGAGGGGCTGCACCCCCGCATTGAGACGCACACCGCCGAAACCGCCAACCTGTACCGCCTGGTCCAGGGTCTGGAAGAGCGCCTGACCGCCGCGCACGGGCTGACGACCGAGGTGCGTGACCGGCTGGACCGCCAGGGCGAGGCGATGGTAGAAGTCGGGCGGGCGCTGCAGAGCTTACGGGGGGACCTGAGCGCGACCCAGAGCCAGTTGATCAAGTTCCCCCACATCGAACAGGCTCTCGAGCAGGCGAAGACCGAGCTGACGCAACTCATCCGCGACCACCGCGCCCACAACCAGGCCGAACTCGACCGCGCCCTGCGCGAGCGTCTGGAAGACCGCCAGCAGACCAGCCAGGCCCTAGCGATCCTGGAAAAGGGCCTGGAGCCTATTCCCCCTATCCAGGAACGGCTGACCCAGCACGAACGCGAGGCGGCCCGCCTGAACTCGCTGCTCGCCCACCTCGACGCGCGGCTGGGCGATTTGGCGCGGGAGATGGGCCAGCGCGTGGACCCCATCCCGTTCCTGGACGAACAGCTTCAGAAGCACGACCTCCGCCTGGGCCTGATGGAACGCGATATTGCCAACGTGGATCGCAAGCTCGACGCCAAGGTCGCCCCGATCCCCTTCCTCGACGAAAGCATCCTGGCCGTCACCAAGCGGGTAGACCTGGTGGAGGCCGTCCAGCCGACGCACGTGCAGCGTCTCGACCATCACCAGGGCCGCCTCCAGTTTCTTGACGAGCGCGACAATGTCCACGCCGACCGCCTCGACCAGATCGAGGCGCGCCTGCCAGGTCTTGGGCGTGCCGATACCGAAATTGCTGAAAAAGTCGAGTTCCTGGAGGAATGGATCCAGCGCACGGCTACCCGCCTGGACGAGTTGCAACGTTTTGAGGACGACCTGCGCCGCACGCTGGCCGAGGTGGTCGAGGCCGAGAAGGTGCGTGACACGCACCGCGAGCAGCGCATGGCCGGCTGGGCTGAGGAACTGGTGGCCCACCAGCGCCAGATGGAGGTCTGGCAAAAGGTCTTACGCGGCTACGAGGAGCATCACCTCGGCGTCAACCGCCTCATGGCTGTGCTGCAGGACCAGGCCACCCAGATGGACCAGCAGCAGCGGGCGAGTCTCGAAGCCCACCGTATCGAGGCCGAGAAGATTCGCCGCGAGGTCGCCGAGTGGCAGGGCGACGTAGACAAACGCTGGACCTTGTTCTTCAAGCAGCGCGACTGGGACTGGAAAGAGCAAAAGGGGGTGAACGAGGCCCACGCCGCGTTCCTGGCCCGCTTGGAGACATGGCGCAACGCCGATGTCCAATCCACGACCGAGTTAGCCAGCCGGCTCGACATCAAGGACCGCGAGTTGCTCATGCGCGTTGAAGACCTGTGGGAGATGGAAGAGTCAGCACTTCAGCGCCGACTGGCCGACTTGAAAGAGTGGCTGGGTGAGGTCCAGGAGTCGAAGTCCAAATCTCCCAAGCCGCGCGTTCCTAAACCTGGCGAGAAAATCGTGGGAACCGACCCCCGCTACCGCCGCCCCTAGAGAGAGATGTCAGTCGTCAGTACACAGTAGTCAGTAGATAAACAGCCTATCTCTGACTACAGACTACTGACTACCGACTACTGGCTACCGACCATGCATGTCATTGGCACCGCCGGTCACGTTGACCACGGCAAATCCACCCTCGTCGAAGCCCTCACAGGCACGCATCCCGACCGCCTCAAAGAGGAGCGCGAACGGGAGATGACGATTGACCTCGGCTTCGCCTGGCTGACCCTAGCCAACGGCGAACAGGTGAGCATTGTGGATGTGCCGGGCCACGAGGACTTCATCAAAAACATGCTGGCGGGCGTCGGCGGGATTGACGCCGCCCTGCTCATCGTCGCCGCCGACGAAGGCATCATGCCGCAGACGGCCGAACACCTCGCCATCCTCGACCTGCTCCATGTCGAACGCGGCGTCGTTGCCCTCACCAAGACCGACATGGTGGACGAGGAGGGCTGGCTCGAACTCGTCACGTCCGACGTGGCCGAGACCCTCAAGACGACCAGCCTGGCCGATGCGCCCATCATTCCCGTCTCCGCCCG
>JAHCIP010000028.1 GCA_026129165.1 Anaerolineae bacterium
GTGTTACGAGTATAGTGATAACAGGGGTCATGCAGCGAGGGTGCCCACCAGGGGCTTCAGCGGCAGGCGAGCGTGGTCAGCGCGTAACCCCTTGTTCAACGTCACAAGCTGCCCCTGTTTAACGCCGCTTGCTGCTAGAAAGTTCCGTCCCCCCGGACGCCAATACGACCTCACGGCGACGCGGCTTTGACCATCCGTCGTTGACCTGCCAGCCCAACGCTTCTATACTTAAGCTATGCAGCCCGTTTCCTCTCCTCCTGAACCACTCCTGCGTGTCGAGGGCCTGTCCAAGCGGTTCGGGGCCTTCTGGGCGCTCCGCGAGGTCAGCTTCGACGTTCGCCCGGGCGAGTTCATCTCCCTGTTTGGCCCCAACGGCGCGGGCAAGACGACCCTCATGCGCATTGTCGCCATGCTCAGCAAGCCCAGCACGGGCCACGTCTGGCTGAACGGCGTCTCGTTCAAGGCGGCGCGGACCGAGGCGCGGCGCGAACTGGGCTTTGTCTCGCACCAGCCGCTGCTCTACCCCGACCTGACCGCCGAGGAGAACCTAGCGTTCTTCGCCCGCCTCTACAGCCTGGACCAGCCGCGCGAGCGTATTCGGGGCCTGCTCGACCGCGTCGGCCTGAGCCATCGCGCCGACGATCCGGTGCGGCAGTACTCACGCGGCATGCAGCAGCGACTCGCGCTGGCTCGCGCCCTGCTCCACAGCCCGCGCCTCCTCCTGTTTGACGAACCCTACACCGGCCTGGACCCGGTGGCTACCGAGTGGCTGACGCGCTTATTGGGCGACCTGGCCGTCCAGGGCCAGACAGTTCTCATGACAAGCCACGACCTGGAGCGCGGGGCGGCCCTCGCCAGCCGCGCCTTTATCCTGGCCGGCGGCCGCCTGGTCTACGCGGCCGACGCGAGCCGGCTCACGCCCGGCGAGTTGGCCGCCGCCTACCGCGACGCTTCGGCGGGGGTGCTGGCGGAGATGAGGCGCGTATGAAGGTCCAGCCGACCGACCTCTCTCCCCAGCCCGCGTCCCGCGCCGATCCGAGCGAGATGGTGGCTCGTCCGCTGTTGAAAGAGGGACCTGGGGAAGGGCTGCGGCGTTACCTGGGCCAGGTGGCGGCCCTGGTCTGGAAAGACCTGGTGGCCGAACGGCGCACCAAGGAAATCCTGTCGGCCATGCTCGTCTTCGGGCTGCTGGTCGTCCTCATCTTCAACTTCGCCTTCGACCTCCAGCGCGTCGAGATGACCTTGATTGGGCCGGGCATCCTGTGGGTCGCCTTCACCTTCGCCGGCATCCTCGGCCTCAACCGCGCCTTCGCCCTCGAAAAGGACCGGGGCGCGCTCGAAGGACTGATGCTCGCCCCCATGGACCGCAGCGCGGTCTACCTGGGCAAGCTGGTCAGCACGTTGATCCTGATGCTGTTTATGGAGGCGACGGTGCTGCCGGTGTACGCCATTTTGAACAATCAAGGCATCCGGCTCGCGCTGATTCCCGTAATCTTAGTAGGCACGTTGGGCTTTGTGGCGGCGGGGACAGTCTTCGCCGCCGTCGCCGCCAACACCCGCACGCGCGAGGTGCTGCTGCCCATCCTGCTCTTCCCCATCCTCGTGCCGGTCATCATCACCGCCGTCGGCGCGACGGGCATCATCTTGCGCGGCGGCGCGTCCGATGAACTGGCCTCGCCCCTGAGCCTGCTCGTCACGTTCGATGTCGTGTTTCTAGTGGTTGGTTTCCTGGTCTTTGAATACGTTATCGAGGAGTAAGCTTATGACCCTGTCTCGGCTCGGCTCGGCCTCCCGCATCCTGGGCGTCCTGACGACCATTCTGATGGTCGTCACGCTTTACCTGGCGCTGATTTGGTCGCCGCCCGAGCGCACCATGCTCGGCAACTCGGTCCGTATCCTGTACTTCCACGCGCCCGCCGCCTGGACGGCCTACCTGTCCTTTGGCGTCGTCGCCCTCGCCAGCATCCTCTACCTCTGGCGGCGCACGCGCCTCTGGGACGTCATTGCCCTGGCGTCGGTGGAAATCGGCGTCCTGCTAACAACGCTAACTTTGCTCTCTGGCATGGCCTGGGGCCAGGTCATCTGGGGCGTCCCCTGGACCTGGGACGCGCGCCTGACCAGCACCTTGATTCTGTGGCTGATCTATATTGGCTACCTGATGCTGCGCGCCTCGGTGGACGACCCGGAGCGCCGCGCCCGCCTGTCGGCCATCCTCGGCATCGTCGGCGCCCTCGACATCCCCATCATCCACTTCGCTGTCCTGTGGTGGCGCACGCTCCACCCGGCGCCCATTGCCGTTCGCCCGGGCGGCCCGGCCATGGACCCGCCCCTGGTCATCGCTCTCATGGTGAGCATGGTCGCCTTCACCGTGCTCTACATCTATCTCATGACGGCCCGCGTCCAATTGGAACTCACCCGCGACGCGGCCGAGGCCGTGCGCCACCGCCGCGAACTGGCGCTGGGCGATTAGACGGAGGACGGAAGATCGAAGACTAAAGACTAAAGATTGAAGACTCAAGCGCCGAGGGCTTGTCGCAGGTGTCCATTGGTAAGGATACCGTCAGCCGCCTTGCCCAGCGGCTAGAGCAGGCGTTGAGCGTTCCCAGAGGATCGAGTCCGTGTCGGCGATATGGGCGATGTAGCCACCAGGGTTGATAGGCAGCCGCACGCGGCGCGAGACAATCACGCCATTGACGGGGGAGACGCACTCTTCGACCACCTCGCTAGTAATCGGGTCAACCACGCGCCCAAGCAACTGCCCCTTCCTCACCTCGACGCCCAGCCTTGTGCCAGGCTCGCCCAGATAGAAGCCGCCACAAAGGGATCGATAGACCACATAGTGGCTGACCATGATCTGGCGCTCGGGTAGTTGAGGCGCGCCAGCGAGCATGTTGAGGCTCTTCATGATGTTGTGGATGCAGACCGCACCCTGGTCGATGGTCTCGTCCACAATCCCCATGCCACCGCACTCGACAACCAGCGTTGCGATGCCATTGAGGTTGCCCTGGCTAGAGATCATCACCGGGTTCAGGGTTTCCTCGCGCCACCAGATAACCGACGAGCCAAAGGCAATGGCCAGGTCACGAATCTTCTTATTCATGCCTTCGGCGTAGTCACGCGTCACGGCTCGCCCACCGCCACCGCCCGTGCCATCCGCCCCGCTGACCTGCATCACGCCAGGGCCGTTGAGGTCAAAGGCGTGGGGGAAGGCGACCGGGATTTCGTCACATGACCCGGTGCCGTCATGAAAGTCCAGCAGGTAGTCACACTTGGTGATAATCTCATTCCACATCACATACGCCATTTGCTCCGTGAGCCAGGCGTTCTTAGCCTTGCCCGGCCAGACGCGATTCATATCCAACTGGTCGGCCGGGTTCACACGACTGCCGGCGCTTTCGACTTGACCACTGAATTCAATCGAGAAGGGGTTGGCAATGGGGAGGCAGAGAACCGTGCCGTGTAGTTGCTTGGGGTCAACGCCTAGCATGCCGCGACGGATGACCTCAGCGCCCATTGGCTCCCAGCCATGGAGTGTCGACTCCAGACCGAGCGTCGGGCCATCATAAGCGCCGTGGACGACCTGGAAGGGAATGCGTACCTCCGTTCGCCCCGCAAGATAGCCCACGTGCAGAAAGCCAAAGCCTCGGCTGCCGGCCTCGACCGTAATACCCCCAATATGGATCGGCTCACGCGCCATAGATGATTCTCCTTGAGTTTCTAATCTTCTGTAGACAGGTGGAGAGGAGTCGGCACGCCCATGTGCCGAACGGAGACGCACCTGGGAGTGCTGGCGCCTCAGGCCGGGATTTCGCTGTGACTCTTCAGCCATATAAGATAGGCGCGCAGGCCTTCGGCGAGCGAGTAACGCGGCGTGAAGCCAGTATCCTCGCGCAGGCGCGACATGTCGAGCGTCCCCCGTACCGAGGCCGGTAACGTTACGACCTCCGCCTCGTCAGCCTCTGCCTTGTCCCAGGCGAACCCAGGCACAAGCGCCTGCAGGCTGTCAAGGGCCTCACGCACCGTGCAGGCACGGTCCCCCGCCACGTTGTAAACATCCCAACTGAGCCGCTCGGCCAGCGCCAGGTGGGCAAAGGCGTCGGCGACATCGTCGATGTAGCAGAAGTCGCGCCTGCGGTCAGCGCCGTGGACGCGCACCCGCTCGCCGCGCCAGGCGGCATGAGTCAGCGCATACAGGACCGACATGGTTGAACGCGAGTGGGTAGCGCGCTCCATGGGGCCATACGCCGTGCCTAGCCGGCCTGAGACTGCCGAGAGACCAAATAGCTCGGCATAGCGACGGCACAGCGCCTCACCCGCTTGCTTACAGATGGTGTAAATAGATGAAATGGCGAGGGGGCGCGTTTCCCGAATAGGCTGCGTGGGGTCTTCGGGCGCGCCGTAGACACCGGTGGAGCTGATAAACACAAAGCGCCGCGCTCCGGCCAGACGCGCTGCCTCTAGGGCGTTGAGTGTTCCACCTAGGTTGACGTCCACCAGGCTGGCCGGGTCGGCCATCTCCACGGGACGCGGCGCGGTGATGGTCGCGGCGTGGATGATCACGTCGGCGTGGTGTTTAGTAGCGAGTCGGGCTAAGCCTTCGCGGTCGCGGACATCCACATTCGCCCAGGTGACCTGAGCGTTCAAGTCGCCCAGGAAGCTCAGACTTGCCTCGTCGGGAGCGCGTCGGGCCACGGCCACAACCCGCTGCCCCTGGCTCGCCAACCGCCGCACCAGGTTGATCCCCACAAAACCGCCGGCCCCCGTTATCAGGCTGGTCATCGTCAGGCCAGCCCTTTTTCGCGCAAGCGCGCCTTGTGCGCCTGGTACTCGCTAAGGGGCGGCGACTCGCGGCCAGCGGCGAAGCGGCGGCTGATGGCTAGCCCGTCGTTATTCACTGCGTCCAGCAGGCGCCGCAACTCAGCCACCGCGGTGGGGTGGTCGTCGATGCGCAGGTCCACATACGGCGCGTCTTGAAGGTGAGTGACATACACCGCCGCTGACTGCTGCCCTCGACGGTCGCCGCCCTGGGCGTGACCGGCTTGGAGCGCCTGCACCAAGCGCGAGGGTAGCTCCAGGTCGGGGTGGCTCTCGAAGAATTCTATCATCGCCTCGGCGGTGGCCGCGCCGACGAGCATGTTGCCGCCCGCCGCGCACTCCTGGCCGATAAAGTGCCCGCTCCAGGGTTCGGTTTCTATACCCGTGTGGGCCGCGATGCGACCCTCGGCGTCGATGAGCAGCGCCTGTCGCCAGTCACGGCCCGGGTCGGCGGCCAGGACGGCGGCCAGGGCTTCAGGACCCGTGAGCTTCTGCTCCGTCATGAGCCGCAAGGCATCGTAGCCGAGATAAGGTTGGGCATAGGCTTGGACGGCGATGACCGCGATCTGGGCCTTCACATAGGGCACCCGCGCCCCCACGGCCCAGTAGCGCGTGGCGACCGCCACACCAAGCATGCCCGTATTCGGATCGCGTCCGACAATGGAGAAGGTCATAAGCGCTCACTCTGCAGGATTTTAGCGCATCATACGCCAGCGGAGGTCCCAATCGCCCGCCAGACGGTCGATACCATTGGCGGTGATGAGGACGTCTTCGTTGAGACCGGGCGTGCGTTGCGGCTGGGGCGAGACGACACGGCGCGGGTGATACGAGAACACCATACCGGCGACCAACTCGCGGTCCTGCGAGGCGCCCCAGGTCGGCTCCGCCGCGTACCACGGCGTCTCGATGGTGTCCATGCCCTGGCCGTGGAAGTCGTAGTGGTCGGTGGGCGGCCCAAGTTCCCAGCCATCCTCTATCAGAACACGCTCGAAGGTGCGGGCCATGTCGCTCAGACGCGCGCCCGGCTTCGCCATCTGGCGAATCTCGTGGTAGGCGCGTAGCTCGCTCTCCAGCAATCGATTCTCGACGTCGCTCGGCTCGCGGTAGCAGCAGTTGACGGTGATCTCGGACCAGTGGCCGCTCTCGCCCGACATCTCCATGTGGTAGGTCACAATGTCGGTGCAGGCGAGGGGTTCATCCTGCGGCGTATTGGCGCTGCCGTCCTCGCTAATAAACACCAGGATGTCGCGCACCCCACCTGCCAGCGCCAGCCGGCTACACTCCGCCGCCAGCTCGCGCTGCGTCTTACCTGGCCCCACAATCTCGACAAAGCGCTCCATGCATGCCTTGGACAGCGTCCAGTGCTCGCGGATTTGCTGGATCTCTAGCTCGCTCTTAACCATGCGGATGTCGTTGAGTAACGCGTCGGCATTGACGAACTCGACGCCTGGCAAGCTCTGCTGGAGGGTTTCAAAGGCGCCGACGGGCAGGACCCACTGGAAGCCGCAGATGCCGATGCGGGCGCGCCCCAGGCCCCGTTCCTGGATAGCCTTGACCATGTTGGGGATGAGGTAGACATCGCCCCGCGTGTCGGTGATCCAGCCTGTGCGGCGGACGCGTTGCGCCAGGGCATAGCTGGTGATGGTCAGGAGTGGGTCGTTCTGAAGGGGAAAAAGGATAAGGGCATCATGGCCCCACAGGTGGAAGTCGGTCAGGTAGCGAAAGTAGCCACGTCCCGTCCACCAGTGGCCTTTGCCCGCGATAAGCAAGGCGTCAAAGCCTTGCGCCTCCATCGCGGCGCGGATTTTAGCGTAGCGCAGGTCGCGCTCAGCGAGTGTGGCTTGGGTTCCCATACGCTACCCTTATTTCTTCAGCCGGGGATCTAGCACGTCGCGCAGCCAGTCGCCCAGGAAAATGATGCCCAGTACCGTGATACTGATGGCGAGGCCGGGGAAGGTAGACAGCCACCACGAGGTCGCCAGGTGGTCGCGCCCATCGGCGAGCATGAGACCCCAGGTGACGGTCGGCGGTTGAACGCCGAGGCCGAGATAGCTCAACGACGACTCGGCGATAATCGCTACCGCCACATCAAGGGTCGCCAGGACGATAATTGACCCGATCACATTGGGCAGGATATGCCGCACCAGAATGGGTCTATTACGCTGACCGATGGAGCGCGCCGCGGTGACATAATCGCGCTCGCGGACTGTCAACACCTCACCCCGCACGACGCGGGCGAAGCTGACCCAGCCCGTAAAGCCCAGCACGATAATAATGTTGACCAGGCTGCCGCCGAGAACACTCACGACCGCCAGCGCCAGCACGATGAATGGGATCGCCATGAAGCTATCGAGGGCACGCGAGATGAGGATGTCAACCCAGCCGCCAAAGAAACCGCTGACCAGGCCGAGGGTGACGCCAATCAGCGCGGAGAGGGCGACCGCGGCCACGCCGACCACGGCCGAGATGCGCGAGCCCCATAGCAGGCGGCTGAGCATGTCGCGGCCCAGCTGGTCCGTACCAAGCAGGAAAGTGGGGTCGCTGCCAGTGATCCAAATGGGCGGCAGGAGGCGCTTGCCCAGGTTGAGCTTGGTGGGGTCAAGGGGAGCGATGGTGGGCGCCAGGATGGCGATCACCACGACAACGGTCACAATGACCGCGCCAATCAGCCCGACAGGGCTGCGGCGCAGGCGATAGACCCAGGTGGGTAGCCGGCGGCGAGGCCGGGGGAGCGATTTGTCGAGGGAGACGGTAGTGGTTGCCAAGGCTCACTCGCTCTCGAAAGGGTTGGACACGGACAAACGCGGACGAACTATTAGCTGTAACGGATGCGAGGGTCGATAAAGGCGTAGAGCACGTCCACGGCCAGATTACTAAACATCACGATCAAGGCGAAGATAAAGACACCGGCTTGAACGACAGCCATGTCCTTGCCTTGCACAGCCTGGATCATGATGCGCCCCATCCCCGGCCAGGCGAAGACCTGTTCGATAATCACCGCGCCACCCAGCAGCCACGCCATCTGCAAGCCAAACACGGTCAGCACCGGGATGAGGGCGTTGCGCAGCCCGTGACGCAGGATGACCGTCCACTCGCGCAACCCCTTAGCGCGGGCCACCACCATGTACTCCATGCGGACGACTTCTAGCATGCTTGACCGCAGCAGGCGTGTCAACGTGGTGGCGATACCGAACGACAAGGTCAGGGCAGGCATGACCAGCGAGGTGGCGTCATCGCGGCCCGATACCGGGAACCAGCGCCACTGGACCCCAAACAGCAGGATAAACATAATGCCCACCCAGTAGTTGGGCATGGCCCGGCCCAAAGTTGACAACGTCGTAGCAACCAGATCAATGAGGGAGTTCGGATAGAGCGCCGAGAGCAACCCCAGCGGGAGCGAGATCAGGACGGCGAGCGCCAAGGCCGTCGCTGCCAGTTGAGCCGTCGCTGGCAGTCGCTCCAGGATGAGGTCGATAGCTGGGGTGCGATAGCGGATCGAGCGGCCAAAGTCACCCTGGAGCAGCCGTGCCATCATCGTGGCGTACTGCTCAGGTAGCGGTCGGTCAAAGCCATAGGCTACCCGTACAGCCTCCACCTCGGCGGCGCTCATCTCCGGCGTGACGAAGGCCGCCACCGGGTCGCCGCGCAGCCGAATGAGGACAAACAGGATGAGGGTGACGCCCAAGAGTACCGGGACCATCAAGACGAGCCGACGGGCAATGTAGCGTGTCATAGGGTGAGTGCTGAGTGCTGAGTGCTGAGTGCTGAGACTGAATGACTCATGTCTCGGCACTCAGCACTCAATGCTCCTGTTACTGCGTTAGCTTCGCGTTGCCGAACCAGAGGAACCCGTCGAGCGGCGGCTTCCACTGGAGCTTCTTGCTGATGCCGAACATGTCGTACTGCTGGTACAGCGGGACCATCACGGGGTCCTCGTTGAACAGTTCCTGGATGCGGATGTACTGCTTCTTGCGGTCCTCGGGGTTCATGTTGGCGGCGGCAGCGCGGATGAGCTTGTCGGCTTCATCGGCTTGGGGGCCAGACCAACCACTGCGCTCGCGGCGATCCGACTGCTCGCTCAGCACGGCGATCCACGGGTCGAAGAACGAGTTGCCCAGCGTCTCTAGATAGAGTTCCTCGTTCTTGTACGGCACGTAAATCTTCTCGCGGAAGGTCGTCAGATCCATGATATTCATGTCAACCTTCAGACCCACATCTTGGAGCATGGCCTGGAGGGCCTGTGCCACTTCACTCTGCTTCAGCAAGTAGTTAGCGGTGTGCATGCGGAGCGGCGTGCCATCGTACCCAGCTTCCTTAATCAGCGCCCGCGCCTTCGCCGGATCGTAAGTCCCCACCTGGTTGTAGAACTTCGGGTCCGAGCCGAGGGTCGGCGGGGTGATGCGGCTAGTCGTCGGGACACCCATGCCGTCGACGAGATCAACGAGGGCTTTGCGGTCGATAGCCAAACTAATGGCCTGGCGAATCTTGGCGTTGCTGGTGACGCCCTTCCAGTCGGTATACTTCGAGGATGGGCCAGCGCGTAGGAACAGAATCATGACCTGCGTGGTCAGCGCCTTCTCGAGCTTGAGGTTGGCGTTGTCCTGAACGCGCTTCCAGTCTTGCGACGGTACGGCGGGTGTCAGGTCAATCTGACCCGACAACAGGGCGGCGACGCGCGTGGCGGCCTCAGGAATGGCGCGGATCTCGACGGTGTCGATGTCAGGCTTGCCCGCCCAGTACTTCTCATTGGCCTGGAGGATGACCCGGTCGCCCTTGGTGTAGGAGACCAACTTGTACGGCCCCGCGCCGACGGGCTTGGTCGACACGTCCGCGCCCACCTGCTTGCCGTGGATGGGCGCCTGGATACCGCAGCCCGTGCCAGCCATCTTGCTCAAGAAGGCTGGTTCCGGCGTCTTGGTCACGAACTCCACCTCGTAGTCGCTAATCTTCTTCATTTCCTTGATGAATGTCCACTGGGCATAGGTAATCATCTTGGGGTCATCAAGGATCCGCTGATAGGTCCAGATCACGGCGTCGGCGTTGAACTTCTCCCCGTTGTGGAACTCGACACCCTCGCGCAGCTTGAAGCGCCAGGTCGTCTCGTTGATGTTCTGCCAACTCGTGGCCAGGTAAGGGGCCCACTCGTTGGTGTCACGGTTGCGCCAGACGAGGCAGTCAAAGAGGTTCATATGAACCCAAGTCGCCTGGATGGCCCAGTCGGTAGGCGGGTCGAGCGAGGTGGGGATTTCGGCCTGACCGACAACAATCTTCTTGCCGCCGGTGGTCTTGGCGGCGGCCTGCGTCGGGGCAGGGGCCGCCGGGGCGGTGGTTGGGGCGGGCGCCACCGCTTTGGGAGCTTCCGTTGGGGCCGCCTTGGGAGGCTCGGTGGGGGATGCCGGTTTGGCAGCAGGCGCGCTCGTTGATGCCGCAGGTGGAGCGGCGGGCTGCGGAGCGGGCTGGCCTCCACAGGCTACCACAATCAAGGCAATCACGATAAACACGGGCCACAGACGTCGCATGGCGGTTCCTCCTTCTCCAGGGTGTGAAGGTCACACAAGTGGATCAACGCGCAACCGAATTCAAGGGCGTATCTGAAAACCGTCATGGGGAGCGCCAGCATCTTGCTGGCAGGCCGCCAGGGTGGCGGCGCTACAACTTTGCCCACACGCCCTCGACTGCTTGGGCAACTGTCCACCCACGATTTTGTCGACAATAGACAGTCGACACCTACTATAACCTAATTTCGTAGCGCTGTCAACCCGCAGATCGTCAAAATCAGGCCCAATCCATGATATAAGCCAGAATTGCAGATTGTTGACAATCGACATTATCTGTGATACAGTGATATACACCGTTGACTTCTTAATCCGAATATGGCCCTGGAGGGAGTAGTCATGATACCTCAACTGAGCCTGCCATCCATGATAGGGCGCCGTCTCCTCGGGGGAGTGCTGGCGCTGTCGCTTTTGATGCTGCTGGTTGCTTGTAGCTCCGCCCCACCGCAAGCCGCCAAGACCGACGCAGTTCCACCGGCGCCCACTGTCGCCCCAGCGGCCAAAGCGGTGGCTACCGAAGCGCCAAAGGTGGTAGCACCCACCACCGCTCCCGTGGGGGCTAAAACAGCCTCCAAAACGCTCACGATTGGGATGGTCGAACTTCTCAAGTCCCTCGATCCCCCCACCGATTGGGCGATTCCCGCCACCTGGATTCACATGAATATTTTCGACTGCCTGGTGTGGCGTAACCGCCAAACGGGAGCATTTGAGCCATGGCTGGCGACGGAGTGGAAGAACACGGACCCCACGACGTGGCGCTTCACCTTACGCAAGGGCGTCGAATTTCATAATGGTGAGAAGTTCACGGCGGATGCCGTCGTCTGGACCTATGAGCGTATCCTGGCGGATAAGACGATGATCACCTATCCGCAGTGGACGCACATCAAACAGCTGAAGCGCATCGATGACTACACGGTCGACATCATTACCGCCACGCCCGAACCGGCGATGCTGAGCAAGATGGCTGGTACAGGCTGCGGCATCCAGGCTCCGGAATATGGTAAGAAGGCCGGCCCCCAAGGCGCCGCCACCCAGCCTGTTGGCACTGGCCCGTTTATGTTCAAGGAGTGGGTCAAGGACGACCATATCACCTTGACCGCCAATCCCAAGTACTGGCAGGGTAAACCAGACATCGATACCCTCATCTTCCGTTCGCTGCCGGAGACAGCGACCCGCGTGGGCAGTCTCCTGACGGGCAATATCGACCTCGCTGTCGGTGTTCCCGCCGAAGACTGGAAGCGCATCAAAGACAACTCAAGTACAACAGTGCAAGAGTTTCTCACTAACCGCACCATGCTGTTGGCGCTACGGCTTGGCCCCTCAGAGCCGATGCCAACGTGGAAGGGACCCACGAGCGACCCACTGGTGCGCAAAGCCATCAACCTCGCTATTGACCGCGCCGCGATTATCAAGCTCATCAACGGCATGGGGGTCCCCACGATGAGCCGTATCACCCCGCCGACCTTGGGCTGGAGCGATAAGTTCTTCAACCAGCTTGGCAAGTATGATCCTGTCGAGGCTAAGAAGCTACTGGCTCAGTCAACCTATAAGGGCGAGCCGCTCACCTTCCACGCCGCGCCGGCGTTTCTCTACGAGAAGGAAGTCGCTGAGGCGGTCGCCGCCATGCTCAAGGATATTGGGCTGAACATCGACTTCCAGTTCATGGATTTGACCACCTTCCGTGAGAAAATCTATGTTCCTAACAAGACAGCCGAGTTGTACATGGATGCGCTGGGCAACTCATTCTTCGATCCCTGGATTACGGTCAAGGAGTTTGAGCCAGGCCAGAAGCAACGCTCGGGTTGGCAGAACGCCGAGGCCGACAAGCTGATCCTGGCCGCCGCCCAGAATATGAACCCCGAGGAGCGAACGAAACAATACATCCGTGTTCAGGAACTCATCAATGAGGACTTACCTCACATCTATCTCTATCTCATGAAGGACGCCATCGGCATGTCCAAGCGGGTCAAGTTTGAGATGGGGCCAGATGGTTTCCTGTGGATGGGACAAGCTAAGGTAGAGTAAGCCTGGCCCATGCCATCCCCTTGGCAGCCAGACCGCAATTCGCCGGGCGTAACAGGCGAATTGCGGTCTGGCATGTTGGAAAGGAGTTGTGATTGTGGCCCCACCCACCTTTGGCGCGCTGGATGCTATCACATTGGAGATTTTGTGGGAGCGGTTGATCTCGATTATGAACGAGATCGACAACATGATTGTCCGTACCTCGTTTTCGACTATCGTCGGCGAGAGCCGCGACTTTGGCTATATCCTGACCGACGAGCGCGGCGCATCCCTGTGCCAGTCCAGCTTTAGCCCGCCTAACTTCTGTGTAGTGCTGCCGCGTACCGCCAAGACACTCTTGAGCCATTTCCCCGTCGAGACCCTCTGCGAGGGCGATGTCCTGGCGACCAACGACGCCTGGATTGGCACGGGCCACTTGCCCGACTATGTCATGATTAGCCCGGTGTTTCACCGTGGCCAGGTCATCGCCTTTATTGGCAGTATCGCCCATGTCTCGGACGTCGGCGGCCACGCGGGTGACATCGAAGCCTACGATGTGTTCATGGAGGGTCTGCGCCTCCCACCCTGCAAGTTGTACGAGGCGGGCGTACCCAATCAGGTCATCTGGGACATTATCGGCGCCAACTGCCGCGTGCCGGAGATGGTGTTAGGCGACCTGCGCGCCATGATTGGCACCCACCGCGTCGGCGCGCAACGCCTGCGCGAGTTCCTGGACGAATATGACCTGCCCGATCTGCGCACGCTGGCGGCGGAGATCCATGGTCGTTCGGAAACTCTCATGCGCCAGAAAATTGCCGCCTTGCCCGACGGCGTCTACGAGTTTGGCCTGGACATCGACGGCTATATCGATATTGTCCACCTGCACGCCAGGATCGAGGTGCGCGGCTCCGACGTGTACGTCGACTATAGCGGCACCTCGCCCCAAACGCGCAAGGGGTCCATCAACTGCGTCTACAACACCACCTACGCCTCGACCATCTTCCCCTTCAAGTGCGCTCTGGTCCCTGGTATCCCCAACAACGAGGGCTTATTCCGCCCTATCCATGTTTACGCACCGGAGGGATGCATCCTCAACACAACCTTCCCGCACCCCGTCAAGGCCCGCGCCAAGACCACCAACAACATGAACCAGGTACTCTTTGGCGTGTTATGGCCCATCTTTGGCGAGCGGGCCCAGGCCGGTAGCGGCTCCATCTGGCCGTTTACCCTCTCAGGGACGGAACCCGGCTACGGCAAGTTTCTGGTGGACATGCTGCCGCACGGCGGGCGTGGCGCGACACGTGAGCTTGACGGTCTGCCCCCCATCGCCTTCCCCCACAATAGTACTGTTACGCCGTGTGAGGTCATGGAGCTACGGGCCCCCATCCTGTTTGACCGTAAAGAGATGCGCCCCGACTCGGCGGGCGCGGGGCGGCGGCGCGGCGGTATCGGTCAGGTCATCACCCTGCGCCACATCGGCCAGAACCCCATGACCCTCAGCCTCATCCCTGACAAGATTGTGTGCGCGCCGCCTGGCCTGGATGGTGGTCAGCCCGGCAAGCTGGGCGAGGTCTACCTCAACGGCCACCTCGTGACCCGTTTCCCGCCCATCCAGTTTAACCCGGGCGACGAGCTTGAATTGCTCATGCCGGGCGGGGCGGGTTTCGGCCCCGTCGCCGCCCGCGAGCGGGAGCGTATCCTGCAAGACCTCGCTCTCGGCTATATCACCCCCGGCGGCGCCCGTGAGGCTTACGGCCTGAGTATGACTGATGACGAGTGACTGAACTCCGCGTTAACTCGCCAGGGTGTACTTCTCGACCTTGTAAGGATCGAGTTGGACCCCGAAGCCAGGGCCGTCGGGGACGCGGAGGAGCAAGCCCTGCGGCTCGAACGGTTCGGTCAGGATGGTATCGGCCAGATAGGTGTGGGGCGAGGGCCAGGTCACACACGGCGTGGCCGCGGCGATGTGCGCCGCCGCTACCCCGATGAGGTCGTAGTAGATGGCGACCGACAGGCTCAGCCCCGCCG
This sequence comes from Anaerolineae bacterium, assembly GCA_026129165.1. Taxonomy (GTDB): domain Bacteria; phylum Chloroflexota; class Anaerolineae; order Epilineales; family JAHCIE01; genus JAHCIE01. The sequence goes on from JAHCIP010000028.1 coordinate 14,400, forward strand.
CCTCGAAGATGTGGGCGATCTTCTGGACGGCGAGGATGCCGCCGTGTTTGGTGATCTTCATCAGGGCGATCTGAGCGGCGCCGGTGCGGACGATGTCAATGGCATCCTGGATGGGGTAGATGGCCTCATCGGCCATGATGGGCGTGACGAGGCGGCGCGCCAGTTCAGCCAGGTCGTGGAGACGCGCGGCGGGTTGCTCGACAGCGCCGAGGGACCCGATGCGCTCCATAGCGGTCAAGGCGGGGACGGCCTGGCCGAGGGTATAGCCGACGTTGCCATCCACCTGGATGACAGCGCGACCGGCGACGGCCTCGGCGACAGCGCGATAGCGCGCCACGTCCTCCTGCGGGTCCAACCCGATCTTCATCTTCAGCACCGGATAGGGCTGCTCCGCCAACGCCTCATGGGCCGCCTCGGCCATCTGGCCCGGTACGGCGTGACGCACAAAGCCCATGATAGCGACGCCGTCACGCACCTTGCCGCCGAGAAGCTGATACACAGGCACGCCTAACGCCTTCCCCTTCAAGTCCCAGAGGGCCAGTTCCACCCCGGCGTGCGAAGCGTAGTGGTGGGGCAAGGCCTTGTGGATCTTACCAATGAGGTACTCCAGGTTGAGCGGGTTCTCGCCGACGACAGCGGGCGCGACATGGGCGCGAATGTTAGCCAGCATCCCCGCCGCGCTCTCGCCGTAGTATGGCCCGTCCACCGACGCCTGACCGATGCCCACCAGACCCTCGTGCGTGAATATCTGGACCAAGACCGTCGTGGCCGTCGTGCGCGTCCCATACGATGTGGTCAGGGTGTCAGCGCGTGGGATGGCGATGAGCGTCGCCTTCACAGACGTGATTTTCATGCGCCCTCTGCGTCTTCAAGCATTAATCTTTAGTCATCCGTCATCACGCCACGGTGTGCCATTGCTCCCGCGCGGCCAGGGCAATCATCACGAAGTGCGCCCGATAGGCCTCGAAGATGTCGGCGCCGGTAAAGGCGACGGCATAGTGGGAGGTACGAACGGTGCCGGGCATGAGATAGGCGGCGTCGGCCAGGGCGGTATCCTTAAAGGTCAACTCCAGCGTGGTCGGTCGCTCGACGGTGACGGTTTTCATCTCCGGCAGACGTCGCAGGGCGCGTTGCACCGCCTCGCGAATCAACTGTTGCTCCCTGGCGGGGGAGAGGACTTTGGCGGCGTACATGCCGACAGGCCACTTAACCACCGCCGTCTCGACCCAGGGGCAAAGCTCCTGCATCTCGGCCATGGCTGCCGAGTCGCCCGACGCCATCGCCACCGGCACGCCAAACTCGCCGGCAATGACGGCATTCATGTCTAGCTCGCCGACGGGACGCCCGTTGATGGTGGAGGCGGTCAGCACGCCGCTGTTGGTGGTATGGTTGAGGGTGCTGGGCGTCCCGACGCGGGCGTGGTAACCAATCTGGAACACGGCATCGAAACTCTCGTCAAGGCCCTCCATCTGGCCCAGGCGACGCCCCGACCGGCCAAAGATGAGCGTCGCGGCAGGATGGAGGTCGCTGATGATGATATTGCGCGAGCTGCTGTGGCCGTCGCACACCAGGACTTCCGTCGCGCCCATCTCCACCGCCGCGTCCACCGCCGCGTTGACATCCTCGGTCATCCACCGCCGCGCCTCATGGTGCCGCCGCCCATCCCAGGCTGTATGCTCCGGGTGAACCACGCCGCTCACCCCTTCCAGGTCGGTGGTAATATAGATTTTCATGCTGCGCTCCCTCTGCCTTCTCTCTCCCTATGGGAGAGGGGACCACATATTCAGGCTAGTAGCGTCATCGCCGAGTGACGCCCGCCCTTCTCCGAGGCGGCCTCGACAGTCAGGGTCGTGCCAGCCGGAGCGCGGATCATCCACTCGATCAGCCGCGCCTGCTCGCGCCAGGGCCGCCGCCAGGCATCGTAGGGCATGGTGCGCTCAACGCGCCCGCCGAGATGACCAATGCTTGTCTCAGCCTTGCCCAGGATGAACTCTACGTCACCGTCCGCCTGAACCTGGACCGTGACGGGCTGGGCGATGTCGATGCTGAGGGCGCGCTGCGTCAGGTTGGTGGGCAGATAACCCTGGTTTTCGACGACGGCGGACAGCTTATACAGATCGTCGGCGATGCGTTCGGCCTCGACGCGGCTAACGCGCACCAGGGGCGAGGCCGCCGCGTGGCGTAGGGTAAACAGGGCGTTGGGTTCGTAGAGGGTGTGGAGGTAGGCGGGCGGCGGGTTGATTTGCAGGTACATGGGCTGCCAGCCGCCGAGTTCAACGCGGCCAAGCTGCGGGTGGTCAATGGGGTACCAGTCCACATAGGAACCGGGCGCGTGCTCGTCGGCCCAGGCCAGGTGGAGCTTGAGTTCCTCCTCGCTACGCGGGCGGTTGGGGAAAAACTGCGGCTTGCGGATGCCCATCTCGGTCTCAACGTCCCACAACTCGGTGGCAAACGACACGATGCCCAGGTGTTCGTAGACCCACTCGCCAAAGCCGCCGTGCCGTGGCTTGCTGGCGAGTTCGGTAAAGTCTTCGTAGATCGAGATGACGGGGTAGCCGGTGAGTTCGGTCCCCATGCGGCCCAGTGTCTTGAAGAGTTGCACATCCAGCGGGTCAAGTTCGTGGTCACGGCGGTGCGATGACACGCGCAAGATGACGCCGCTGTGGCTGTGGTAGGCCTGGAGGCCGGTGATGTTGGGATGGTCCAGGACAAAGCGCGCCATCGCGGCCGCTTCCGGCTCGTTGAGTGGTAGCTCGCCCGCGCCATACTCACCATACTCAGGTGCCCAGTTGACGGGGAACTGGCGATTGAGGTTGCCGTGCCGCGCCTTCATAATCGGCTGGGTGACGCCATCCCAATCGCGGAATACCCCTTCGGGCAACAGCCGGTAGTAGGCCCCCCCCAAATCGCCTGGCCCGCGCAGCACCAGCAGGCGCGGCTCGATCTCCGACACTTGCCACTCGCCCTTCGGATCGGGGATGCGCATCTGGAGAATGCGGCCATCCTCGTCGAGATCCGAGATATGCAGCCCTTTCGGCTGCTCATCCCAGGGAAGGTAATGCCCGTTGCCCAGCACATCGTAGGGCGTGGTCAGGCTAATCTCGGCGCCGTCCGGGTTGACGCGCGGCAGGATATACAGCGTGCGCGTGTCCACCAACTCGGTAACAAAGGGGTCGTGACCGTAGCGTTCCAGGACATAACCGATGGTGAAGAAGGCCACCGCCGAGGTGACCACCTCGCGCCCGTGATTGTTGCCGTCGATGTAGAACGCCGGTTTGTTTTCAGGCGCGCCGGTGGCGAAATTGGTGATGGTCATGCACCACAGGTCGCGTCCGTGGTGGCTTTGGCCAATGGACGACAGCCGCGCCAAGTGGGGATACGCTTCCGCCAGCGTATGCAAGTGGGCGGTCAGTTCATCGTGTCGGTAGTAGCGGTTGTAGTCGATGGTCATAGAATAGTCAAGCTCTCCAAATCACGCGGATAGTTCGTCAATATCTCGCGGCCTGTCTGGGTGACGACGACGGTTTCAGAGTGACGGAAGCCCCCCAAGCCGGGGACGTACAAGCCTGGCTCACAGCTAAAGGCCATGCCTGGCTGCAAGAGAGTGTGATCACCAGAGTCGAGGAAGGGCGCCTCGTGGATTTCCATGCCCAGGCCATGCCCACTGTGGTGGCGCACATAGGGTTCCAGGTCGTGCTGCCGGAGATAGGCGCGGACCTTGTTGTTGACCTCGCTACAGGGGATGCCGGGCTGGATGGCATCGAGGGCGATTTGCTGCACTTCGAGCATATGCCCGAAGAAAGTGCGCTGGGCATCGGTTGGTCGCCCCAGGATCATCGTGCGCTCAAGCTCGCTATGGTAGCCGCCTAGTTGCCCACTGCCCCACGGGATGAGGACATCGCCCCTTTGCAGCGGCGTGGCGTCGTCAATAGGATGGGGCAGAGCCGTCTTGAGGCCACCCCACAAACCCACCACGCACGGGAATGCTGCCATTGTCATAGCCGCGAAATTCTGGGCCGAGTTGCCGCATGGCTTCAACGCTCGCATCAGCCATGCACTGGAGGCTCAACGCGATTTCATTGACGCCCGGCCGCACCCGCTCCTGGATCATCCGTACCACCAGGTTACCTAACGGCACACAGGCGCGGATCAACTCGATTTCGGCCGGCGATTTAAAATGGCGTAACTCGTCCAGCCACTCGCGCAGGTTTTCCAGACGCCCTTGAGGAAGCAACGAACTGAGGCTGGGGCCACGATAGCCATACGCGCCCCCGTAGCCATCGCTGTCGATGCCCAGTGGTTTGTCAGCCAGCGCCATGGCGGTGAGTAGGTCAACTAGCCAGACCATAGGGTGTTTGAGGTCGGGGTATTCTGGGTAAACCTGGAGTCGCTTGATGGCTGGCGCCCGCTGTTGGACATGCTCCTCTTCCAAAAGTGGGACCAGGGCGGCGACCTCACCCTCGACCGGGATAATTAGCGCAATGGGGCGCTCGGTCGAACTATGGGCAAAGCCGGTTAAATAGAAGTTGCGCAACGCGCCAAACAGCACCAGGGCCGCCAGCCCCCGCCGTGCAAGTTCGGCGCGGACACGGTCGCGTCGCGCGGCGAATTCGTCCTCGGTAATGTGAAGCAGCTGGGGCATAGCTTGGCCGTCCTCCGCACTCAGCACTAATAATGCAGCGTCACGACCAGGTTCAGGTATTGGTCAATGGTCGCTGTCGCATTGGGGCCGACAACGGCGGTCGAGTCGCGTTCCTCGACAATCGCCGGACCCTCGAAGGTTGCGCCAGCGCGGAGAGCATAGCGGTCATAGACCGGTGTCTCGACAAAGCCCCCCAAGGCGGCGAAGTACGCCGGGCGGTGGCCTTTGAGCGCTGCCTCGACGGAGCCTGGCTCGTTCTCGACTTGGGCCAGTTGGATGTTGGGGCGCGGGCCGCTAGCCGTCAGGCGGCAGGTCATGATTTCCAGGTCGAGATGACGGTGGGCGTGACCATAGATGCTCTCGTAGACCTCGTAGAAGGCGGGCTTAAGCTCGGCGTCGATGGACACATCCGCCAGCTTGCCCTCTGGCAGCGGCACGGTGATTTCGTGTCCCTGGCCCACATGTCGCAGGTCGGCGTAGCGCGTGAAGTGCATCGCGGCCTCAGGCACTCCGGCCGCCGCCAGGGTGGCGCGGCCCTCGGCTTCAAGCTCGCCATACACCTGATCCAGCCGCGCCAGGGTGTCGGGTGTCACCCGCGACACAAAGGTACGGGCAAAGTCGAAGGCGGCGGGCGCGGTCAGAAAGCCGAGGGCGCTGGCAACCCCGGCGCCGGTGGGCAGGATATAGCCTGGCATCTTGAGGGCGCGAGCGATTTCGTGGGCGTGGACCGGACCCGCGCCGCCGAAGGCTATCAGCCGCAATCGCCGCGTGTCCCCACCGCGCTCGGCCACATGGACGCGGGTAGCCGAGATCATATTCTCGTTGACGACCTGGTAGATGCCGTGGGCCGCCTCGACCGGTGTCATGTTCAGTGGCTTGGCGACGCGTTGCATCGCCGCTTCCGCCGCCGCCCGGTCCAGCTTCATGCGCCCACCGAGGAAGTAGTCGGGGTTGAGGTAACCGAGCAGGGCATCGGCGTCGGTGACAGTGGGGTTCTCGCCGCCAAAGCCGTAGCAGGCCGGGCCGGGAGCCGCGCCCGCCGAGTCGGGGCCGACCTTGAGCAAGCCCAATTCGTTGACGCGAGCGATGGAGCCGCCGCCCGCGCCAATCTCGATGAGTTCGATGGTCGGGACGCGGATAGGCAGACCGCTGCCGCGCTTGAAGCGGTGGACGCGGGCAATCTCGAACGTGTTGGCCTTGGTCGGCTGGCCGTTCTTAATCAGGCAAATCTTGGCCGTCGTGCCGCCCATGTCGAAGCTCACCAGGTTGGGCTCGCCCATGAGTTCGCCAAAGTAGACGCTGACCAGCACGCCCGCCGCTGGCCCTGACTCCACCAGACGCACCGGGAAGCGCGCCGCTGTGTCAGCGTCCACGATGCCGCCACTGGAGTTCATCAGGTACAGCTGGTGGCCAAAGCCGCCCGCCGCCAACTCCTGCGTCAACCCGCGAATGTAGCGCTCGGTGAGGGGCTGGACATAGGCGTTGCAGACGGTGGTCGACATGCGCTCGTACTCGCGGATTTCGGGCGCGACTTCGCTGGAAATCGAGACGCTGACCTGGGGCAACTGCTCGCGCAGCCAGGCGCGGACGGCTTGCTCGTGAACCGGGTTCTGGAAGGCGTGAAGGAAGCACACCGCGACAGCCTCGACCCCTTGCTGGGCCAGGGTCTGCTGCAAGCCATCTAGCTCGGCTGTGGCCAGCGGAACTACGACCTCGCCCCGACCGTTGAGGCGCTCGCGGACTTCGAGCCGCAGGTGGCGCGGGGCAAGCGGCTCCGGCAGCACCAGGAGCAGGTCGTAGATGTCGTAGCGCATCTCTTTCGCCATCTCCAGGATGTCGCGGAAGCCCTTGGTCGTCAGCAGGGCCGTCCTGGCGCCCTTGCGCTCGATGAGCGCGTTGGTGATAAGCGTGGTGCCGTGGATAGCCGTGGCGATGTCGCCACCGCTGGCCTGAACACGCTCCAGCAGGGCGCGCCAGCCTTCCATCACGGCGTCGGCGGGCGTCGCCGGCGTTGTCAGGGTCTTGTGAGTCTCGATGCGACCCGTCTCGTCCTCGGTTAGAACAAAGTCCGTAAACGTGCCGCCGATGTCGAAGCCAAAGCGGTAGTGTGTCATGGGTACTCGCAGATAAAGAAAAGCGACGGTTTAGAAGACATTGAATCACGACTGCGCCAGCAGTATATCAAACCCCGCGCTGGCTGTCAAGTAAATTGTCGACAATTGACAATCGGCAGGAGTGTGATATACTATGTCCAGAATGTTTCCGTGGTGGGGAGACCTAATGGACCCAATTGCCCTTGAGATTCAGTGGCAACGCCTGATTGCGATTATGGACGAGATCGACAACGCCACTGTGCGTACTTCGTTCTCGACGATTGTGGGCGAGAGCCGCGACTTCGCGTGTATCTTGCTGGACCAGGATGGATTATCCCTGTGCCAGTCGTCGTTTAGCCCGCCCAACTTCTGCGTGATCCTACCGCGCACGGCGCGCATTATGTTCGAGCGGTTTCCTGTCCACACCCTCCAAGAGGGCGACGTTCTCATCACCAACGACCCCTGGTTTGGCACGGGCCACCTGCCCGACTATGTCGTGGTCACACCGACCTTCTACAAAGGCAAAGTGGTCGGTTTTATGGGCACGGTCGCCCATCTGGCGGACGTGGGGGGGCATATTGGCGACATCGAAGCCACCGATGTATTCACCGAGGGGCTACGCCTCACCCCCTGCAAGCTGTTTGAGGCAGGCAAGCCTAACGCGCTGCTGGAAGAGATTATCGGCAACAACTGCCGCGTACCGGAGATGGTCCTGGGCGACCTGCATGCCATTATCGGCACGCATTGGATTGGCGCCAGGCGGCTCCAGGAGTTCCTTGAGGATTACGACCTCGATGACCTGGTCGATCTAGCGGACGAGATCCACACCCGTTCCGAGACGGCCATGCGGAAGGCGATTGAAGCCCTACCCGATGGCAAGTACGAATTTGGCCTCGACATTGATGGCTATATCGACCCAGTTCATCTCCACGCCACGGTTGAGATTCGCGGCTCGGATATCTATGTGGACTATAGTGGCACATCGCCGCAGACGCGTAAGGCAGCCATTAACTGTGTCTACAACACAACCTTCGCCTCGACCCTGTACCCCTTCAAGTGCGCCCTCGCCTCGCGTATCCCCAACAACGAGGGTCTCTTTCGCCCGGTCCACGTGAGCGCCCCCGAGGGCTGTATTCTCAACTGTACCTACCCATCGCCCGTCAAGGCCCGCGCCAAGAACACCAACAATATCAATCAGGTGCTGTTTGGCGCGCTGTGGTCAGTGCTAGGCGAGCATGCTCAGGCCGGGGCTGGGTCCATCTGGCCATTCCACTTCTCTGGCACGGAAGACGGCTATGGCCGCTTCAAGGTCCACATCCTACCCCACGGCGGTCGCGGGGCGATGCGCGACCTGGACGGCATGATCCCCGTCGCGTTCCCCCACAACTCAACGGTGACGCCTACCGAGATCATGGAGAGCGAGGCCCCGGTCCTCATGTGGCGCAAGGAGTACCGCCCCGACTCGTGTGGCGCGGGACGGCGGCGCGGCGGGCCAGGGCAAATTATCACCGTCCAATCGATCGCTAAAAACCCGATGACCCTGACCCTGCGCCCCGACAAGATGATTTTTAACCCCCCCGGTCTCAACGGCGGTCAACCGGGCAAGGTCGGCGAGGTTTACCTGAATGGCGAGAAGATTACCCGGTTCCCGCCCATCCAATTCAATCCCGGCGACACCATCGAGTTCCATCTACCTGGCGCCGGCGGCTTTGGCGATCCACGCCTCCGCGAGCCAGAACGGGTAAGGGCCGACCTCGAAAGTGGCTATATCACGCCGGCCTTTGCCAGGCAATGGTATGGGGTCGACGTTGGTGAGTGACTTAAATGACTTGACGGCTTTGCGGGCCACTATTACACTGTTAGCAGACTTTGGTCGACAGTTGCCAATCGACAGTTAAAGGGGGCGCCTAGACGCATGCGTACCGATCAACCACAGCTAGAAACATTGAACGTTGTCAACTTACGTGATCACATCAAACGCCAGGTGTGCGACGCTATCTTGAACGGGTTATTCAAGCCAGGCGCGCGCCTGGTTGAAGCCACTATTGCCGAGCAGTTAGGCGTGAGCCGCGCGCCCGTGCGCGAGGCTCTGGTGTCACTAGAGCGGGAGGGCATCGTCGCCAGCCTGCCGCGCCGGGGCTACTTTGTGATCGACTTCACGGAAAAGGACATCGAGGAACTCTATAGCCTGCGGCGGCTGCTCGAGATTGAGGCGCTACGCCGTGCTCTGCCGAACTTTACCGCCGACGACCTCGCCGCGATGCAAGCCATCGTGGATCAACTGGGCGAGAACACCGCGCCAGACCGCGAGCCAAGCCGCACCATCCAGCTTGACTGGTCGTTCCACGAGATGATCTGTCGCGTCGCCGATCACTCGCGCCTATACTCCACCTGGGACAGTATGCGGTTGCAGACGTGGCTGCTCATCGGTCTAACCACGCCCACCCACGAGCATGATCCATATCGCCCCAAGGACCGCCACCAGCGTATCCTGGATGTCATCACGGCGGGGGATTTGGCGCGGGCGGAGGTGGAATTGCGCGAACACCTCATTGACGCCGAAGAGCGTGCCTGTCGGGTGTGGCGCGAACTCCAAACCAACGAGCCGCTCAAGAAAGTCCGCCGAGCGTAGAAAAGCGCTGAGTACAAAGTGCTGAGCGCTGAGTAGAAACATCATTGGCTTTCTCTGATCTCAGCACTCGGCGCTCAGTACTTGCGACTTACAACTCTTTTTCTTCGGGAGGCATGATGCCGAAAGACTTTGTCGGGATGCAAATTGGCGCAATCAGTTTTGTGGATGAGGGCGTGGAGCCGGTCCTCGACTGGCTCCAGGAAAAATGTGGCGTCAACGCGCTGTGTATCTCGGCCCTGACCTGGAGCCGAGGTAACGCGGGCCGCGCCACCGAGGGCTACCCCGATCACGGCCCGGCCGAGCCAGACTATCTCAAGGGTGGGGCGATGTACAAAATCCACCCGCAATACTATGTCGGTTCGCCCGTGCCTCGTTTCGAAGCCCCCGACCCGTTGTACAAAGGTTTCGACACCCTGGGGGATGTTATTCCCGCCGCCCGCGCGCGGGGCATGAAGGTCTATCCCTACTACTGCGAGACAGCCCAATCCTCCGTGCGCCACATCTGGCAGCCTGGCTGGCACAACTTCCTCGACGTGGACCATCGCGGTCGCGTGGCGACGCGCCCCTCGCTCATGAACCCTGCCTACCAGTCCTGGTGGCACAGCGTCCTCGATGACTGGTTCAATAGCTACACTCTGGATGGCCTGTTGTGGGGTATCGAGCGCCAGAGCCCGCTCATGGACCTGCTAGGTGGCGACACCACGACGGGCTTTGACCGCTACTTCCAGGAAGAGGCGGCGCGGCGCGGCATCGACACTCAGCGAGCTATCCAGGGCTATCGCAAGGTCGAGGAGTGGCTGGCCGATGTCCGCAAGGGGGCCAAGCCCCGCGACGGCTTCTTTATCAGCTTCCTGCGCGTCCTACTTCACCACCCCGAAGTCTTCCAGTGGGAGAAGATGTGGCTGGACGCCCACGAGAACTTCTACTACGGCATCGCCGGTATGGTGAAGTTCATCAGCCCCAAGCTGGAGATGGGCTACGGCATCTGGCAGGTCATCAACACCTTCAACCCCTATCTGCGCGCCCAGTACGACGCGGCTGACCTCCAGCGCTACGCCGACTGGCTCAAGCCCGTGCTATACGATGTGCCAGCCGGGGTGCGCTTCGCCCGCTTCGCCCGTGGCTGGCAGCAGACCATCCTCAAGGACGCCTCGCCCGAAGCCGTGGTGGATGGCATGGCGACACTGCTCGGCCTGGACATCGCCCCGCTAGCCGAGTTACCGATGGCTGGCTTTAGCCCTGACTATATACGCCAGAAAACGGCGGAACTCATCGAGGCCACGGGCGGCAAGGTCAAGGTCTACCCTGGCATTGGCCTCGGCGCGCCCAGCGGCCCTGGCGGCAAAGCCATCTCACCCAAGGACGCCCGGGATGCTGTGGTGGCGGCCTACGAGGGTGGGGCGCACGGCGTGCTCATCTCGCGCAACTACTCCGAGGCGAACCTCAGGGATATGGCCGCCGTGGGCGACGCCCTCAAGGAGCTAGGACGATGGTAGACACCGTCCGCATTGGCATCCTGGGAACGGGCTTCGGTGTGCGAGCGATGGTGCCGGGCTTCCACTTCACGCCGGGGGCGGAGGTGGTCGCCATCTGTAGCGGTCGCCTGGCGCGCGCCGAGGCGGCCTCTCGCGAGCACAATATCCCCCATGCCTTTGACGACTACCGTGCCATGCTGGATCAGGTCGAGATGGACATGGTCGCCATTGTCACGCCGGTCAGCCTGCATCACCCCATGACCCTGGCCGCCCTCGAACACGGCTGCCATGTGCTATGCGAGAAGCCCATGGCGCTCAACCTGGGCGAGGCGCTGGAGATGTACCAGCGCGCTCAGGCGGTGGGCGTGGTCCACATGATCGACCACGAGTTGCGCTTCAACCCGACGCGCCGCCGCCTGGGGGAGTTACTGGCCCAGGGCTACCTTGGTCGCGTCTACCACGTCAACCTCCAAGCCTTTGTCGATGCTCGCGCCGACCCCCAGCAACCCTGGGGCTGGTGGTTCTCCAAGGCGCAGGGGGGCGGTGGGCTGGGCGCGGCTGGCTCGCATCATGTAGACTTGTTGCGCTGGTGGTTGGGTGAACTGGTCGCCGTTGACGGTCGTGTGGACACCCTTATCAAGCAGCGCCCGGACCCGCAGACAGGCGAGCCACGCGTGGTCGACGCCGACGACTACTACTTTTTCCAGGGTGAGTTGGCGAGTGGGGCGCGAGTCACCGTTGAGGCCAGCTATATCTGCCGCCCTAACAAAGGCACGCGCATTGAGATTTACGGCGAGAAGGGCAGCCTGATCCTTGACGCCGACGACCGGCTGTGGGGGATGCAGGCCGGCGATACGCAGCCGGCCGAGCTAACCGTTCCCGACCCGCTGCTCGATACCCCCGGTGTGTCCACCAATGTGTGGAGCCGTTCCTTTATCTATCAAGCCCGCGAGATGGTCAACGCCATCCGCGAAGGCCGAGGTGTCGGCTGGGGAGCGACCTTCCGCGACGGAGCGCAGACCCAGGCTGTTCTGGACGCCGTGCGTCAGTCCTCTGACGAGCGGCGGTGGGTCGAGGTTAAGACACTGGCTTAGTGGACCCGAATCAAGGAGGACTCGATGCCCGAACCAGCTGCCTGGCGTTATCAGAAGATTATCAAGCCCATGTTTGATATTCCCACCGGTCACACCGTTCTCCTGGGACGCGTATTGACCTGCGCGGGTGACGAAAGCATTGAGGATGGGTTTGTCGAAATCGCGGGTGATAAGATCAAAGCCGTGGGTCGCCGCGCTGACCTGGGGCAGACCGACGCGGCCGTGATCGACACCGGCGCGACCATTATGCCCGGCATGTTCAACAATCACGCTCACCTGGCCTGGGACGGCGTGCATGACCTGGCGCGCCAGTCGATGGACGACGCGCCTGAAATCAGCGCCTACAAGTGCGCGGGCAATATGCTCATCAGCCTCCGGGCTGGCGTAACCACCGTGCGCGACCTGGGCATGAACAAGACCAACTTTGTCGCCAAGCAGGCCGTCGAGCAGGGTATCTTCCCGGGCCCGCGCCTGCTGATCTGTGGCGAGGCGATTATTCAGACGGGCGGACATACTTACTGGTGCTGCCGCGAGGCCAGCGGGCCGGATGAGATGCGCCGCGCCGTGCGCGAGCAGGTCCGAGGTGGCGCCGACCTCATCAAGATTATGGCCTGCCATGACCGGCTCGAGTTCACCGACGCTGAGCTAGAGGCGGTTATTGACGAGTCACACCGCAACGGCCTGCCCATCACGGCTCATGCCACCTATGACGCCTGCATCAACCGCGTGGCCCGCTTTGGCGTGGACTGTATCGAACATGGCGGGAGCATGAGCGAGGAGACAATCCAGATTCTGCTGGATAAGAAGATTCCCATCGTCACGACCTTCGCGCCCATCCTCATGCAGAGCCAGCCTGAGATTGCACGCAAGTTCAGCGTGCCAGAGTGGAAAATCGAGGAGCGCCAGCGGCAGATTGGCGACCCGCGCCGCTATGCCGGTCTAGTCGCGGCGGCGAAGGCGGGCGTGACCATCGCCTTTGGCACGGACGCCGGCAGCCCCGTCGTCGGCCACAACGTGGTCGGGCCGGAGCTAAAGCATATGGTCAAGGTGGGCGTCGTTCCCGACAACTACGCGGCGCTACGCAGCGCGACGAGCGTCGCCGCCCAGATTAACAAGCTGGATGCTAAGCTAGGAACGCTCGTGGCGGGCAAGCTGGCCGACGTGATTGTGGTTGATGGCGACCCGCTGGCCGACCTGTTGGCGCTCGCCAACGTCAAGATGACGTATGTGGGCGGGCGTCGCCTCGTCTAGGGTCGTTGTTCGTGGAGAGTAAAATCGGCAGTCTTGGCGGCGAGGCGAGGCGAGGCGTCAGCCGGTTTGGCCTCGGTAACGCAAGCCTCGTCTCCCGATTGCCGATTTTTTGTCAGCCTGCCTGCCCGCATTGGACTGAGAAAGGGGTACTTATGCTGGACCTCGCCCTTGTCGGCGGGAAAGCTGTGACGCCGATCGGCGTCCTCGACGCCGATATCGGGGTCGAGGACGGCCGCATTGCCATCATGGCCGTGGCGGGCGCGTTACCGTCGGCTCGTCAGACACTTGACGTCAGCCATCAACTGGTGATGCCCGGCGCGATAGACATCCATTTCCACTGCCGTGCCCCTGCCCACCCGAACCGGGGCGATTTCGCGACCGAGACGCGCGCCGCCGCTGCCGGTGGAGTCACGACTGTCTTCGAGATGCCCATTTCCAAGCCTGGCTGCGCCACGCCAGAGATTTTTCGCGCCCGCCGCGCGCTGGGCGAAGCCAATGTCTATGTCAACTTCGGTCTGTACGGTGCGCCTGGCACGTTGCAGCGCGAGAACGTCATGGGCATGGCCGAGGAGGGCGCGATTGCCTACAAGATTTTTATGCATGCCGCGCCGCCGTTTCGTGCCGATGAGTTTCTAGGGCTGTGCCTCCCCAACGAGGCTGACTTCTACGCAGCCCTACGGCTCGTTAAGGAAACCGGGCGGCGCTGCACCGTCCACGCCGAGAACAACAACCTCCTGGAATACCACATTGCCCAACTCAGCGCGCAGGGCCGTATGGACGCCAGGGCGCACGTCGACTCGCGCCCGCCCGTGGTCGAGGGGCTGGCGATTGCTCAGGCCCTCACCGTGGCTGAAGACCTGCGCCAACCGGTTCACATCGCCCACCTCAGTTCGGCGGCGGGGCTGAGTATCATCCGCCGCTATCAGCAGGCCGGCGCGCCAGTGACGACAGAGACGTGTCCCCACTACCTGCTGTTTACCGAGGCCGACATGGACCGCTGCGGCCCCTATGCAAAGATCAGTCCACCCCTACGCAGCCAGGCCGACATTGACGCGCTCTGGCAAGGGGTGGTGGATGGCAGTATCACATCGGTCACCACCGATCATTCGCCATTTACGGTCGAGGAGAAGGAACGCGCGCGCCACGACATCTGGTCCGCGCCGTCGGGCGCGCCAGGGATCGAGGAACTCGTGCCGTTTATGATGAGCGAGGCGCTACGGGGACGAATGTCAATTGAGACAGCGGTGGACCTGATCAGCGCCAACGGCGCCCGGCTGTTTGACCTTTACCCTCAGAAGGGCGCTCTCGTCGCGGGCGCAGACGCCGACATTACCGTCTACGACCCGCGCCCGGTAGTACGCGTTGACCGCACCAAGCTGTTTACCAAGGCCCGTGACTGCGATTGTCTCTATGATGGGAGGGAGATGCAGGGCCAGGTGACCACCACCATTGTCAATGGCAAGATTGTCTTCCGCGAGGGGCAGATTGTCGGCGCGCGCGGCGATGGGCGCTTTGTCCGCCCCTTGACGCGCATTGAGGCCCAGGTTGAGGCGGAGGCTACCGTCTAGTCCACGCCGCCTAGACGCCGAAAGCGCGGTGACCATGTTCGTCACCGCGCTTTTTATTAAACTCGGCGTTCGCCGTGGGCGCTTCAGCGCTCCGCATGTCAAGCGGTGCTGAAGCACCCACGACGAACTATGCATTGGCGGATAGTTGTACCACCCGTCTCCCTTCCGCCGACTGATAGATAGCCAGAGCAACGGCGAGGGCAGCGCGGCCATCCTCGCCGGTCACGCTGGGGTCGCGGTCCTCACGGATAGCGGCGACGAACTCCGCCGCCTGGCGCAAGAAGTTGTCGTCGCGCTCGATAGTCACGCGGTAGGCCCGCGTCTCGCTGCTAAACTCGACAAACTCGCGCGTCCAGACGCGGAGCATCCCCTCGGAGCCAAACACCTCTGTCGCCCAGTGGCGCGGCGTGACACGATAGCCCGGCGAGTTCTCGAAGAGCGTCGCCGTCGCGCCATTGGCAAAGGTCAGGATGGCTGTCAACCCGTCCTCGCAGTCGGTCGTCTGGGAGTAGGTTCGCGCCTGGGCGTAGACCTGCGTGACCTCGGAGCCTAGAAGCCAGCGCACGCGGTCGACGGCGTGGATGCCGCCGTACATCAGCACCCCGCCGCCCGCCTCAGCCCGCCGCCACACCCAGGCCGGAACATACCGCCCGCCCTGTGACAGTAGATTATCCAGCGCCATCGTCGGCGTGCCTAGCTCACCACGAGCGATGATCCCCTTGGCCGTCTGCCACTCCTCGCGAAAGCGATGGACAAACGAGATCATCAGCCGTACCTCGGCCTGGCCCGTCGCCTGGAGGATGGCGTCGGCATCCGCCAGGGTGTTGGCGATGGGCTTTTCGAGCAGGATGTGCCAACCGCGCTGTGCGGCGGCCGTCGCCGAGCCGCGGTGGAGGTGGTGTGGCAGGCAGATACTGACGGCATCCAGGTCGGCGTCGAGCATGGCCTCCCAATTGGGGTACACCCGCGCCCCACTAGGTTTGGCGAGAGCCTCGGCGCGCTTCGCGTCAACATCCGCAATGGCTGTGACGATGACATCGTTGAGCTGGGCGTAGGCTTCGGCGTGGCGCTGGGCCACCTGGCCCGCACCCATAATCCCGACTCGCAAGGGCATGCTGTGTTCCTTCTACATAGCAGCGTAGGGCGCTGGCTACGAGACCACCGGCGCCTTCTCGCGCAACCGCTCGACCACGCGGGCCATGCGCGCCAGGCCCTCTTCAAGCTTGTCTAGGGGCGAGGTGAACGCGCCGCGAACGGTGTACAGTGTGCTAGGGTCAACCGCGCCGCCCCCACCGCCGATGACGACGCCGGCCTCGTCGCGCACCGTGCGGCTAAAGGTCGGTGAGTCGAGGCCGGCGCCAGTGATGTCGATGAGGATGTAGTACGCGCCACGCGGGCGGCCATAGGGCAGGCCCATCTTGTCCAGCGCCGCCATCCAGGTTCGGCGGCGGCGGTCATACTCGGCCAGCACCGGGACGAACCAGTCGTGGGGGCCGGTGATAGCGGCCAACGCGGCCCACTGCGAGACGGCGGGGGCGCAGATGGTCAGGCCGTGGTGGATGGGCAGGATCGCTTGAATTAACCCCGCGTCGGCCACGATATACCCTACCCGCCAACCCGTCATCGAGTAGCCCTTGGAGAAGCCATTGATGGTAATGGTGCGCTCTTTCATCCCTGGTAGCGAGGCGATACTGGTCACCGTGGCGTCGTCGTAGACAAACATCTCATACAGTTCGTCGGACACCACGAGCAGATCGTGTTCCTGGGCAATTTTAGCGATGGCCTTCACCGTTGCGGGGCGGAAGACGGCAGCGGTGGGGTTGTTGGGCGAGACGAGGATGATGCCCTTCGTCTTGGGGCCAATGTGCGCCTCTAGAGTGGCGGGGTCTAGCTCATAACTATTATGGGCCGAGGTAGGAACAGGGACGAGGTCCGCCCCCGCCAGCCAGGCGTCGCGGCGATACTCATCATAAAAGGGCGCGGCGATAAGCATTTCCTCGCCGGGGTTCAGGAAGGCGAGCAGAATGGCAATCAGCGCCTCCTGCGTGCCCGTGGTCACAATGACCTCGCTGCCTGGGTTGACCTTCACCCCGTTAACCCGTTCCATCTTCTCAGCGATGGCTTCGCGGAGAGGCATGATCCCGGCCCAGGGGGTGTAGGCCGTGTGACCATCGGCTAACGCCTTGCGCCCCGCTTCCACGACGTGAGGCGGCGTGGGAAAATCGGGCGTACCGCTCGACAGTGTAATCAGGCCCGGTTGGGGAACCGATGTTTGATGCGGGAAGGTGGCGCGCACCTGGCGGACACGATCCGACCACCAGCGGCTTTGGGGAAAGTCTGTCATACGCGTTGTGTCTCCTTGCCCTAGTGAGTTTAGATAACAGGGACTGTCATGGCGCTCGTGGCGGATTTGCAATCCAGCCGGAGCATAGTAGACAAGCTGATTGTATCTCAGTCGCGGTGAATGTCAAATAATTGTCGACAATCGACTGATGACAGAAAAATGCGGCCTTGAATTTGACACTCACCTTCAGCCATGTTATCATGTTGCTCATTGACGATTGTCGACAGTCAACACTTTTTGGAGACCCTATGGATACCCGACCCCTGGCGCCCGACACGATTGATCCCATTACCCTCGAAATCCAGTGGCAACGCCTGATCGCCATCGCCGATGAGATGGACACCTCCACGATCCGTACCTCTTTCTCCACCATTGTCGGCGAGAGTCATGACTTTGGCTGTATTATGATGGATCAGGATGGGCGGGGCCTGACGCAAGCTGTGTTTAGCCCGCCCCAGTTCTGCACGATGTTGCCGCGCACCGCCCGCGAGATCCTCCGCGACTGGCTGCCCAAAGAGACGCTGCGCGACGGCGATGTCCTCATCACCAACGACCCCTGGATTGGCAGCACCCATCTCCCTGACTACAACGTCATCACCCCGGTCTTTCGCCAGGGCAAAATCGTGGCGTTCCTGGGGACGATTGCCCATGTCTCCGATGTGGGCGGTCACCTAGGCGACCTTGAGGCGCAGGACATGTTTATGGAAGGCACGCGTCTGATGCCCTGCAAGTTCTTCATCGAGGGCCAGCCGCACGAATTGGTACATACCTTTATCCGCGCCAACTGCCGCGTGCCGGAGATGGTGCTCGGCGACCTGCACGCCATTGTCGGCACCCACCGTGTCGCCGCCCGCCGCTTGCAAGAGTTTATGGACGACTATGGTCTGGACGATCTCGTCCTGCTCTCTAATACCATCCTGGACCGCTCCGAGGCCGCGCTCCGCAAGGCCATCGCCGCTCTGCCCGACGGCGTCTCTACCTACGAAGTTACCGCCGACGGCTATCTGGAGCCGTTTACCCTCAAGATGCGGATTGAGATCAAGGGCGACGAGCTAAGCATGGACTTTGCTGGTAGCTCGCCCCAGCAGTGGCATTCAGCCATCAATGCCGCCTTCAACATCACCTACGCCACCGCCGTTTACCCTATCAAGTGCATGCTCGTGCCGCGTGTTCCCAACAATGACGGGCTGGTGCGTCCGCTCACCATTACCGCGCCCGAAGGCTCGATTTGCAACTGTACCTTTCCGGCCCCGGTCAAGGCCCGCGCCAAGGTGATGAAGCATATCCCGCCCCTCATCTTTGGCGCTCTCACGCCGCTCATGCCCGATGAGACCATCGCCGCGGCGGGCGGCATCTTCCCCTTCCACTTTGTGGGCAATGATAGCCGCTTTGGTAACTTCGCCGTCCACGTGCTGCCCCATGGCGGGCTAGGCGCGACCCAAGCGCAGGATGGCTTGCTGCCCACCGCTTACCCCCACAACTCAACCATCACCCCCACCGAGATGATGGAGGCCCGCTCGCCGGTGCTTATGCTCCGCAAGCGGATGATTACCGATAGCGGCGGCCCCGGACGACGGCGCGGCGGTCCAGGCGTCGAGTACGTCCTCAAGTCTGTCGCTGAGAAGCCTATCACCCTGCAAGTCCGCCCCGACCTGCTCAAGAACCCCGCCCCTGGCCTCATGGGCGGGCAACCGGGGCGACCGGGCGCCGTCTACCTGAATGGTGAGAAGATAGAGCGCTTCCCGCCCATCCACTTCCGCCCCGGCGACGAGTGTATCCTACAAATCCCTGGCGGCGGCGGCTTTGGCGACCCGAAGGAGAGGGAACGCGACCGCGTGCTCAAAGACATTGACGACGGTGTGGTCAGCGTCGAAGCGGCGCGCGACGTTTACGGGGTAGAGGTCGAAGGAGATCACCATGCTTAACCTCGCGCGCTACCGTTTTGGCTTCGACATTGGCGGTACCTTTACCGACTTTGTCCTATGCGACGCCGACACCGGCCGCCTGGAAACCTACAAGACCCTGACGACGCCGCACGACCCGGCCCAGGCCGTCATCGAGGGCTGGCGCACCCTGCTGGCGCGGGTTCAGGCCGAGGGGGGTCAGGTCAA
>JAHCIP010000280.1 GCA_026129165.1 Anaerolineae bacterium
GTGCGCGAGGTAAAAGACCTGCGGCCCGCTGAGCGCAAGAGTCTCAGCGAGCCGCGAGGGAAGGGCGCCCCTACTCTGTCACAGGGACGCGCTGATGGCCGTTGGCGCGCAGGGTCACGCGTTCTTGCTCCTGCTGCTTGAGTTGCTGCAAGCGGAAGCCGACATAGGCAATGACTTCGTTTTCGAGTTGCTCGCGCGAGTTCGGCCCCAGGTCGCGGTCCTGAAGCGCGTTGGCGACCGTCTGGATGGCCGGGTGGGCCAGAGACACACCGGACTGCTCGATGAGTCGCGTCAGGTCGCCTTCGGGCAGGTGCTGGGCGCTGGCGAGCAGGCGGTCCGTATCGTCCGCCGAGAGTTGCATGGCGCGGGCCATACTGGTGACCACGCGGCGCGACGGGCGGCGCTCGTCGCGCTCCAGCCGGGCGATGTAGCTACCGTTGACATGAATCGCCTGGGCCAGAGTCTTCTGGGTCAATCCGTGATACAGTCGGAATTCTTTGAGCAAGTGACCAAATGAGCTGAGCATAAACAGGGCCTCCTCGTAGTGAGTTTTGAACTCGATACCAGTATGCGAAGGGGGCGCGGCTGACCGTTAGCAGGTGGCGCACGCTGGGTCGAACGTGTCCAGAATATCATTGACCGACCAGCCTGACCCCGATAGGGCGCGGCGCAGGCGGGCGCGGGCATCGAACACCAGTTTGTACAGGGCATTCTGGGTGGTAGACAGTCGGTTAGCCACCTCGGCCACGGGCCGCCCATCCACCACAATCGCCATCAGGGCCTCCCGCTGGCGCACGGTCAAGTCGTTGTGGAGCGCGTCGCGCACGGCGTCCCAGGCCTGGTCCTGGGCGGCGCGGCGGTCTGGCCCCATCTGGCCCGACTCGGTCAGGAACTGGCCCAACTCGCCGTCTTCAGCATCGTCGGGGGTCGCGTCCAGCGAGACATTGCGCCAGCGTGCCCTGCGCAACTCGGCCGCCGCGGCGTGGACGGCGAACTTGCCAGCCCAGGTGGTAAAGCGGCTTTCGCCTCGGAAGGAGTCGAGGTGCGCCAGCACCCGCACCATCGCATCCTGGACAATATCCTCAGTCAGTTGGCGGCGTTCGGTCTGATCCAGGCCGCGCAGGTGACTCTCCCGCCGCTGGAGATAGAAGTCGGTCGCACGGGCCAGATGGCCGCGCAAATCAACGAGGGCGCCCGCCTGGCAGGTTCCGCTTGACTTTAACTCGCTTATCCAATCCGCATTGGTTCGTACTCGCATCTAGGTCTCCCTGTCTGAGTTAGCTCGTTAGACTGTCAGTATTATACAACAATGTACATGATTTGTCAAGGGTTTGTGAGGGTTTTTTTGCCTGTCAGTGTAATTATCCAAAATTGGCTCTGAGAGATAGGTCCAGTGAGATAGGTCCAGTAGGGCGGCACAAACACGATGGGCGCCACAGCTGAGATGGCTGTGGCGCCCATCGATAGAGATCTTAGAGGCGTGTTTCGGTCAAGTTTCGCTAGAGATGCGCGTCGAGCCAACGCAGGATGTCCTGCTGGACTTCGTCGCGGTTCGTCTCGTTGAGCATCTCGTGGCGGCCTTCCGGATACAGCTTCATCTGGACATCCTGGAGGCCCAGCGCCTGGTAGCGCCGCGCCAACTCGCGCACCCCCTCCCCCGCGCCGCCCACCGGGTCCAGCGCGCCGGCGAAGATCAGGACGGGCAGGCGCTTGGGGATGCGGGCCTCGTTCTCAGGCTGCCAGGTCTCTAGAGCGCCCTTGAAGAAGTCGGCGACGAGCCGGTTGGAAAAGGCGAAGCCGGACCACGGATCGTCTACATACTTCTGGACTTCGGCCTCGTCGCGGCTAAGCCACTCGAAGCCAGTCTTCTGAGGCGTGAAGGGCGTATTGAAGCTGGCGAACATCTGCCCGAAGGCGACCGAGGGCTGGGCCGCGCCTGCGCCCTGCGCCGCCGCTTCCACCATCGGCAGCGCTTCCGCCACGCCGGGCAGGGCGCCTGTTGTACCGGAGAGAATGACCCCCTTCAGGCTATCCCCCCAGAGTTGGCTATAGCGCTGCCCCAACATTGACCCCATACTATGACCTAAAAAGAAGAGAGGAGCGCCCGGATGTTCGGTCTGGATGTGGTCGGCCAGCGCCTTGAGGTCGTGCAGCATCCCGTTCCAGCCGTCGGGTCCGGCCCAGCCCGCCTTGTCGAGCGTCCCCGCCGTCTGCCCATGCCCGCGGTGGTCAGGCGCGTAGACTGCATAGCCGGCGTCGGTCAGGCAACGGGCGAGGCGGTCATAGCGGCCGCTGTGTTCCGCCGCGCCGTGGACTACCAGGACCGCTGCCTTTGGCTTGCCGCCCGCCGGCCGCCACTGGCGCACAAACAGGTTGACCCCTTCAGCGGTCGGAAGCTGAAGGGTCGACGTCATGGTCGTATCGCTCATACGAGTCCTCCTGGAGTCTGTCGTAGAATTCGGCATCTACCACTGTACGCCATTATCTCCTGTCTGTCAAATGTCTCTGTCAAGCCGACGGTAGGGGGGCGGGCTGGCGCAGCCCACTCAGCAGCGTCACCATCACCGATACGACCAGTGTCGCTACGACGAGCGCCAGCCACGCCAGCCCCACCTGGAGGCCGAGCAGGTCTATGCGGCTTTCGACCTCGCGCAGTGACCGGCCGGCCAGCACATAGCCGCCCGTCCCGCCGTTGACGACGGTAATCACCGTAGCGAGGCGGACGCCAGGCCGAGGCTGCCAGGTCAGCCGGTTCTCGCCGCGCGGCCGCGTCGCGTCGAGGACACCGGCGGGCAGCGCTGGCGTCGCCCCATCGAGTGACGCGGACGAGGCGACGACGCGGCCATCCCGGTCGAAGACGATGAGGAACGGCGCGAGGCTGCGCCCGATATCCACGGCTTGCGTCGGGACAAGGGTCCGCGCCTCCCCGCCGGCCGCCAGGGCCGCCGCTGTATCCTCCGCCATCTGAATCTGAGGGTCATTGGCCCCCAGGCGGAGCGTCTGCTGCAAGGCCACGTACACCAGCCCGGTCAGGATGGTCGCCGCGACCACCCCTGGTAGCCAATAGCGCAGGACACGGCCTATCACATGCCCTAGACTCAGCATGGTCTTTCCCTCCTGTGTCGAGCGGTCCATCAAGACAGTCTTATCTATGATAACGCCGGCCAGCGCGTACCTATTCAGTCAACAACCATCGCCTCTGAAGCGACAGGCGTTTCAGAGGCGATGGGGAGAGTCAGGCGCGGCGGGCTACTAGCGCGATAGACTGGCCTGCAACCCCTGGATCAATTGCTGCTTCTCCGCGTCCGACAGCCGCGCCTGGGGATGCATCATCAGGTAGTCGGACGGCGGCATGGTGCCGTTGCGAATCCGCATCGCCATCGAACTGGGAATCTGGGACTTGCGGAAAGCGGGCAAGGTAGCCAACTCCGAGAGATTCAGACGCGCGCGCGCCGTCGTGACATGGGAGGCCAGGAGCCAGGATGCCGGCGCCACGCTGGCATACCACGGCCACTCGGTCTGGTTGCTGTGACAGTCCAGGCAGGCTCGCTTTGCCAGGGCCTCGGTCTGAGGCGAGTCCCACTGGACTGCGCCCTGCGCTGGCGGGTTGGTGCGCGCCACGGGGACCAGTTGCATCGCCCCGACGGTTAGAACGGCCAGGGCGATCCCACTAAAGACGACGCGCCCCGCCTCCAACGTAACATCGGGGGCGGCGGAGGGTGAGGGGGCGCGCGCCATTAGCGCTGGAGAGCGCAGGACACGAATACCGAGCCACGTACTCCCCAGCGCGAGCAGGGCCAGGACCACCGTCAGCCCGCCGCCAATCTTAAACACGTTAACCAATTGGGCAAACCCGCCGCCTGGGCCGCCTGGGCCACCCGGCCCCTGCTGGGGTCTGCCCTCGCCACCACCCACGCCCTGCCCGCTGGCCTTCGCAGCGGTTCCAGGCTGTGCTCCGGCTGGCGCCCCAGCCTGTCCAGCGCCTGTCCCCGACGCCGTCGCTTTGGCGGCCGCTGAAGCGCCTTCGCCGCTGGGGGTTGTTGCTTTACCGACGGCAGCGGCTCCACCGGGTCCACCCGCCGCGCCCCCTGGCCCGCCGAAGTTGGGCAAGCTGGGCGTCGTGGTCGAGACGATGACGACGCTAACCAGCATCGCCAGGCCCGCAACGAGAATCGGCACGGCGGTGACGCCCAGCGCGAGTATGGCTGTCCGCAGTGTTGTATCGCTCAGTTTCACCCGGCTCGCCGCCACAGCGACCGCGATCAGGCTGAGGATGGCGGCGGCGGCGGTCCAGACGGTCGCCAGGGTAAAGCCCATCAGGTTGGGAATGACCTCGCCGACCGTACCGATGCCTGAGAAGCTGAGCAGGATGCCCATGAGGGTGAGGCCGAGGAGATAGAGGGGGAGAACATACACCAGTTTGCGCCCCCACCCGGCGGGTTGGAGGGCAGTGGGGACGGCTACGCTGGCCGCCGCTACCAGGAGGCCCGCGCCGGCCAGCAGGGCGGCGATCTGCGCGACGTTGCGCGACGGGCCAAAACCGGCCGCGTTGCCAAACAAGAAGCCGACGGGACCGCTCAACAGGGTCGTGACAAAGAAGGCCAACAGCGTCAGAACCCCAAACACCAACCCAAGCATAAAGTATCGTCGCAGCATTCATTATCTCCGTCGCGTTATAGACGTGGCCGTTAACGGCGTGCTCGCTGAGGACCGGCCAGGGTTCTCGTGTCCTGACAATACGGGACAGTCTACCCTAGTCAGATAAGCATTGGCTGAGACGAAGCTTAGAATTCCCTGAGAGGCATGAGGCGATTAGTGGATTGCCATCTGATAGGCCGGCTCAAGATCATCGGGCTGGCTCATGCTGATGTTCAAGCTCCGCAGGCGTCCGTCCTGGAGTCCATAGATCAGGCCGTGCACCGTCAGTGCCTGCCCACGCCCCCAGGCATCCTGGACAATCGTGGTCTGGCAGACGTGGGCGACCTGTTCTACGACGTTGAGTTCACACAGGCGGTCCCACTGCTGGCGCTCGTCGGCCATGGCGTCTAGAGCGGCCTGGTGCTTCTGGTACACGTCACGCACGTGGCGCAGCCAGTTGTCTATCAAGCCCAGGCGGTCGTGGCGCAGGGCCGCCCGCACGCCCCCACAGCCATAATGCCCGCAGACGATGATGTGCTTGACGCGGAGGGCATCCACGGCGAACTGCATCACCGACAGGCAATTGAGGTCGGTGTGGACGACGACGTTGGCGACGTTGCGATGGACGAAGACCGCGCCCGGCAGCAGACCGATGATCTGGTTGGCCGGCACGCGGCTGTCCGAGCACCCAATCCACAGATAGTCGGGCGACTGCTGCTGGGATAGTCGCTGGAAAAAGTCGGGGTCCTGGGCCTGCATCTCCGCCGCCCAGAGGCGATTGTTCTCAAACAGGGGGTCTAGGGCGTTCATCGTCATCCTTGGTAAGGGTTTGAGTAGCAGAAGTCTTATATCAGAAGCCAGGGCTGCTCGGCGCCCTCCATCTCCACTGTCATCGCGTCGGTCCGGGCAGCCCCCGGACGACCTGCGACACGATCCGCATATTCCGCTTGGGTAAACTGGACCCGCAGCTTGTAGGGGGGCGCGACCTGATAGGAGGCAATCTGGCCTACCTTCGCCATCGCTCGCCTGGCGCTGGCGTAAATCACCTGGCGAGCGGCCGCGGGCGCCAGTGAAATAGCGGGGACAACCGAGAGGCCGCCGGCCTGAGGCAACAGCGCTTCCTTGACGACAGCGACTTCGATGTCGGGGACCAGCGCTCGCGCTTCGTCGGCCGCTGCCCGGTCACCACTGAGGAAGACACACGGCACGCCGTAGCGGCCGGCCGTGTAGCAGTTCATCCAAATCTCGCCCACCGGCTGCCCGTTCACCCAGTAGCCCGCGATGGCGCCCCAGAAGCTGTGCGCCAGCACCGCCTTCTCTGTACCGGCCATGGCGTGCAGGCCGCACTGGAACAGGGCGGCGAAGCTGTTGTCCAGCCCTTCCGGCCCGCCATCGCCGGCCCCCATCACCAGCTTGCAGGCTGGATGTAGCAACTCGACATCCAGCCCGCCTGGAAAGTTGCCGTGCCCATCCCACGCCACGACTTCGGTCGCACCGCCCTCGAGCGCTCCTTCCACCAGGGCATTGAGTTCAAGCGTTGCCAATCGCCGCGCCTGCTCGTAATAGCGCCCGAACCAGTCTTTGGCTAAATCCCAGGCACACTGCTGCCGATGGTCAATCACGCCCGCGACACCCTCGAGATCACACACCACATAAATCTTCATGCTTGTCTCCTGAGTTGAACCCTACTCTACGGATTACGGAGGGAGGGCAGGCTCAGAACGGCTTGGTGACCATCAGCGCGATAATGACCGCGACAGCAATCATCTCATAGGCGTGGGCGAGCGCCACGACGCGGTCATTGAGGGCCGCCGTCAGCTTAGGCGTGATACCGCCAGCCGCGACAGCCTCGTGGAGCGCAGCTTCAAAGACGCGGCCGCGCGGCAGGAAGATAAGGGGCACGATGGGGAAGAGGGTCACGTAGATGACCAGCGAGACGAATAGCCAGTTCGAGCCGGCCGCCGGCAGCAGCCCTACGCCAGGCCACCCTTGCGTCCACGCGGTCAACACGCCGACGGCCAGGACGGCCAGCGAGCCTGGAATGACGGCTCCATTCTCGAAGCGACCCGCCAGTTGAACGAGACCCTGGAAGACCCGAATATCGGTTGTCCTGCCCATCTGCATCAAGGTGAGATTGCGGCCAAACAGGCCGGTGATGAACCAGAAAGCCGCGCCGACATGCAACAGCTTCATCAGGATCGCTATACTCACAGCGCCTCCTCGTCGTGCGCCTGGTATCCACGACTAACAGTTGACGTAGACCACGGGGCTTTGCTGACCGCGTCGGAAGTAGGCAGCGACGGAACGATCAACGTACTGAGACCAGATCGGCTCTGGCGCTTTATGCCCCACGAATTCCCACCGACCTCTACTTATAAGCTCGTGTGCATCCCGTGTCTCATAGGGCGTCGAGCCAGCCGGATGCCATTCGTCTATGCCATAGACCGCCCGTACCACACCCTCAAAGATAGCCAGCGCATAACGCGCTCCCATCCGGCGGCCTCCTAGCTTCCAAACACCCCGCGTCGCTTCATATAGCTCCTGAGCCGTCATGGTGTGGCGATACAACTGGTTGATACGAATGAGGAGCGCAGGTACAGTGACTTCGACGGGCTGCGCCGCGTAATAGGTGATGATCTCCCGCAACGGAATACGGCCCAGTTCCACACTCCTCCAGCCCCGTACCACGTTGGTCAGGTCATCGAGCCCTAACACATCAATGACGGCGGCCTCGATGCGCAGCGCTGTCTCCTCATCGCGAAGACCGTGCGCCAGGATATCAATGCGTGGCTCGCGGCCTTCTCGCCGCAGTTCCTCAAGCACCTGGAGCTTGCGCGACTCGCCGCTGGCGCTCAGATGCGCCAGGACGCGCTGGCCTTGCCCTTTGCCCACGTAGAATGGGCGAGACGTGCGCGGGTCTATATACAGGTAGACGTAGTAGCCGAGACGCTCCGCCACACCCGGAGGAATGGGCAAGGTCATAGCGCTGCTCCTTCAGCGGGTGGCGATCCATCCCAGGTTATCCCTCTAACACCTTGCAGGTCTCGGCCAGCTATTATACCAAAGCCTGACGCGCCATGTCGTGCTCTGAGTAGGTCAAGATCGAGACCTCAAACCCGGCCTGGCGGGCCTGCTTCAACAAGCGATCCACCTCCACCGCGACCTCGCTGACGAGGATGGCTTCACCACACTGGGAGCAAATCTGCGCGGGCACCTGCTTGATAATGACCACCCTCCCATCAACGACGAAGGGCAGCGTCGAAACCCCGTTTGTCAGCCTGCCGCCGCAAAAGTAGCACTTGTCACTTCCTGGTTC
>JAHCIP010000281.1 GCA_026129165.1 Anaerolineae bacterium
CCGCCGCCCGCGAGGCCGCCGACACGGGCCTGCTGCGCGTCGCCATCGTCGCGGCCGAGCAGGACGGCGTGCCGCCTGGGATGTTAAGCCCCGACACGCAGAGGCTGTGGGTTATCAAGGCGGCGACGCTCGCGGAGGCCGTCGAGACGCTCTACCACGAGTATGGCCCGCGCCACGCCGTCACCACGCAGGAGCGCGATGCCTGCGCGCACCTGACGATCCTCGACCGCCCCGTCCCGCTGGCGACCCACTACCAGACTCTGCCCCTGCTACGCGAGGTCAAGCCCGAGGATCTATCGCGCGAGGACGAGGCACGACGGCGCGAACGCCACGAGCGCGACGCGGACGACGGACCGGCCGGGCTGCGGGTGATGGACATCCTCCGCTGGGAGGAGGCGCAGCGCCAGGTGCGCGTCACCTACCAGCGCGTCGGCCTCGACGACGTCTTCACCCGCTTCCAGGAGCTGACCAAAGACCCTCGTAAGCAGACGCCCTCCTCTCCCATTCCCCGCTTCGTCGTCCTGGGGCCCCCCGGCAGCGGCAAGAGTACCCTGGTCCAATCCCTGGCCTGGCAGGCGGCGACGGGGAGCCGGACGCTGGCGGGCAAGCGCCTCGTGCCGGCGCGCGTGCGGCTGACGCAGTGGGAGGCCGCTGTCGAGGTTGACGAAAGACTGGGCTACCTGCCGGCCTACCTGGCCCACCAGTACCAGGCCGCTACCCCTGCGCCGAGCGCCGCGCAGTGGGGGGACTGGCTCAGGCGCGGTGACGTTCTGCTCCTGCTCGACGGGCTGGACGAGCTAGCCGGCGTCCGGGGATTCCGCGAGGCGCTCCAGACGGCTCTCCGCGCCCACACCGCGTGTCCCACTGTGCTGACGTGCCGCACGGTGAGCTACGAGCAGCACAAGGCCGTCTGCCCCGACTTCCCAGTCTTCACCCTGGACGGGTTGGAGGACGCCCAGCGCGACGCGTTCATCCGCGCCTTTCCGGCCGACCACGCGGATCGCTTCCAGCCCCAGCCGCTGATGGACCAGCTCAACCGCACGCCGACCATGCGACCCCTGGCCGCCAACCCGCTGCTGCTCTCCATCATCTGCTTCGTCGTGGATGACCGACAGGGAGCAATGCTCCCTGCGACGCGCGGCGAGTTGTACGACCACGCGGTGAACAAGCTGCTCGCCAGGGGCAAGCGAGTCGAGATCCACTACCCTGGAGAGGAGCCGAGTCTGGACGAGAAGCGGGCGGTAGTCGAGCACGTCGCTCTCCATCTGTTCGCGGGCGCCGAACCCTCCCTCACGTTTGCAGGTCAGACCCTGACGAAAGCCCTGAAAGACGCCTTGCGCGAATTGGGCTACGGGGATGCTCCGGCTCCCTGGGCCAACTCCATTCGGGCGGACCTGGTGCAGACCAGCGGCCTGTTGCGGGGCGACGCCAAACGAGGCTACTTCTTCCTGCACCTGACGCTGCACGAGTACCTGGCGGCGGCGGCGCTGGCGCGGTTCGTGAACGCGCCGGGTGGCGAAGGCTGGGAGACCGAGATCGAGGTGGGGAGCCGACGGCGCACCGTGCGCGACCTGGTAGACCACAAGGCCTGGGACGCCCGCTGGCAAGAGGTGATCACCCTGCTTGCGGGGCAGGTAGCCGACCCCCGCCCGCTGCTCGACCTGTTGTCGAACGAGGCACGGGACGACGTGTTCCGGCACCGGTTGGCCGTGGCGGCGCTGTGCCTGCCCGAGCTACCAACGACGCGGCAAGCATGGGTGGAAGACCAGATAGACCGCATCACGACGGCGGCGTTCGACCTCTGGTGGCAGGCTCTCTATGATAATACTCAGCGAGCCTTCGATCGCCTGTTGCGGGCACTACCGTCGCTGGGCCAGGTGAACGGTCGGCTGCTGTCACCTCGTTGGAACGGCCTCCATCGACTGGCGAAGGGTGAGAAGCGTTCCCTACGACCGGCACACCTGCTCGAGGCGGTGGCTAGCCTGCTCGGCGACCACAACAGGTACGTGCAATGGGCCGCCGTCAAGGCGGTGGGAGGATTGGGCAGCGCGGCGGCGACGGAGAGCTTCCTCAGCCGTCTGCCCGACTTGCTGAGCAACCCCGACGGCCAAGTGCAATGGGCCGCCGTCAATGCCGTGAGAGGATTGGGCAGCGCGGCGGCGACGAAGACGATCCTCAGCCGTCTGGCCGAGCTGTTGCGCAACCGTGACAGGCACGTACGAGAGGCCGCCGTCAAGGCGGTCGGAGGATTGGGCAGCGCGGCGGCGACGGAGACGATCCTCAGCGGTGTGATCGACTTGCTGCGCGACCCTGAAAAGCCCGTGCGAGAGGCCGCGGTCGAGGCAGTGGGCAAGTTGGGTAGCGCGGCGGCAATGGAGAGCTTCCTCAGCCGCCTGGCCCACCTGTTGCGTGACCCTGAGGAGCCCGTGCGAGAGGCGGCGGCCAGGGCGATGGGGGCGTTGGACAGACAGGGGATTCGGGTCGTCAAAGAGGTGCATCGTACAGGGGAGGTCGCATTGGCGGTGTTCACAAAACGAACGGTGCCAGAACTAAGCCAATGACCCGCCTTCAACTCAACCGTCGTAACGAGCAGGCCGCCGTCGAGATCTTTACGTAGAGACCCTCGACGGCGGCCTGCTGACGCGGGGGCTAGCCCCCCACACGACGGCTGGCGCTCCACGCCTAAAACACACTCACCGCGTCGCCGCACCAGGCGCCCTTTGGCAGCGTCACCGCCAGCACGGCGCGGATCTCCTCGCGGCCTTCGCTCGATGGGACCAGGTACTGCCCGCGATACCACAACCGCGTGTCGCCCCCATTGTCGAGCAGGATGGCGTCCTGGACGCCCAGGCGCTGGGTCAGGAAGGCCTGGGCGTGGGGCAGGGTCGTCCCGCTGCGGCCCGACTGCCCTGGGAAGACCACGAAGCCCCACCCACCGTCGGGCCAGCGGGCGAAGATGGTGTGCGGGTAGACGGCCTTGCGGAAGAAGATGTCCAGGTGGCCGTTGACGAAGCGCGCCTCGCCCTCCACCAGCGGCCGGTCGGTATCAACGAGCCGGTAGCCGCCCGCGGCTAGCGCCTCGTCGAAGCGTTGCTCGATGGTCTCGGCGACGCGCACCAGGACCTCGGGCGTGTGCAGGCTCTCGTCGGCGGCCAGCAGACCCTGCTCGTGCAGGAACGCCTCGGCCGCGTCGAGGGCGTGGGGGTCGGTGCGGGCCAGGCGGCACAAGCCAGCCAGGCTCAATGGGAGGGTCGTCTGCGCGTCGGGCTGCGCCTCCAGCCGGATCTGGACGGGCTGGCCGAACGCCTTGTGGAGCAGGCCCGCCTGGAGCTGGCCGTTGGGGACAAACAGGACAGCCTTGCCCAGGACTAGCCGCAAGGAACGCACCAGGTGGCGCGTGTCGTACCACTCCTGCGTGAACTGGGCCAGGGGGATGGGCTGACCCGCGTGGATGAGGCGTTGCCCGCTCTCGACAGCCGCCACCTCGGCCGTGATGTCGCGCGGTATCTCGCCCGCCTTCTTCAGAACGGCGTCGTGGCCGTTCTCGCGCGCGAACCAGACCTCCTCGACCGACACCCGTCCATCCTTCCAGACGACGATGGCGGAGTACGAGCGCCGGTAGACCGGCTCGTCGCGCAGGTGGTAGACCTTCCTCTCTTGCCAGCCCACGAAGCCGGGATTCGTGAGGACGTTGCCGTTACTGACGAAGCCGATGATCTGCTCCTCGGGATGGCGCGCCCCAATCGTGGCCAGATGCTGAGCCACCGTCATGAACTGCTGGCGTATGCCGTGTTGGTCCGTCTCGGTCTTGTGAGCGACCTGCGCGAACGGAAGATCATGGTCGCGGTTGATGGGCTGGCCGTTGTGGTTGGCGATGTCGTGGCTCACCTGGAGAGTGGCACCCTGCCCGGGCTCTACCCGAAGAACATGGGGCAGGCTCATCCCCGTCTCCAAGGCTGGGGCCGCGGCCCCGAGCCGGGTGAAGCGGTCCTGAGCCTGGATGACCTTGGAGCCGTTATGGGTCGTCGAGATGCGAGGAATTGCGTGCAACGCTGCCATGATGAATGCTCCTCCCTTCGGACAATCATAAGGTTATATCTACCTCCACTATCTCGCCCACGCCAGTGTGGAAGCGATAGAAGGCCCACAGCCCTCTCTGATTTACTCTCGCTTATGAGCCTCGGAAGGTTGCACGGATCAAGCATCTGACTAGAAAAGCCTGCCTACACTCTGCCGCACGACTCCTGCCCCTTCGGCGTCGGCGACCTGGCCTCCGCTGGTCGCTCGCCGAAGCACGACGATACGTCACCAGCCTGTTCCACAGTGGACGGCGTGGCTTCCCGTTGAACATCAGCCGGCCCGTTGGTGACCTGCTATCTCTGGATGCTAGGCGACCTGAACTGGGATAGATCGAGGACGTAACCGGAAGGCCACGTCAACGTCTTATTACATAGAACGTAATGGTCGGAGAGCGAGAGAGGCACAAGGGGGGATAACAGTCCCTCTGCTTGTGCCTCTCTCGTTGTGTTGTTCTGGCCCCTAAAGCACGTGATCTACCTCGTCCACTCGAAGCTAGATTGGAGACCAGATGCCCCCGCCCGTGCGCGTGCTATTGGCAGATGATCATCCCATCGTGAGAAGTGGTCTGCGTCATGAACTTGACCAGGCGGGCGACCTGCTCGTTGTCGCCGAGATGAGCCGCGTCTGCGCCATTCTGGATCGAGTCAGACAAGAGGGGCCTGACGTGGCCGTCCTTGGGGTAGAGTTTCCCGATGGGAATGGCATCGAGGCCTGTCGGCAAATCAAGGCTAGCTGCCCACAGACGGCGGTCTTGATCTTCACTGCCTTCGACCAGGACACCTACCTGGCCCAGGCATGGGCTGCTGGGGCGGCGGGGTATCTTGTCAAAGGCGTCGACCTGGACGTGGTCATTGAGGCTATTCGTCGGGTGGCCCGTGGCGAGCAGACCTATACCCCAGAGCAACTGCGACGCATCCGAGCGTGGCAAGAGCGGGTCGAGAAGCCCCTCCAATCCCTGACGGCCCGCGAGACGGAGGTCCTCAAGCTAATGGCGGACGCGCTTACTAACACTGAAATCGCTGAACGCCTGCATGTGTCGCTCAAGACCGTGGAAACGCATGTCCAGCAGGTGCGCCGCAAGCTGGGCCTGGAGTCCCGCCGCGATGCCATCGCCTGGGCCAGCCATATCCGCTCCCTCCAGCCGTGAATTTTTGTTCATCTTTAGCGTCAACCAGCAAAGATTAGGGTAAAACCCTGATGACAAAGTATTGACGTTCCTGTATCATGTGCGGCGTCTTACATTCCCGCCCTCGTTCCCTGGCTGGTGACGCCGGTCCACGCCCCCTCGTTCATCCTGCCCTGGACTGAACGCCGTTTCGCCCTCAACCACTGACCCAACGGCTGACACTTCTACCTCCCCATCGCACCTACTCCCTGTCACCAGACCAACTGACGTGACTCTCGACTGACCATCGCAGCTAACTGCCATACTTGATGGAGGCCGCTTTGTCGTCACCCCCACTTGTCCCCAGCCGCGCGCTTCGCCCGCCGCGTCGGATTGACCTGCGCGCCGTCTTCGGCGTCTGCCTGATGCTCGTCGCCATCGGCGGCTCGGTCGCCTTCTGGACCACCCTGTCCGACTCGCGTGGCGTACTGATGGCGACGCGCGACCTGCCGGCGATGGCCGTGCTCAGTCCTGCTGACCTGACGGTGGCCCATGTGCGGGTGGACGACACCATCTATCAAGCCGCTATCCCCGCCGACGAGTTGACAGCCCTTATTGGCAAGCCGCTGGCGGCGCCGGTCTACGCGCAACAACTCCTCGTGCGGTCCCAGGTGTCGGCTCGGCCTGTCCTGGCCGCCGACCTGATGATCCTCACCATCCCTATCGTGCCTGAGACGGCAGCGGGTGGACGCCTTCGACATGGAGACCAGGTGCAGGTCCTGGTGACTCTCAACAAGGGCAAGCCCGAGGCGCGGACCAGCGTAGTCCTACCGCGCGCGACGGTCTACGACATTGGCTATGAGCAGCGGCTGGCAGCGGTCAATACAGACGGCTCCACCGGTTCGACCCCCCAAGGCGCGGCCAAGTGGTTGAGCCTGGTGGTCACGCCGGCCGAGGCGCAGAGCTTGGCCCAGGCGCGCTGGAGCGGCGATCTGGACGTGGCGTTGCTGCCCCCGCAGCCCTAGACAGAAACGCATGACGAACGATTACGGGACTTCTAACGACCCTACACCTCGTGTTGAACCACGACGCCTGGCCGACCTGGCCCGGCTGCGGATCGCCGTCGGCCTGGGCGACCCGGAGCGCGAACAACGCCTCTTGCCCTTGCTAGGCGAGAGCGGCGAGTTCGTGATTGTCGAGCGCTGCCTGGCCGCCGACCCGTTGCTCGCCTGCGTGCGGGATCGCCACGTCGACGCCGTCCTGGTCGCCTTCGACCTGCACCGACTGTCGCGGGGTGTCCTCGTCGAACTCGAGCAAACGCGCGTCCCCCTGGTCATCCTCGCGCCGGACCCGGCGCAGGAACCGTGGGCCTCGCTGCCCGGTGTCGTCCTGCCGTTGGAGGCTAACGCCGAGGCGGTGCGGCAAGCGCTTGCGAGCGCCGCGCGGGGCGAGCGCCACCCGGTGGTTACCCACGACGAGCCAGACGACCAGGATAGCGAACTAGCGCCTCCCGTGGTAGGCGACGCCGAGACGGGGTCAGTCCTCGCCCTTGCCAGTGGGCAGGGTAGTCCAGGACGCACCACGATTGCCATTAACTTAGCGGCTGCCCTGGGCGCGGTCGGCCCGACCGTCCTGGTCGACGCCGACCTGTCGGGGCCGAGCATCGCCGCCTATCTCGACGCCGACCCAACCCACAACCTGTACATGCTCGCCCATGCTGAACCCCAATCACAACGCGAGTGGGACTATGCGATCGAGCAGGAAACGCAACCCCTGGCCGTCCGCAGTCCCGGTGCGCATGTCCTGTGCGGCCTCCCCAAACCCGAGTTGCGCCCACGCCTCTCGGTCCAGTTTGGCGAACGGCTGGTCCGCGAGCTCCAGCGCCGCTACCGCTACGTGGTCCTCGACGTGGGGGTGGACCTGCTCGGCGGCGAGGTTGGGCTGCACCGGACCGCGCTTGGCCTGGCCGACCAGGTTCTGCTGGTGACGGCGGCCGACCTGGTCAGCCTCTGGCATGGACGTCTGGCGCTGAACCTGGTGCAGACGCAGTTAGCCCTCCCCACGCAGCGCGTCGCCCTCGTCCTCAACCGCTACGACCACCGCTACCACCACAGCCGTACCGAGATCGAGTGGGCCTTGCGCACGCCGACGGCTGCCGTCATCCCCCACGACCACCGCGCCGTCCAGCACGCCCTGGCCCAGCAGCGCCCGCTCATCCACGTCAGCCGAGGACGCGCCAGCCGCGCCCTGCTGGACCTGGCCGACCGCATCCACGGACAGCGCATCGTCCTGCCCCCAGAACCGACTGAGCGCGGCTGGCTGCGCTGGTTGTCGAGAGCGCGCGGCAAGTCAGCATCACGGACCGATTTAGCCATACTAGAACGGGAGATCACCCATGGCGACGAGCCTGGCCGCGAGCACGCAGGGCTTGCCACTGAACAGTCAACGAACGGTCGAGCGCGTCCTGCGCGAAGAGGTTAGGGCCGCTGTCAGTCGCCTGTTGGGCGAGAGCCAGTTGCTCACCCCTGGCCCCGAGGACGAAGTCCGCATCCGCGCCCTCATCCACGAGCATGTCTCGGCCTACCAGCGCCGCGCCGCCACCACCAACTCCCAGCTTCTCCCCGACCCCGACGACACCGAGCGCCACCTGTTTGACGGCCTGCTCCGCCTGGGCATCCTCCAGCCCTTCATGGACGCGCCCGCCGTCGAGGAGATTATCTGCAACGGGCCGCACCGCGTGTTTGTCATCGAGGGTGGCCAGAA
>JAHCIP010000282.1 GCA_026129165.1 Anaerolineae bacterium
ATCTAGAATCAAAAAGCCTCCCGTCCGGTCAAGGACGAGAGGCCAACACCTCACGTGGTACCACCTTGTTTCCCAGGCCGCGGCCTGGGCGCTCGCGACGCGCTAACGGGCGTACCCGGGTCGGCTTACTCTAGTTCAGCCGACCGACTCCCAGGCGACGTTCGGCGCGTTGCGCGTCACGGGGTTTTCAGCCGCTGGCCCCGTGTCTCTGTCCGGCAGGGAGGCGCCTACTCCTCCTGATCCTCGTCGTCATGCGATTGCCCTAATTGTAGCCGACTCGCCCCGCTTTGTCAATCATCCAATCGTCGCATAGTCGTATAGCTTCACAGACGTTTGCAGGATTGGGGCGAATAGACTATGATTCCCTGTAGGTCAACGTGCCGGTCACGCCCGTTTAGAGGATGCGCCTATGGTTAAATGGATGATGACGTGGGATATACAGTCGGGGAAGGAAGAGGGGCACATCGAGTTTATTGCCAAGACTTTCATCCCCCGTATGGTTAAGCTGGACGTTCGCCTGGCGGACATCTGGTCGACGCTGTATGGCGAAGTACCCCAGATTACCATGCTGTGGGTGGCCGAAGATAAACGGACCATCGGCCAACTCCTCGGAACCCGCGAGTGGCGCTCGCTCAACGAGCAGCTCCAGGAGTATGTCTCCGGCTTCCGTCAGAAGATCGTCCCCCTTGAAACGATTGTGTGAAGCTTCACGCCCTCATGCCGTATGAGGCGAACCCTGATGTCATAAGCAACCGCCCAGAGGTGCTGCGCCTCTGGGCGGTTTTGTATCCCCACCAGGGATGGTCAAGTGACCCGCCCCCGCGCCTCTACCCGTCGCTCTTGGCCGCCGGCTCGGTTTTCGTCTCCGCCTTGGTCTCGCTCTTGGTCTCCGTCGTCGGCTCGGCTTTGCCGTCGTCGGCCTTCTTGTCCGTAGTCTTGGGGCTACTGCTGGCGGACGACGACCCGCTCCGGCTGTCAGTGCTGTACCAGCCGGAGCCTTTGAAGACAATCGGGGCGGGCCGAATCAGCCGCCGCACCGGCTGCCCACACGTCGGGCAGGTCTGGAGGGCCGGATCATTGAAGGATTGCCGCTGTTCAAACTGACCACAGGTTGGACACTGATAGACATAGACTGGCACAGCACTACCCCCGCACGTAAAGATAACCGTCGGCTCTGTGCCGACGGCGCTAGTTCTCGGTCAATGGACTCGCATCGTCACGCGAGTCTTACGTCACGGCTGTAGGGCCGCCTGGTGGGTCAGCCCCGCCATAGCAGCCGTGTCGGGAACACCCCGGTCGGGCAGGCGGCCTGGCCTTCTACAGCGTGTACAAGGGGTATCTCCTGGGTGCGGCTGAAGCGATCAGGCTAATAGGCGCCTGTTCCGAGCAACACCGTTGGGATGGTCCGCAACAGAATCTTGAGGTCCAGCGCCAGCGACCAGTTCTCAGCATAGTACAGGTCCAGCATGACCATTTCATCAAAGGTGAGATGGCTGCGGCCACTGACCTGCCACAGCCCGGTGATGCCGGGGCTGACCTCCAGCCGGCGGCGGTGCCAGTCGTCGTACTTCTCGACCTCGGTCGGGATGGGCGGGCGCGGGCCGACCAGGCTCATGTCGCCCTTGAGGACGTTGAGGAACTGGGGCAACTCGTCCAGGCTGGTCTTACGGATAAAGCGGCCTACCCGCGTGCGGCGCGGGTCATTACGCATCTTGAAGATGGGGCCTTGCGCCTCGTTCTGCGCCTGGAGCCGGCTCAATTCCTTGTCGGCGCCGATACGCATCGAGCGGAATTTATAGACGGTGAACAGCTTGCCGTTAAGGCCCACCCGCGTCTGACGCAGCAGAATCGGGCCGGGCGAATCGAGCTTGATCGCCAGGGCGACCAGGGCCATGAGTGGGGAGGCCAGGATCAGCGCCAGGACGGCCAGCCCGACATCCAACGCGCGTTTGACGGCACGGTTCCAGCCCCGAATATTGGTCTCGCGCACACCAATGAGGGGGATGCCGTTGATGGAGTCGAGATGCACCTGGTTCAACCGCAACTGGAACATATCGGGCACAATTCGCGCGCGCACCCCCTGCGCCTCGCAGATTTGGAGGACGTGGGTAATCAGGTCGCGGGAGTACCAGGGCAGGGTGACGATGACATCGTCAATCTGCGCCTCGCGCAAGATATGGCCGACCTTGGCGACGGGGCCAAGCCAGGGGAAGCGGCCGATGGCGGCGCCGGTCGTGTCAGGCGCGTCATCCACGAAGCCCATAATCTGGTAGCCCAGTTCGGGCTGCGCCACGACGTTGCGCATGATGGCCCGGCCTAGCTCGCCCGCCCCGACAATCAGCAGGCGGTCCGTGGCGATGCCGCGCCGATGGAGCGCATAACGCAGTGAACTCTCGACCAGACGGCTGAGAGCTAACAGGATGATGATGATAGCGGCAGCATAGACGAGCATCAGGCGGGAGACGGCCAGCGGCCGCGACGAGAAGAACCAGATGATGAGGGCGGCGATGCCGACAACGGTGCCGCTGAAGATGGTATAAACCGAGTCGAGCCAGGACGCGCCCCGCCGCTGGTCGTATAACCCTTCAATCTTGTAGGCCGTGAGCAGGCTGACAAGCAGAAGGGCGGCCGCGCCGTAGTAGGCGCTGAACTCGACATAGTTGCTTTCGTCTACCGCCTGGATCAGGTCGGTATCGTAGCGCAGCCAGTAGGCCAGCGCGAAGCCAACGAGAATCAGGACGGCGTCGGAGGCGGCGAGTGCTAGACGCCAGCGGCGGCGGATTGGAGCTTTCATACACGCCCCCCTGGAACCTCAGCCCCAGGAATGTGGTGATTGTCGGAATAACCTCCCGCAGGTTCTGAAACCTGCGGGAGGTGGCAACTCCGAGGAGTTGAGGTGATAGGCGGTAGCGGCTGTCCAGTCAAGACACGCTCATACACGTCGGCGGTCATCTGGGCCGTGCGGAGCCAGGTGAACT
The DNA here is from genome assembly GCA_026129165.1 of Anaerolineae bacterium. Classification (GTDB taxonomy): domain Bacteria; phylum Chloroflexota; class Anaerolineae; order Epilineales; family JAHCIE01; genus JAHCIE01. The sequence continues at coordinate 2,979 of JAHCIP010000282.1, forward strand.
GCGCGGCACGGTCCAGCCCGCGTGCCCGCATCTCGGCCCGCAGGTCCGCCTCGGTGAGGAGACGGTTTAGGGCGTGGGCCAGGGCGGCGGAGTCATGCGACGGAACCAGCAGGCCCGCGTCACCCACCACTTCCGGCAGCGAGGAGGCCGTCGAGACAACGACAGGTGTACCACAGGCCATCGCTTCCAGGGGCGGCAGGCCAAAGCCTTCGTAGAGCGACGGGTAGGCCAGGACCTCGGCGGCGGCGTACCACAGCGGTAGGTCAGCCTGGGGCACATAGCCAGGGAACAGGATACTGTCCTTGAGGCCCAACTCTTCCACCAGCCCCAACAGGGGCGCGTAGCGCCAGCCCGCGCCCCCAGCCAGCAGGAGCTTCGGCGCGGCGGGGTCAGCGCGGCGCAATTCGGCGTAAGCGCGCACCAGCATGGGCAGGTTCTTGCGCGGTTCGAGCGTCCCCAGGTACAGGATGAAGCGGTCGGGCAAACCCTGGCGCTGGCGGAAGGCCGCGACCTGCTGAGGCAGGGGCGGGGCATACTGCGGGTCTACCCCCAGGGGTATCGCCACCACCTTGTCGGTCGGGACGCCCAGCAGCCGGATGAGGTCGGCGCGGGTATTAGCCGAGTCGGCGATAACGGCCTGCGCCCGGCGCACGCTCTGGCGCGTGATAGCGGCCAGGTACAGCCGATTGACGCGGTTGAAGGCGGCCGGGTAGAGCAGAAAGCTCAGGTCATGCACGGTCACGACGCCCCGCGCCGTGCGGAGCAGAGGGAGCGCATAGGCCAGGCCGTGGACAAGGTCAATGCCCTCGCGCCAGAGGGCAACAGGCTGCGCCAGTTGCTCCCAGGCGATGCGCGCCGCGCGGCGGTTGGCCGTCGGCCAGAGCGGGTAGGCCAGGCGTAGGCCGGGCGGTGGCGCATCGCGCAGGCGGGCTTCGCCCACAAAGGCGAGCGTCTCGAACTGAGGCCCAGCCTGGGGCAGGTGGGTCAACAGCGCGCTGATGTAGCGGTTGATGCCAGCGCCCCGGTAGTCCTCCGCCAGGGACAGCAAATGGGCGCTTAGCCCAATGCGGGGCTTGCGCTGGCCTGACGACGTGGGGGGACGGCCGGGGGATGTCATAACTGAGGCTGATTATAGCACAGGCAGGACGGGGGACAAGTTTAGCGTGGGGTCATTCGCCGCGTGTCGGGTCTTGAATCCAGTGGCCCAGGCGCAGCGAGTCCAGCAGGTCGTCCCAGGCTGGCAGCAGGCGCTCGCGGTCTTCGGGCCAGAAATCCAGCGTGATGAGCGCCTGGATGAGGTTGGCGCGGGCAATCGCCAGCCGCGTGAATGCCTTACGCTTCTCGTTGGGGTCAATGAACCAGCCCTCGATCCAGGCGTACTCCAGGTCGGGCCGCTTGACCTCGAAGATTTCGCTCAGGAAGAGCAGCCCGCGCGTGTCGCCGTCAATAGCAACCTTGACGAGTTGCGATAACGGCAGCCCGCTCCAGTCGCGTGGGGGTAGGCGTAGGTAGGACACGGCCAGGGTGAAGTTGTCGTCGGGCGGCTCCTTGTCCATGAGCTTGATGCAGTCGGGCGCGGGCTGGATGAGCCAGTCCTGCGGGAAGTCGAAGCGCACCGCGCCCCGGTCGGCGACAAAGACGCGGCAGCCCGGCTTGCCCGTCCACTTGTGGTCGGGCCGCAACTCCAACGTCTCCTTGGCCCACTCCGGCTTGCGCTTGCCCTTCTTGCCCATGCGTCCCTCCCGTCTCCGCCTTTCCCTCCCTCTTCCCCTGCCTGTCCCTCGAATGGGGGAGGAGAAGGTCGGGTGAGGGTCTTAGTCCACCCAGGGCCACCCTACGCCGCGCGGTCGCCACCGTCGTCTGTACCGTCAGAAGCCTATTATACCACAGGTCACCGATGGCTTGAGAGGGTAGAGGAATCCACGAATGAGCACGCATGGACAGACGAACACAGACGAACACAGAGCGTTCATTTTCCGTGTTCGTCCGTGTCCTAATTCTCTTCAATCTCCTGGCGCTAGTGCCGTCGGTAGAGGACGACCATCGCTGCCAGCAGCAGCGCCGCACCCAGGCCGCCCAACGCCCCCAACTGCTCGCCAAACAGCAGGCGGGCGAGCAGGGTCGCCGTCAGCGGCTCCAGCAGCGTGACGATGCTGGCGACAGTGGCCGTGGTCGAGCGCATGCCCGTCATAAACAGGCCATACGCCAGAGCCGAGGGAATCAGGCCCAGGTAGCCGAGCAGCAGCCAGCCGAGGGCCGGGTAGACCACGGTGAAGCCCGACATGAGCGCCAGGGGCAGCAGGAGCAGCGCGCCCACGGCGAAGCCAACAGTGGTGATTTGGACCGGGTGATAGCGGGAAGCGACGGCGCGGCTGGCGAGGGTCATGACGGCGTAGCCTAACGCCGAGCCGAGGGCCAGGAGAATACCCCAGCCAACAGCCCCACCCGCCGCGCCCGGCTGGACGTTGACCAGCAGCGCGGTCCCGGCCAGCGCCAGGCCGAGGGCTGCCAGCACCGGTCGGGACACCCGTTCGTGGGTCCATAGGGGAGCGAGTAGGGCGACCATGACCGGCGCGGTACACAGGGTAATCAAGGTAGCAATGGAGACGCCGACGCGGGCGATGGCGGCGAAGAAGCACACCTGGTACAGGGCGAGCATGAGGCCAATCAAGCTCATCACGCCCAGGTCGCGGAGTCGAATCTGGAACAGGCGCGGGCCGAGCAGGGGCCAGCAGGCCAACAGCAGGGCCGGCGTGGCAAAGGCCAGGCGAAAGAAGCCGACAGAGAACGGGCCAGTCTCGGTCAGGCCGTAGAGGGCGCGGGTCGTGACCCCCACCGTCCCCCACAGACCGGCGGCCAGCACAATATAGCCCAGGCCTCGGCGCGGCAGGCCGTGGGCCGATGGTTGAAGGCGCATACAGAGGTATTCCTTTCCTCACACTGAATGGCTAATTAGGATGACAGATGTGAGGGCAGGCGCGGGGCAACACAGAGGGCGCATCCTGCGGGATGCGCGGCGTCAGAGGGGTGTGACCGTCCTGCCCAATCAGGCAGCGGCGGGTGGGGGCAGGATACAGAGGGATAGGTGCGGCATGGTTCAACTTACCTCAATGGATATACAGGCGGCTAATGATATTCGAACGCTCTTCGATGTCCAATTTCCGAAACAAATCCACGCTGTGTGACGTTTTAATACAGGGAGCATACTTGCCCACCCCTGTGTATGGGTGTACACTTACACGGCTGACCGTGATTCCTCGACTAACCCTGGTGTAAGTTACCGTGCTTTTTCCCACGTTGACCTTTGCTGTATTCTTCCTGCTCGTCTATCCCATCAGTTGGTGGCTGCGCTGGCGGCAGCGGCCGTGGAAGCTGTTTATCCTAGCCGTCAGCTACATCTTCTACGGCTTTTGGGACTGGCGGTTTGTCTTTCTTATCATCGCCTCGACCCTCGTCAACGGCGGCCTGGCCTACCAGATCGCCCGCGACGCCGAGACACGCCGCAAGACCACCCTCCAGCTTGCCCTCGTCTTCAACCTCGGCCTGCTGTGCGTCTTCAAGTACTACGGCTTCTTCATCGAGTCGATGAACGGCCTGCTGCGGGCGACAGGTCTACCCGCGCGCCTGCCCTTCCTCGAAATCATCCTCCCCGTTGGCATCTCGTTCTTCACTTTCCAGGCCATCAGCTATGTGGTGGATGTCTACCGCAAGACCATCCCGCCCGCCCCCATCCTCGACGTGGGCGTCTACCTGGCCTTCTTCCCCCACGTCGTGGCCGGCCCGATTGTGCGCGCCGTCGAGTTACTGCCGCAGTTGCCCCACCCCAAGCCCCTGTCCTCGGAGGACGCCAGTCGGGCCGCCTTGCTCATCGCCCAGGGCATGTTCAAGAAAGTCGTTATCTCTAGTTATGTCGCCTCGGCCATCGTGGACCCGGTGTTTGCCGTGCCCGGCCAGTACAGCGGCCTCGAAGTCCTGATGGCAATTTACGGCTATGCTGTCCAGATTTACTGCGACTTCTCCGGCTACACTGACATCGCCATCGGCGTCGCCCTCTTGCTGGGTATCCGGTTCCCGCAGAACTTCGACCGCCCCTACACCGCCGTCTCTATCCAGGACTTCTGGCGGCGCTGGCACATGACGCTATCGCGCTGGCTGCGCGACTTCCTGTACATCCCGCTCGGCGGCAACCGGGGCGGCCGCTGGCAGACCTACCGTAACCTGCTGCTGACCATGACGCTCGGTGGGCTGTGGCACGGCGCTGCGATGACTTTTGTGGCCTGGGGCTTCTATCACGGCCTGGGGCTGGCCGTCGAACGCTGGTGGGGCGAAATGCGTGTCGCTCGCGCCCCACACGGAGCCAAGCTGGCCCACGACCCGGCCCCCTGGCAGGTCTGGCTGGGCCGGCTGCTCACCTTCCACTTTGTCTGTATTGGCTGGGTCCTGTTCCGCGCCCCCTCGTTTGACACTGCCCTCGAAGTGCTACGGGGCGCGGTGACCAACTGGGGGCCTGCGCCCAACGTGACGGCCGGCCTTGTCCTGGCGATTCTCGGTGCCCTGGCGCTCCAGTTTATCCCAGATTCCCTCAGCCAGCGCCTGGCCGTCAACTACGCCCGCCTGCCCCTGGTCGTCCAGGGAGCGGCGCTCGGCGTCTTCTTCGCCCTGACCGTGGCGCTTGGCCCCAAGGGCGTCGCGCCGTTCATTTACTTCCAGTTCTAGTCTATGGCCCCTGACGACACCCGCCTGATCTCCGATACCCCTCCGGCTGACCGTTCTGGCAGCCAGTGGGCGGTCTTCGCCGGCCTGGTTGTCTGCCTGGTCGTGACCGGCCTGCTCAGTTCGGGGCGACTCGTCGCCATCGCCGAGCGCATGGCGTTTGGGCCGGGCCGAGATAGGATGCTGAGCCTGGCGCAGGATGTGGATGGGGTGGCGCGTCGGCTGGGACTGAACCAGCCAGCGGCCCTGGTGGACGG
>JAHCIP010000283.1 GCA_026129165.1 Anaerolineae bacterium
GGACGAGGACCCGGCCACGCTAGGCGAGACGGTGGTGCTGCCGCCCTTCCTGGAGCCGCACCGGGCGGCCATCGTCTCGCGGCTCAAGCCGCTGGACGATTGATGATTAAAGACTGAAGACTGAGGATTGAAGACTGAGGCAGTTAATCATCAATCATCAGTCTTCGGTCATCGCCAGACGAGCATTGTATCGCCCGCCGCGCCGTACAGGAACACGGTGTCGGCCACGCCGGCTGTGTTCGTATTGCGGAGTAGCCACTGGTTCCCCCGAATCACGCCGATGGTGTCGAGGAGGTCCTTGTTCCAGTCGCCCGCGATGGGCCGGTCCCCTGCCGCCAGGCCGTACATGAATACCAAGTCGGCGCCCCCGCTGCTGTTGGAGTTCCTCAGATACCACGTTCCGTCACGCAGTACGCCGGGGGTGTCCGTCCCGTCGCCGTTCCAGTCCCCGACGAGGGGTAAATCGCCTGGAGCGCCGAAGAGGAAGGTCATGTCGGCGAAGCCATTGGTGTTGCTATTGCGTAGATACCAGGCATTCCCACGCACCACCCCCACCGTGTCCACCCCATCACCGTTCCAGTCGCCGCAGATAGGCGTATCACCGGCCAGGCCGAAGCTCAGCGTGACATCCGCGTAGCCGCCGCTGTTGGCATTCCGCAGATACCAGGCCCCATTGCGGAAGACGCCCGGCGTCTTGCTCCCGTTGCCATCCCAGTCGCACAGCAGAGGCTTGTCGGTTGCCAGGCCATAGAGGAAGATGAGATCGGCGAGGCCGCTGCTGAGGGAGTTGCGCAAGAACCATGTCCCCGACCGCCACGCCGCCGGCCGGCCCGAGTCGGTGACGGTGTAGCGGGCAATATGGTTGACCGTGACCCCTCCCGCTGTCGTGAAGGCGCCGCCCAGGTAGACATCACCGTCCAGGGTCGCCAGGGTGAAGACCGAAGGCGGGGAGATACTGGCGACCCCGACCGGGCTGCTTCCCAGAGCGCCAAACGTGTTGCGGCCTGGCTCGTAGCGCGCGATATTGTTGACCGTGACTCCACCCGCCGTCGTAAAGTCCCCGCCGAGATAGAGCGCGCCGCCCGCTGACGTTAGCACGCGCACGGTGTTGTTCGTCCCGCTAGTGGGGTCCGTTCCCAGAGGGCTGAAGGTATTGGTAGTGGGGGTATAACGAGCGATGCGATTGACTGTGACCCCGTCCGCTGTCGTGAAGGGGCCGCCCAGATAGAGGAGGCCGTCCAGGCTGGTCAAGGTTAGCACCCAATCACTCGTTCCCACGGTGGGACTGGTCCCCAACGGGCTGAAGGTGTTGGCCGTCGGGTTGTAACGGGTGATATAGTTGACGGTCGCTCCGCCCGCTGTGGTGAAGAGGCCGCCGAGGTAGAGGTCGCTCCCCAGCAGGGTCATGCTCCAGACCGTGCTATTCGTTCCAATATTAGGGCTGGTTCCCAGCGGACTGAACGTGTTGGTAGCCGGGCTGTAGCGGGCGATGTGGTTGACCGTCACTTCGTCCGCCCAGGTGAAGGCGCCGCCCAGGTAGATGGCGTCCCCTACCGTCAGCACCGTCCCCACGGTGCTGCTCGTCCCGACGTGAGTGCTGGTTCCCAGGGCGCTGAACGTGTTGGTGGTCGGGTTATAGCGGGCGATATGGTTCACTGGCAAGGCGCCGATCATGGTGAAGAGACCGCCCAGGTAGAGGTCGCCGCCCAGGATCGTTATGCTATCCACCAGGCCGTTGGTCCCCACATCGGGGCTGGGGCCGAGGGCGCTGAACGTATTGGTAGCTGGCGTGTAGCGGGCGATATAGTTGACCGTGACGCTGCCCGCTTTGGTAAATTGGCCGCCCACGTACATGTCGCTCCCCAGGACGGCCAGGGCATACACCGTACCATCCGTCCCGACCGTCCCGCCGCCGAGGGCCGCGAAGGTATTGGCGGTGGCGGCGGGCATCGCCGGGCGTAGCCCCTCCCTGCTCCCCTGCGGCGCGAACCGCAGGCGGCCCGCCTCGTCAATCCACCCCCGCCAGCCGGCCAGGTCCAGGCTGCCTTCGTACTCGTGTGGCACTTGAAGCGTGCCATCGGCTGCCATAAAGTCGCCCACGCTGCGGGTGACGGAAGACGGAGTATGGACGACGGACGACGCAGACGGGACGGGGGACGGAGGACGACTGAAAGCCGATGGCTGACCGCCACCCTCCACCACCCATTGCCCACTCGCGGTCGCTGTTTGAGCGAGCCACAACAGGCTCAACAGAAACAGCGCGGCGACCCAAACCCAACGACCTCGGATGCGGCGCGGTGTCGACATGACATCCTCCTGAGTTCGTCTGTCTGGAACAGTTGTGCCGGGGATAGCAGGAAACCATCCCCCTCTTCCATTATACATCACATTTGACCCATTGGGAGAGCACAACGCTCACAGGCAGGTCCAAGATGCGATACCTCGAGTCTGGTCACGTCCTTGACAGGCCCGCCGTGGCTGGCTAGACTTGGGTAAGCTATATGTGTTGAGCGGAGGAGTGTCAGGGAGAGGACAGACCCGTATGTCATTTGATGCAGAGGCCGCCATTGAACGCGCCGTGCATACCATTGAAGCCTCGCAGGTGCTGGCGGCCAAGGCGATGGACATCGCCCACGCCTGCCGCGAGGCGACCACCGAGGATGTCGTCGTCGCCGTCGTGGACGCCGACATGAGCTTTGGTGGGGCGTGGATCATCCCCAACCAGAACATCATGCCTTGGGAGGATCGGCTCGAAGAGGGCGCCTGGTCGCTGCTGTTCGCCCCGCGCACGCGGGTCGAGGAAGTTGTGGCGCAGTGCGCCAATCTAGAGGAGATGGCGCGGCGGCGCTGGGCCATGCTTAAGCGCTGGCAAAGCCGCCCCGCCCTGGGTTGAAACCCTTATGCCTACTTCCCCCGTCACCCCCATCCACCAGGGCCAACCCGTGCTGCACACAGGCGCGCCCCTGGACGAAGCTAAGGCTGCCATGATCCTCGTCCACGGCCGAGGCGCGTCGGCCCGCGACATCCTTACCCTTGTGCCTGAGTTTGACCAGCCGGGCTTCGCCTACCTCGCCCCCCAGGCGGCGGGCACCACCTGGTATCCCCTGTCCTTCCTCAGCCCCATCGCCCGCAACGAGCCATACCTGTCGTCGGCGCTGGCCCGACTCGACGAGATAGTCAACCAGGTGCTCCAGGCCGGCATCCCCGCCGCGCGCGTCGTTCTCCTCGGCTTCTCGCAGGGCGCGTGCCTCGCGTCCGAGTACGTAGCCCGCCACAGCCGGCGCTATGGCGGCCTGGCGGCCCTCAGCGGCGGCCTCATCGGCCCCGACGGTACGCCGCGCGACTACCCCGGTTCCTTGGACGGCACGCCCGTCTTCCTTGGCTGCTCCGATGTGGACCCCCACATCCCCAAGCAGCGCGTCCTCGAGTCCGCCGACGCGTTGAACCGGCTGGGCGGCCAGGTGACCGCTCGTCTCTACCCTGGCATGGGTCATACGGTCAACCAGGACGAGATTGACGCGGTTCGGCAGATGATGGCTGGCTTATCCCAGGCGTGACAGCCAGAATTGCAGGCAGGCTATCGCCAGCGGGATGAGGAGGGTGGCGGCTAACTGTCCCAGGATGCCCATGTCGAACGGCCAGGTCGCCGCCGCCTGGACGCGCGCTTCGGCTGCCAGCAGGTAGGCCAATGTTTGGGCGCGACCTGCCTCCTCGTGAGGCGCCGACTGATTCAGGCGTTCATAGGCCTGGCGTACCCTTGTCTGCACAGCTTCCAGTTCGCGGGCTTTCGCTCGAACCATGCGGTGATGCAGCCCACGCAAGGGTAGGAAAAAGCCGAGGGCGCTCGTCCCAAGTAGCACCCCATAGATAAACAAGGTCATGCCAGTGGGTACAAACCCCCAAAACAAGGTCATCAACGTGACGATGGTAGGGCCGGGCAGGCTGATGAGCAGGCCGAACTTCGCCAGAGGGACCAGATCATCGCTGTCAAAGATGTCAATCGCCAGAGGTTGATGCTGGAGATGGTTGTTGATCCAGATGCTACGCGCCATCGCGCCAATCAGTTGCCACAGCCATAGGGCAACCAGCGTAATGCCCCCCAGGTAATAGACGCGCAGGATGGGGTCTGACGCGGCCACCGCATAGCTATTGTAGCCGAGGGGACCGAGAGCCGCCATGAGTAGCGTCGTCCAGTCCCAGCGACGGGAGACATTGAGACAACGCCAGCGCAACCGGGTATACCCCCCCTCATCCAGCAGCAAGGCTGGCCGAATGTGGCGCAAAAGCTTTTCGGCGCCACGTTCGATCAAGATAAAGAGGAGAATTTCGACGGTTACCATGGACATGCCGCTCACCGCGGTCGGGTCCAGGGCTTGGAGCACGTTTGAGGCGCCCGTGCGACTCATGAGTAAGACGGCGTAAATGCAAAAGTAGACCACTGGTACGAGCAGCCCGCTTAACCAGATGGAAGGCGTCAGGCGGCTGAGCCAGGTATAGAGAGCCGGTCGTCTCAGCGCAGAGTGTACGGCGGGGATAGGCAGTTGCTCCAGTTCAAGACTGGTATCGGTCATACGCTAGACCTCAGTCGAATGTCCATAGTCTGACCTCACTCCATCCACGTCGGCCTGTACACCCATCAGGCGCGACAGCGCCGTCCCGAACTCCAGACGATCCCCTGTCGTATAGTATAGCTGTTTTCCCCTCGGCTGCCCGTTGAGCCAGCCGCGTTCGGCCAACACCCGCCGCGTCTGCGCCGCGATGGCCGCGCTCGGCTCCACCACCGTCAACCGTCCCTGGCTTACCCGCTCCAGCGTCGGAGTGAGGAACGGGTAGTGGGTGCAGCCCAGGACGAGGGTATCCACGTCGGCCTCGAGCAGCGGACGCAGACAGCGTTCGACCGCCGCTTCGGCTCGCGGCCCCTCCACCTCGCCCGCCTCCACCAGCTCGACCAGCCCGTGCCCCACCTGGACATGCACCCGCACCCCCTGCCCGAACCGCGCCACCACATCGGCAAATAACTCCCCCTGGAACGTCCCTGCCGTCGCCAGCACGCCGACATGCCCCGTTCGCGTGCAGCCGACGGCCGGCTTGAGGGCGGGGACCATGCCGACGAAGGGAATGGGGAAGGTCGCGCGGAGGTAGGTAAGCGCCGCCGCGGACGCCGTATTGCAGGCGACGACAATGAGCTTAGCGCCCTGAGCGATGAGAAAGTCAGTCATGGCGTGGCTCAGTCGCTGGATGTCATGGACCGGGCGTGGGCCGTAGGGGCAGTGGGCGCTGTCAGCGACATAGACGAAGTCCTCGCCAGGCAGTTCAGCGACTAACGCCCGCAGGACCGATAGCCCGCCCACGCCTGAATCAAACACCCCAATGGGTTGAGCCTGGTTTGTCATGACCCTATACCAAAAAACCCGTTTTCACGCAGAAAACGGGTTGGACTTGCAGGAAATGGAACCTGAATCGGCTACGGCGCGTTACGCCGCTTGGCTAAAGCCGAGACGCTGGGCGCGGTAGGCGCGCGCCTCTTCCACAAAGTCGGCAAAGAGTTGGCGCATGGCCGTGTCCTCAATCGCCAGCACCTCGGGATGCCACTGCACACCGACCGCAAATTTCCCGTTGGCGCTCTCGATGCCCTCGACAATGCCATCCGCCGCACGAGCGCTGACGACGAAGCCCGGCGCGACATCCTTGATGGCCTGGTGGTGCAGGCTGTTGACCTGGATGCGGCTGCCACCGAGCGACTTGTGCAGGCGGGTGCCCGGCGCGACCTCGACCGTGTGGGCGCGGTAGTGGCGCGGGCGGTAACGCTGCATATGGGTGATGGAGGACGGGCACATGCTGGGGACGTCCTGGTAGAGCGTGCCGCCGGCGGTGACGTTGACCATCTGGATGCCGCGACAAATGGCGAAGACCGGCTTGCCCTCGCTCAGCGCCCACTGCGTCATAATGGTCTCCACCCGGTCACGCAGCACATCCACATCGAGGAGATGGGGGTCGGGGGCTTCGCCATAGCGCGCCGGGTCCAGATCGCCGCCGCCCGCCAGCAGCAAACCGTCCATTTGGTCGTAGAGCGCGCGCAGCGTTGTCTTGTCACTGAGCAGGGGGACGAGGAAGGGCGCGCCGCCCACCTCCTCCACGGCCCAGGTGTACGCCTGGCGCATGACGTAGCTGGGCGGGGCCAGGTCATCTTTGGAACGCTCGTTGTGGGTCGGAATGCCAATGAATGGCAGCGACATGGTATCTCACTCCTGGTCGAAGACCACGGCAGATTAGAGTGGAGTTAGTATAGCAAAAATCGGCTATGCTTGTCAACGCTGGAATGGGTCCAGAAGTTACTCTTCTGCCACATGAATAAAAAAGATGAACAAAAAGAGCAGAGCGCACTGCTGGCGCTCCGCCCATCTTGGGACATCCGAGCCGTCATGGCTCATCGTAAGGTGGCCCGTGGGCCGCCCCAGCGTATCACTGGGGTAGACAATATAACAAGACAAAAATGCGACGATGCAAGGGCGGCGATTCTTACTTGCCACACACGATTTGCAGCGGCGCCCGACGGCCCGGGCTACGAATCTACGGGCGAGCGGCTTTCGCCGGAGGCCATCAAGGCGTCGACGGAGATGAGATTGGCTGTTTCTGTCGGCGGCGAGAACTCGGCGCAGCCGCGCCAGCATGACTCGGGGTTCGACAACTCCACGGCTTTAGCGGTGCAGGCCATGTACGGCTCGACGCGCGAGAAGACGCCCCACTTGCGCACAACCCTGGCTTCCAGGGCCAGGTGACGGCACGGGTTGGCCTTCAGCAGACCCGGTACAGGGCATGACTTACACAAACTCACATGCCAGGGCAGCGAGTCCGGGCTGCGTTGTACCAGGCGGCAGGCCCGCCGCGTGGCCTGGCGGTGGCTGTCCTCATGGAAATAGGGACAGTCTGGTCTATCACTCAGACGCGGAGTTCCCATAAAAAAACTTCTCTCTAGTTGGTCCACTAGAGAGAAGTATATTTGCCTTGCGAGGGCCAGACAAGTCCGGCCGATCGGTGTCCCTGCCTTTGGCAGGCGCCTAGCGCCGCGTGGCGAGCAGGTCGCGGATCTGGGTCAGCAGCTTCTCTTCGGCGGTCGGCTCGGGCGGGGCGGGGGCTTCGGCCTTTGCCTCCATCATGCGGTTGATAGCGCGGACCAGCAAGAAGATGACGAAGGCGATGATGAGGAAGTTGATGATCGTGTTGAGGAACAAGCCATAGGCAATGACGGCGGCCCCAGCTTCCTTGGCCGCGGCGAGCGACGCGACGGGCTTGCCCGACAGGTTGATGAACAGGTCGGTGAAGTTGACCCCGCCGAGCAGCAAGCCGATGGGGGGCATGATGACGTCATCCACCAACGACTTAATGACGGCGCCAAACGCGGTACCCATGATGATACCGACAGCGAGGTCAAATACATTGCCGCGCAGAATGAACTTCCGAAATTCCTGGAGCATGAGATTTGTCCTTTCTATGCTGAGTCCGGGGGGACAGGATAGTGAACGTGAGCAACAGCACTGTTGCCCTTTAAGCATTATACAACACTTATAGTGTAACTGCCAGGGATTTCAGATTATATTACGAACCTAGAAGACACCTGCCCCCAGCAGGCCGAGTTGCGCTCGCAGCCGGTTGACGTCATAGGCCGGCTGCCCGGCGGCGCGGCGGACGTCCTCGGCGCGCTCCAGCACACTCAATAGCAGTTGCACGCGCGCCTGACCCGGCTCGTCGGCCATAAGCTGGCGCGGCGAACGGTTGCCCCAGCCCTCGATGGGCTTGTCGAGCCACTGGCTGTAGTGCTGGTCGAGCGTCCCGATAATCA
>JAHCIP010000284.1 GCA_026129165.1 Anaerolineae bacterium
CGGTGGGCGGGTTGGGCTGCAATCGTCAACGCGCTGATGTATCCCTGCCCCCCGTCGCGGACCGGCTGCCAGGACTGCCCGGCGTCGGCGCTGCGGTACAGGGCGGCCGGCCGAGGCGCGCTGGCCGTCAGATAGACGGTCTGGGGCGTCGTCGGGTCCACGGCCAGAGCGTGAACGTCGGTGACGCCGCTGGGAACAGGTAGGGCCTGCCAGGTCGCGCCACCATCGGTCGAGCGGCCCAGCCAGCCGCCTCCCCCGGCATACATCGTGCTTCCATCGGTCGTAGCGGCCAGCGTGGTAAATGCTTGCTCCTGCCCCCACGCTGTCCACCCGTCGGCCTGGGCGGGCGCCATGTTGACCAAAAATAGTATAATCGCCATCAGACACAGGCTACGTCTCATAAGCCCTCGAGCATCAGTGTTACTATCAACTTAACGCCATCCGTTGACCCCTGGTTCCCCCATAGCGTTACCGCCAGGTTATCATCCAAGGAGAGCACCCATGCGTTTGATCTGGCCCTTGCTACTCGCCCTGCTTATTGCCCTCGCTAGTGTAGTGACCCTCAACCGACCGAGCCAGGCGCAGACCTCGACTCTCCTGCTGGTTAGCGCCCAGGATATAGCGTTCTTAGCCCAGGCGGGCCAGGACACCCGCGCTACGATAACCCTGGGGCTCGCCAGCAGCGGCGCGTCTATCGCCTGGACCGCGAAAATCAGTCCCACCGTCGGCTGGCTCGTCCTGGGGACGACGCAGGGTCTCGCTCCGAGCCTGCCGAGTGAACCCATCGAGTTACCGGTCTACCTGCAAACGCTGGGCCTGCCGCGCGGAGAGTACAGGACTCAAATCATTCTGACTGCCGATGAGAGCGTCGCCAACTCGCCGGTCATCATCCCTGTGACGCTATATGTGGCCGACCAAATCCGACAGGTACACCTGCCACTCATTGCGAAGAACCCCGAACGTTAGCGCCTGCCAGTATAACCTCCCGAAGGTTCTAAAACCTTCGGGAGGTTGGAGCCTTATTTAGTAGCGGCGCATGGTGGGGTCCACTTCGACGGCCCAGCGGTCAATGCCGCCCGTCAGGTTCTTGAGCTTAGTGAAGCCGGCGCGGCTGAGCATCATGCACACCTGGGCCGAGCGATAGCCGCTGTGACACTGGAAGACATACTCCTCGTCAGGGTCGAGGCTTTGCCACCACTGCTGAATCTGGCTGAGGGGCATGAGTTCAGCGCCCTCGATGCGCACGAACTGGTACTCGCGCGGTTCGCGCACGTCTATCAAGCGCGGGGCGTGGCCCGCCTCACGCAGGGCCTGGTACTCGTGAGGGGCGATTTCACCGAAGGGTAAAGTCATACTGGCTCCGAGGTTCCGACCCGTCTGCTTTCGATGAGGCAGGTGGGTCGGTGTTGCACGTCGGTGGATTTTGGCATAAGATTTCCCACCGTCTCTCTATCTTATCCAAGGCCAGACGTACGGGCAAACACGGAGCGCCCATGCCGAAGACGCTGCTGTTGGTGGATGACCTGTTTTTTAGCGTGCAACTCGAAAACGCGGCGCGCGCCGTCGGGCTGGAGCCGGTCAATGGCCCTGGACCCAAGACGGCTGCGACGCTCGCCGACGCCGACCTGCGCCTGGTGGTACTCGACCTGGCCTTATGGTCGCAGCCCTGGTCCAAGGCGCTAGCCGAGGTGCGAGCGGCGCGGTCTGACGTGCCAGTGCTGGCCTATGGGCCGCATGTGGATGTCGAGACGCGGCGGGCGGCCCAGACTGAGGGCGCAACGCGCGTCGTGACCAAGCAGCAGTTGGTGGCCGACCTCCCCGGTTTGCTGAGGCGGTACGCCTTCGCCCACGCTGAGAAATAGCCGCCGACTCAAGTCGGGGCTGAAGGGCGCTTCGCGCCGGGCTTCCGCCTGCGCGGACGCATATTCCCCGTCGACGTAGGTCGACGGCCAGCCGCAGGCTCCACAGGCCCGACTTCTAGTCGGCGCAGTCCTCTAGTCCGTAGGAGAAATCCAATGCTCAAGCAGTTCAACTGGGACGCGATACCCGCCGAACAGGTCAACGACAAGTTTTTGCGCAAACTGGTGTGGGAAGGCGGCCTGATGATCGCCTGGATGGAGGTCAAGCAGGGCTATCTGGTGCAAGCCCACGCGCACCATAACGAGCAGTTGACGTTCGTGGTCAGCGGGCGCTGGCAGTTTGAGATTGACGGCCAGACGCGCATCGTCGGGCCGAACGACCTGCTCTACATCCCGCCCCATGTCGTCCACAGCGCTTTGGCCCTCGAAGACCTGGTCGCCTACGACATCTTCTCGCCGCCGCGCGAGGACTGGATCCAGGGCACGGACGCCTATCTGCGGCAGGGGAGCAGCGCGGGCGAGTCGCGCTAAGCGGCCAAGTGTGCTATAATTAGGCTTCCAGTGCGTGAGGGAGATGGTGTGACCTGATGCAAGCGGCTAGAGGAGTGGGAGACAGGTGAAGCGGTATCATACCACATTCTGGGGTTGTCAGATGAACGAGGCGGATACGCAGCGCGTCGCCGCCGAGTTGGAAAAGCTGGGTTATACCTACACCGACACTGCCGAAGAGGCGGACGTCGTGGTGCTCAATACGTGCGTCGTACGCCAGAGCGCCGAGGACAAGGTCTACGGCAAGCTGGGCGCGCTTAAGCCGGTCAAGGCGGCGCGGCCGGACATGGTTATCTCGGTCATGGGCTGCCTCGTCGGGCACAGCGACAAGCAGGCGCAGGCCCTACGCAAGTCCTGGCCGCTGGTAGACGTGTTCATGGGGCCGTCCGAGACGCGGCCCCTGGTGGACTTCCTGCGCGCCCGCGAGTTGGACAAGGCCGCCGAGGAATTCGACCTCTCGACGATGGTGACGCGCTACCAGGCCCAGGACGAGGAGTTGGTCCTGCCGAGCCAGGACCGAGGCCGCGTCCTCGCCAACGTGCCCATCATGTACGGCTGCGACCACGTCTGCACCTTCTGCATCATCCCCTACCGCCGAGGGCGCGAGCGGAGCCGTCCGCTGGACGAGATCGAGCGTGAGGTGCGGTCGCTGGCGCGGCAGGGCGTCAAGGAAGTCATGCTGTTGGGGCAAATTGTGGATCGCTACGGCTACGATCACGGCGACTACCAGGGCCTGCCCCGCCTGCTGCGCCGCCTCAACAGCATCGAGGAACTGGAGCGCGTTCGTTTCCTGACCTCCCACCCCAACTACATGACCCAGGACCTCTTGGAAACGGTGGCCGAGTTGCCCAAGGTCATGGAGCACATCAACGTGCCCGTCCAGGCGGGCCACGACGAGACGCTGCGGCGCATGAAGCGCGGCTACACTGTCGAGGACTACCGCCGCCTCATCGAGCGCATCCGGGCGACCATCCCCAACGTCGCCGTGCATACCGACATCATCGTCGGCTTCTGCGGCGAAACGGACGAGCATTTTCAGGGGACGGTGGACCTGCTGCGCGACCTGAAGCTGGACAAGGTCCACCTGGCGAAGTACTCGCCCCGGCCGGGCACGGTGTCTGCCAAGATTATGGCCGACGACGTGCCGGCCGAGGAGAAGGAGCGCCGCCACGAGGTCCTCAACGAGTTGCAGTCCGAGGTGGGGGCTGAGATCAACGCTCGCTTCGAGGGACAGACGGTCGAAGTCCTGGTTGAAGGCAAGCACAAGGGCAAGTGGCGCGGCCGCACCCGCAACGATAAGCTGGTGTTCTTTGACGACCCCAGCCGCGACTGGACGGGCCAACTAGCCCAGGTCGAAATTACCTGGACCGGCCCGTGGTCCATGCAGGCGCGTCTCCCCCAGCCTCGCCGCGCCGAGCGCGAGGTCATTCCCTTGCTGAGCGTATAACCCCGGCTCTGCTTGTTCTGGCTTGAGTCACAAAGCGCACAAAGGGCACGAAGGAATTATGCTTTCCTTCGTGCCCTTTGTGATGCCTAAAAAACAGAACCGCTACCGTCGGCGGTATATCCGGGCCACCGGCTCGAAGGGCGTATCGGCCTCCAGCGGCCAGATGGGGCGGGCGCACTGGGTATGGCCGAGGCTGGGCAGATTGGCGCTCGTCGCGCCAGGGGCGTCCACGTTGACCAGGGCGCTCGCCCACTCCGCGAACATCTGCGGCTCGCAGTGGGGCGACTTGACCACCACGGCGTCGAAGCGGCGCGGCTCCTGGCCGTGCGCCCAGAACAGCGCGCGATCAAATAGATTCACCGGCCGGCTGGTGACGACCAACGTGATCGAGCCGGCCTCCAGGACCGCCGAATCGCCGCCCTTCCACACGTCGCCCTGGCGCTCGCTTAGGAAGACCCCGTCGGACAGCAGCCGCACCCGCGCCTCGACGGGCAGCGGCGTGAAGCGGCGGTCGAAAGCGCCGCCCACACTGACGCGGACCGTCTGGCCGATGCCGGCCTGCATGGCGGCCCGCACGGCCTCGGGGTCCACCAGCGGAAGCAGCGCCCGCTTGCCATAGCCTGTCTCGACCAGGCGACGTAGGATGGCGTTGCTGTCGCCCGACGCGCCGGAGCTAGGCGCGTCGGCGGCGTCCACCAGGATGGTCGTGCCGGGGGTGGCGTGGGCGATGCGGACCGCCTCGTCCAGCGGCGTCAGCCGCGCCTGCAACCGTTCGCGCACGGCCCAGAAGTCGGTGGCGAGTTGCAGCGCCTCGCGGCGGGCGCGGTCCTCGTCGCCATTCAGGACCACCAGGCTATTCGAGCGCAGTTCGGCCACGTCGGTAAAAGGATTGCCGATGAACATGCCCGCCGACAGCCCGCCCTCGCCCGCTTCGATGGCCTGCGCCGCGCGGATACTGCGGCCAAACAGCCCGGTCGCGGTGATGAGTTCGTCGCCTCGGACCAGGGCCGGAATGGGGACGACCGCCGTGACAGGCCGCGCCTCGCCCGCCATGATTCTCAGCAAGAGCCGGGCGGCGCGCTCGCCTGTCTGGTAGAAGTCTACGTGCGGGTAGGTGTGGTAGACGACAATGGCGTCGGCGTGGCGGAGCATGCGGTCGGTCAGGATGCCGTGCAGGTCGAGGGACACAACCAGGGGGACCCTCTCGCCGACAATCTTACGCGCCTCCTGGAGTAGATAGCCCTCCGGGTCGTCCTCCCCCTGGGCCGACATGGCGCCGTGCAGGCAGAAGTAGATGCCGTCGAAGGGGTGGGGGGCCTGGGCCAGGGTGGTCAGGAACTCGTCGGCCAGCTGCCGCCAGTCGGCCTCGGCCAGCGTGCCGCCCGACGTGATGGTGCGGGCGCTATAGGTGGGGTAGACGTCGGCTCCGGCCTCCGCGAACACCTGGAGGGCCGCGCCGACTTCCGAACGGCGGGAGCGGTGGAAGTCGAGGAGGGCGTCGCCCCAGCGCACGGTGTAGTCCTCGTAGTGGCTGGGAACCGGGTTAAACGACGAGACCTCTTGCATACACTCGGCGATGAGAATCTTGGGCATAGTCGCTCCATGATTAAGATTAGCGTACTCGCCAGTCTTTCGGCATCCACGTGACCTCGGCCGCCTCGCACATTAGGCGAGCGAAAGGCGTCGGGCGCGGGACGAGAAGCTTGTGTCGGCATGGACCGTCTCCCGCGGAACGCATGGTGAGACTGGGATGCGGTTATTGTAGGAGAAGTGGGACGGTTGTCCAGTGTGAGCGAAACGTGGCGGAAAATAAGAACACGGATTGGGAGGATGAACGGATAGAGATTTTTCTGATCTGTTCATCCTCTTAATCCGTGCTCTTTCCCATGCCACTACAAGGCCGCGAAGTAGACGGCCTCCGGGTGGTGGACGACCATCGCTGCCGTGGACTGCTCCGGCGTCAACTGGTAGGCGCTGGTCAGGCCGACGCCAATCTGCTCCTCGGCCGGCAGCAGGGCGAAGACCTTCTCGTGGTCGGCCAGGTCGGGCATGGCGGGGTAGCCCCATGAGTAGCGCAGGCCGCGCTTGTCGGCCAGCCCGAGTTCCTGGCGGACGTGGCGGTGGGTGTACTCGGCCATCGCCTCGGCCATCTCAGTCGAGAAGCCGTGGATGTAGTAGCCCTCGGTGTAGTCGCCACTCTGCATCAACTGGTCCGATAGGTCGTCCGCCGCGTCGCCGACGGTCACAACCTGGAACGTCACCACATCGAACGTCCCCGATCCGACCGGCGCGAAGTAGTCGGCCAGGCACAGCGCGCCCCGGTTGCGCTGGCGCGGGAAGGTGAAGCGGGCCAACTCGCGAGGAGTGATGACTAATGACTGATGACTGATGATTGATGACTGGGAATTGCCGTTTGTGTCCGCAGCCTCAACTGTTAACTCAGCGACTAAATCATTAGTCATTTGTCTTTGGTCATCCAGTCCTGCCCGAACGCGCACCACGCGGGTAGCCTCACCGGTCCGCACGACCTGGGCGCGGTCGCTGGTGCGGCCACGGGTTGGGAAGGGGACGGTGGCCGGGTCGTAGACGACTACCGTGTCGCCGTCGGACTGGGCTGGGAAGTAGCCGTAGATCGCGCGGGGCTGCAGCCAGCCCTCGCGCCTTGCCCGCGCCTTGAGTTCCGCCAGCTTCGGGCCGTACTCCTTCTCCACCAGTTCCTCAAATGCCGCCCCTTGCGTGCCGCGCGCGCCCCACCCTAAGCGGAACAGTTCGCGCGTGTCCAGGCAGGCGTAGACATCCTCCAGGGGTACATTGTCCAGGATGCGCCAGCCCCAGAACGGCGGCGTCGGAATGTTGGGGGCCGGACCGACCTTCTTGAACTCGACGCCGGCCGGCGCGGCGGGCTTGCTCGTCTCACTCAGGTAAACGTCCTGGCGGGCCTCCTCGACCACGCGCTCGACCAGCGCCGATCGCTGCGCCGCGTCCATCAGCGTGTCCATCATCTCCAGCCCCTCAAAGGCGTCGCGGCAGTAAAAGACGCCGGCCGGATAGGGCGTCCCCTGGTCGTCCACGAAGAGGGCGCGGCGGCCAAAGCGGCGGTTGATGGCCGCACCGCCGATGAGGACGGGCACCTTTAAACCTCGGCGGTGGAGTTCCTGGACGCACAGCGGCATCTGCTTGGACGTGCTGACCAGCAACGCGGACAGGCCGATGGCGTCGGCCTTGACCTCGACCGCCTTCTCGATGATGGTGTTGATGGGCACCTGCTTGCCCAGGTCGTGGACGGTGTAGCCGTTGTTGCTCAGGATGGTGTTGACCAGGTTCTTGCCGATGTCATGCACATCGCCAAAGACCGTTGCCAGGACGAGCGTGCCCTTGGTCGTGCCTTCGAGCCGATCCAGGTAGGTCTCCAGGCGGGACACGGCCTTCTTCATCACCTCCGCGCTCTGGAGGACGAAGGGCAGGATGAGTTCGCCCGCGCCGAACTTGTCGCCGACCTCCTTCATGGCTGGCAGGAGGACCGTATTGAGCGTCTCGACGGCGCCTTCGCTCTGCGGCCGGCCGACACTGGCGTGGGCGATGGCCTGGTCCACCAGGTCCTCGATGCCCTCCTTCTTGCGGTGGACAATCTGCCAGTGGAGCTTCTGCTCGACCGTCATGCCCGCCGTCGGGTCTTCCTTCTCGGTCCCGGTGTCCTCGGTCGCCTCGCGGCCTTCCCAATAGGCGATGTAGCGGGGTAGGGCTTCCTCGGAGGTGTTGAAGATGAGGTCTTCGGCCAACTGGCGCTGCTCGGCGTCAATCTCGGCGTAGGGGGTGATGTGGACGGGATTGACAATCGCCATGTCTAGCCCAGCCTTGACGCAGTGGTACAGGAACACCGAGTTGAGGACGGCGCGGGCCTTGGGCTTGAGACCGAAGGAGACGTTGGACACGCCCACGCTGGTCAAGACGCCGGGGCACTCGGCCTTGATTT
>JAHCIP010000285.1 GCA_026129165.1 Anaerolineae bacterium
CGACCTTGACCTCGATCTGGGCAAAGGCGGCCCCAATGCAGATGCGCGGCCCGCCCCCAAAAGGGATGTAGGCGAAGGGGGCGCGGCGGTCATTGGCCGGGCTGAAGCGGTCGGGGTCGAAGCGGTCGGGGTCGGGCCAGTGGTCCGGGTCGCGGTGGGCCAGGTAAATCGAGTACATCACGCGCGTGTTGGCGGGCACGTGGTAGCCGGCAACCGTCACATCGCAGGCGGCGCGGCGGTTGCCGACATGGATGGGCGGGTAGAGACGCAACGTCTCCTTGACCACGCGATCCAGATAGTCCAGGCGCTCGAGTTGGTCCAGGGTAGGGGGCGCGTCGGACGGGCCGAGGACGGCGTCGGTCTCGACGCGGGCGCGGGCCAGGGCGTCGGGATGCTGACCGAGGAGCGTCAGTGTCCAGGCCAGCAGGGCGGTACTCGTGTCGTGGCCGGCGATGAGCATGGTCAGCAGTTGGTCGCGGATGAGGTCGTCAGACATGCCCGGCGTGGCGATGAGCTGGCCGAGCAGGTCGCTCGGCTCAACCTCCCCCCCGGCCGTCAGCCACTCCGCCCGCCGGCGGGCGATGATGCTGTATAGATAGTCGTCCATCTCGCGCAGGGCGCGGTGGTACTTGGGACGCGGCATGCCCGGCCACATGATCCACAGGCCCGGCGAGATGTACTCGATGACGCCCAGCACGGCGTGCCACAGGCGGTCCATGTCGGGCGCGAAGTCAACTCTGAACAGCGTGCCCATGAGAATCAGCAAGGCGGCGCGGCGCATCTCCACCAACATGTCGCGTGTCTCGCCGTCGCGCCAGCGGGTCGTGACCTGGTCCGTCGCCTGCCAGAAGGCGGCCAGGTGGGCCAGGACGTGCTTGCGGTGGAGGGGCGGGTCCATCTGGCCGCGCAGGGTGTCGTGGAGGTCGCCATCCACGACCAGGATGCCCTGGCGCAGCAGGCGCGTGACCGGATCGCTCTCGGTGCGCCATAGGAATTTGCTCCGCTCGGTGACGAGGATTTGTCGGCTCGGCGCCGGACCGACAAAGACGGCCGGCCGGAAGCGGGGCATGGTAATCTGGAAGGCGCGACCGACGTAGCGGTTCATCAGGGTCAGCGCGGTCAGCAGCGAGCGATCCCGCGCCAGCCCCTTGAGTACCTGGAGACCCACTTCACCCGTCGCCACGGGCAGGGGCTTTCCCTCCGCCCTCGCACCTCCGTCCTCCGTCGCCGCGCCGCCTTCCGCCTTCTGCCTTCCGCCTTCCGCCTTCCGTCCGTCCTCCGTCACTCTTCCTCCACCTGCCGCACCAGGTCCATCATCTCCGCGAACTCCTCTTCGAAGTGCGTCACAATCTGACCTGGATTCGGGATGAGGCCCAGGTCGGAGGCGATACCGAGCGTGACCTGGCCGTGGAAGCTGAGAATGCTGACGCCCAGGCCCAGGCGGCCCGACTGCGGCACCCAGAACATGACGCCCTTGATGGGTTGGCCCGCCAGGTAGAGCGGCTCGCGCGGTCCGGGGACGTTGGTCATGACCGCTGTGGCCTTCATGCCAAAGATGTTGACAATGATGTCCTGAATTTGCTCCGGCACCATGCCCGTGACCTGGAGGATGCCTAGCGCGACCACCGCTTCGGGCGAGTGCTTGATATCGTCCATGCGCCGCTTGAGTTCGTGGAGCCGGTCGAAGGGGTCCTCTATGCCTAACGGCAGCGACAGGAAGACGAGGCCAAAGTGGTTGCCGAGTTTGGGCGTGACCTCATCAATGGGCCGCAGGTTGACGGGAATCACGGCGCGGATGTTCAGGTCATCCGTGGGCTGCCCCTCGTCCAGCAGGTAGCGCCGCAGCGCGCCCGCCACCGCCGTGAGCAGGACATCGTTGACGGTGCCACGCAGCGCCTTGCCGATGGCCTTGACCTCATCAAGGGGGATCGCCTCGGACCAGGCGGCGCCCTTGTCCGCCTGCAACGACCCTTTGAAGACCGTTTTGGGATCGGGCGGCATGAGGAGTAGTTTGCCAAGCGCGCCGGCCGTGCCGACGCCGAGCTTGGTTAGCTCTACGGCTTTCGAGGGGTGGATGAGGGTCTCCATGCCTTCATGGGTAATAACCTCTGCCATGCGCTGGGTGGACCTGACCGTGCGCGTCACGGGCCGCAGCAGTGACGCGAGTGGGCCGCGCCGCCGTCGTCGGCCGTCCACCTCGGGCAGGGGTTCAGGCCAGGGCGCATCTTCCTCATGGTCGAGCATGGAGAGCATGACCGAGACCAGGGCGATGCCGTCGGCGATGCAGTGGTGCAGCCGGCTCACAATGGCGCTACCTCCGCCATAGCCTTCGACAAGGTGGAATTCCCACAGGGGACGCGACATGTCCAGGGGCGTGCTCATCAGGTGGCTGACGTACCGCTGGAGCATAGCCTTGTCGCCGGGTGGCGGCAGCTTGAAACGGTGAATATGGTCATCCAGGTCAAAGTGGGGATCGAGTTCCCAGCGCGGCGGCTGGTTAGGCATGGATGACGGGATGACGCGCTGGCGGAAACGCTCGTAGCGCAGGAAGCGATACTCGATCGTCGCGCGCAGCCGGTCGTAGTCGAGCGGACCGTCAAACATGTAGACGCCCGTAATCATCATTAAGTTATCGCGCTGCTCCATGCGATACCAGGCGGTATCGACAGGGGCCATCGGCTCGCTACGTCGGCTGGCCATACCTGCTCTCCTTCCCTCCTTGCCTCCCCCATCGGCGGGGGATAGAGGGGGTATCTTCGTGACGGTCTAGTGTCCCGCGTCTACCACCCAACGGTTGAGAGCCTCAAACGTGGGCCGTAGGGACGGATACAACTGGCGGTAAATCGCGTAGCCGGGCGCATAGCGGGGCGCGTCGGCACTGGGGGCGGTGCGCGTCACCACCCGGATAACCCGCGCCGCTGCCTCTTCGACCGAGGTATAGACCCCGATTCCGACGCCGGCCAACAGCGCCGCGCCATAGGCCGCGCCTTCCGCTACATTAATTGTAACCAGTTCTGTCCCAAATACATCAGCCTGAATCTCTCGCCATAGGGGGCTGCGCGCGCCACCACCCGACGCCCGCACCTGCTGCACGGCCAGCCCCAGGTCGCGGACCAGTTCCAGGCAGTCGCGCAGGCTATAGGCCACGCCTTCGAGGACGGAGCGCGTCAGGTGCGGCTTGCCGTGGCGCAGGGTCAGGCCGACGAAGACGCCCTTGGCGTGGGGGTCGGGGTAGGGGGTGCGCTCGCCGCTGAGGTAGGGCAGGAACAGCAAGCCCTCGCTGCCGGCCGGGGCGCGGGCCGCCTCCGCGTCCAGTAGTTCATACGGGTCCACTCCCATCAGCCGCGCTACCGCTACCTCATCCTGGCCGAGCGCGTCGCGCAGCCAGCGCAGGCTGCCGCCGGCCGAGAGCGTCACGCCCATGACGTGCCACTTGCCGGGCACGGCATGGCAGAAGGCGTGCAGCCGGCCCTGCGGTTCCAGGGCGAACTCATCCAGGTGGGCGAAGACGACGCCCGACGTGCCGACGGTGACGGATACCAGACCCGGCTCCACGATGCCGCTACCGACGGCTCCCGCCGCCTGGTCGCCGCCGCCGCCGACCACCGGCGTGCCAGGGCGCAGGCCGGTCGCCTGGGCCGCCGTGGGGCTAATCTGGCCGCTGACCACAGGCGACTCGAAGACGTCGGGCAGCCAGTCGCGCGGGATGTCCAGCGCCGTCAGCATCGCGTCGGACCACGCCCGCCGCCGCACGTCGAACAGCGACGTGCCTGAAGCGTCGGAGACTTCACTGGCGTATTCTCCGGTCAGGCGATAGCGCACGTAGTCCTTGGGCAGCAGGATTTTGGCCGTCCGCTCATAGACGGCTGGCTCGTTTTCGCGCGTCCAGACGATTTTGGGGGCGGTGAAACCGGGCAGGACGGCGTTGGCGGTCAGGTCGAGCAGCCGCTGGAAGCCGACCCGCTCGGTAATCCATTGGCACTGCGGGCCGGTGCGTTGATCGTTCCAGAGGATGGCGGGACGCAGAGGGCGGGCGTCGCGGTCCAGCATGACCATGCCGTGCATCTGCCCGCTGAGGCCGACCCCGCCGATGTCGTCACCGGTCAGCCCCGCCGAGGCCAGGGCGCGTTGGATGCCGGCCGTGGTGGCGGCCCACCAGTCGTGGGGGTTTTGCTCGGACCACAGGGGGCGGGGGGTGTCGAGGGGGTACTCTTCGGTGACGTTGGCGACGACGGCGCCAGCCTCATCGAGGATGAGGACTTTGGTTCCCGAGGTACCCACATCAATGCCGAGGAGGTAGGGCACAGGCTGCTCCCTATGACGGAGGACGGAAGACGGAGGACAGAAGACCAAAGATTGAGGACTGAAGATTGAAGATGCCGATTGTTGACGGCTGACGGCTGACAGCTAATCGCTGATAGCTGATTATGCCTGAAATGGGCGCGATGGGCAAGCGGGAACAGGACGTCTAGCTCAAACTGATTATAATTAGGCGGCTCTCGTTCCTAGGTTAGGAGTTACGCACTTGGGGATGTGGCGCAGGCTTTCTAGCCTGTGCAGGCAGACTGGAAAGTCTGCCCCACGGCTGCAACTGCGTAAGTCCTAATAGGTTTTGGATTTGGGGAGCATCTGGTTGGCAAGCTGCGGCGTTTAGGCCGCAGTTCCCTACCGGCGAATGTTATCGTTAGCGGGAACTGGGGCCTGAACGCCCCAGCGTATGACTGGACGCTCTGTCTAAACTAGCATAACTCATGTTTAGGGTCTAGGCCCTTCCGCTAGAAGGAATCCCCATGCGCCGACGTATCACCCTGTTGTGCCTCCTCCTGCTGGCCCTGATCCTGGCTCTGCCTGTAGCGGCTCAGGGGCCGACGCCGCCACTCGACAAGGACGCCGAAGCCAAGATTACGCCGACCCTGCGCGCGGCCCTGGCGAAGGACGGTCGCGCCGAGTTCCTCGTCCGACTGCGGGAGCAGGCCGATTTGCGGGGGGCGGCGGCTCTATCGGATCGGGCCAGCAAAGCCCGCTTCGTTTACGACCAGGTGCGCGACACAGCCCGCAAGACACAGCCGGGTGTCGCGGCCGACGTGGTGGCGCTGGGCGGCCAGGCGCGGTCGTTTGCCCTGGTCAACGCGTTGCTGGTGACAGGGGATGCGGCGGTGTTGGACCGTCTGGCGCGGCGGGGGGATGTGGCGCAGTTGGAGCTAAACGTTCAGTTCAAAGGGGTGCAGTCAGCGCCGGGGGAGGGGCTGGCGCCGGCCGTTGGCACGCCGTGGGGTATCACCAAGGTCCAAGCGCCGCCGGTGTGGAGCCAGTACACACGCGGTGGTGGAATCGTCGTCGCCAGCGCCGATACCGGGGTGGATTGGACCCATCCGGCCTTACAACCTAAGTACCGCGGCTGGAATGGGACCAGCGCCGACCACAGCTTGAGTTGGCACGACGCCATCGAAAACCAGGCCGTGCCGCTGGACGACAATGGCCATGGCACGCACACGACGGGGACTATGCTTGGTAGCGAGGGGGGTAACAATGTAGGCGTCGCGCCGGATGCGAAGTGGATTGGCTGCCGCAACATGGACCACGGCGTGGGGACGCCAGCGCGCTACCTGGACTGTATGGAGTTCTTTCTGGCGCCCTTCCCGCCGACGGGCAACTTCATTGACGACGGCCACCCCGGCCTGGGCGCGGACGTCATCAACAATTCTTGGGGCTGCCCGACCGACGAGGGCTGCTACCCGCAGACCATTACGGAGGCCATTCGCGCGCTGCGGGCGGCGGGTATCATGTTTGTGGCGTCGGCCGGCAACGACGGGCCTCAGTGCAGCACCGTGATTGATCCGCCCGGCTTGGTGGACGATACTTTTACCGTCGGGGCCTTTAGCGAGAGTGGGAGCATCGCCGGTTTTAGCAGCCGTGGCCCGGTGACGGTGGATGGCAGCAACCGTTCGAAGCCGGACATTACCGCGCCGGGTGTCAACGTCATTTCCTCTATTCGAGGCGGCGGCTACGGCTCGAACCAGGGAACGTCTATGGCGTCGCCGCATGTGGCGGGGGTGGTAGCCCTGGTCTGGGCAGCCGTTCCGGCGCTCAAAGGCCAGATCGAGGCGACCGAGGCTCTTCTGCGGACGACGGCGACCCAGCGGACGGATGCCCAATGTGGTACGACAGCCGGTGGACGCGCCAACCACGTCTGGGGCTGGGGCGAGGTCAACGCCTTGGCAGCGGTGGAGGCGGCGTTGGCAAGCAGCGCAATCAGCGGTACGGTTCGCAGCGCGGCCACTGCCCAGCCACTGACCAGCGCCCAGGTGAACCTGACAGGACCCGGCGCGCTGGCGGTCACCGTGACAACTGATGCGCAGGGGGAATACCACTTCCGTGGCCCGGCGGGGACATACACACTCACCGTAGCGGCCTTTGGCTACCAGCCAACCAACGCCGAGCTTGCGCTGGGGGCCAGCCCTATCACCCAGGATTTTAGCCTCGCATCGGCCCAGGAATTTACCGTGTCGGGTTTTGTGCGGCAGGCGGGGATCAATACGCCGGTCCGCGCTTCCATCACGGTGGATGGCTCGTCACGGCGGACCACGACCGCCGCCAATGGTTCCTTTAGCCTGATGCTGCCAGCCGGGTCGTATACGCTCCGCGCCGAGGCGATGGGCTACAAGACAGGCGTGGCGACCTTCAATGTCAACGGGCTGACGACGCAGGACTTCAGCCTCGCTCTGGCGGCGCCCATCCTGGTGGTGGACGACGACGAGGGCAAAGACCTGGAGACGCTCTACACGGGCGCATTGACGAGCCTCGGCCGCCAGTTTGACGTGTACGAGGTCAGGGACACCGGTAGTGGCCCGACGGATGAAGTCCTGGACAACTACTGCCTGGTCATCTGGGTTGTTGGCGGGCCGCGTCATCGCATCCGTACCTCCGACTATCAGGCACTCAAGGCTTACCTGGATCAGGGCGGACGGCTGCTGCTGAGCGAGCCAGGCGCAGCATCCACGGATTTCCACACCGCCTATCTCCACGCAGCCCTCACCAGCGGCTCGACGGCCCTCACTCTGCTGGGGAGTGGCCCGTTTTCGGGCGCGTTTGGCTACTTTACGGACAACCGCGCCGATGCCGGGGCGCCGATGACGCTGGTGGGAGAAGGCCAGCCGGCTTTTACCTGGGCCGGCCAACCAACCTATGGCGGGGTCGTCTACAGCGGCGCGTACAAGGCGCTCTACCTGAGCTTCGGGCTGCAGAATATCGGTCTGACTAGCCGGACGGCCTTCCTGAACCAACTCCTAAACTGGTTTGGCTGCCCCCGCTGCCGCCTGCCCGGTGACGTAGACTATAGCGGCCAGGTGGACGTGGTAGACATTATTCGCATCACCCAGGCGCTGGGGCAGACCATAGGCCAGGCGGGCTACCGCCGCCAGCTCGACCGCAACCTCGACGCGGTCATTGACGCGGCTGATATGGACGCCGTAGCGGCGAATTGGGCGGCGAAGTGTCAGTAGAGAGGGAATGGGACGTAAGAAGCGACGGTGAGAGGAATCTGACTCTATGCGCTCGGGGCGAGACGAATGAAACTCGCAACTGGTCGGGAAGAGGGGGTAAGAGCGGCGCAGATAGCGCGTCCTACTCAGGGTGTTCGGAAGACGAACACATCCCTTGACAAGGATGAGGTGGGACGTAAGAAGCGCAAGCGTAGTGCATCTTAGTCCTTGCGACTGATGAGACCGTCGCGGCGCTGAGGACGAGGTGGCGCGAGCCACGTAAGAACACGACGCCCCACCGTATCCTAT
>JAHCIP010000286.1 GCA_026129165.1 Anaerolineae bacterium
CCAGCTGCTCGCGCTGTGTCCACGTCGCCAGGGCGCTGAGCAGAAGGGGCGGATACTCAATCGCCTGGGCCGTCTTCAACCCCTCGTCCAACATTCGCCGCAGCGCAGCGCCGGCCTCCAGCCCGCGCTCGTAGGAGTCGATGTGCGGGTTCCAGTCGTTGGCGATGAGGACATCGGTCGCCTCGACCATGCGGGGGCTGATATTGCCGTGCATGTCCAAGACTGAGACGATGGGGCAGTTGGGGCCGACCAGGGCGCGCGTCTGAGCCATCAGGTCACCCTCCGGGTCGTCATCGTTCTCGGCGGCCATCGCGCCGTGGAGCGACAGGAGGACGCCGTCCACCGGCCGGGCGTCGCGGAGCCGGGCCAGGAAACGCGCGCGTAACTCGGAGTACGCCTCGGCGGTGACGATGCCCGACGGCATGGCCGCGGCGTAGATCAGGGGGACCGGGGTGTAGCCCGCCTGGGCGAGCGTCTCCAACTCGGCCCCGATGGGTGTCCGCGTTCCGGTCATCTCGCGCAGCAGGGCCTCGCCCTCATACAGCGCCTGCTTTGAGAAGCCCGACAGGTCGGTGACGCCCGGCGCGAAGGTGTGCGTCTCGTGGAGAATGCCGCCAATGGCGATGCGTTTCGTCTGGCTCATGGTCTAGACCTCATCGAGGGGATAGAAGGGGCGGGGCAGCCGCCGATAGGTAATTGTCTGGGGGTCGTGGACGCTGGGCGCGCCGACATTGATGATATTGCCCGCGATGGCCTCGAAGCCGGAGCGGAAATGGACCGCGCTCTTGATACCCAGGTAGCGCATCTGGCGGCAGTCCAGCCCCAGGTCGCGGCTGAAGGCCAGGTCCAGCGGCTGCATGCGGCCTGACACGACAATCAGATGTAGGCCGTCCTCCACCAGGTGCGCCGAGGGGCCGAGGTGCGCCGTGCCGCCCGCGTACATTGGCCCATCGTAGCGGCTGACGCCATCGTTGATCGCTTCCACACGCAGGGTCATGCGCACCGGGTCGCCCTGGAGCGGCGACGCTTTAGCGCCTACGTCCACGGTAATGGTCGCGCCGACGCCGGCCGCGTGGGCCGCCAGGGCTACCTCCGGGTCGGCCATGTAAAGGATGGCCGCGTCCTTCAGACCGCGCTCGCGGAACAGGCGCAGGACCGTCGTGCTATCGCCCGGTGCGCCGCCACCCGTGTTGTCGTACTGGTCGGCCAGGATGGCCGGGTAGCGCCCCGCTGTCTCGATTATGTCGAGCGCCGCTTCGGGCGTTGGCAGGTCGGCCTGCCACGTCGCCCGTTCCGACCACAGCCAGTCACCAAACTCGTCGGCCAACTGGCGGGCCAGGGCCGGGTCGTTGTCGGTGACGACGACCACGCCCGCGCCGGTAAAGGGCAGGTCGGCCAGATCGAAGCCTGTGTGAACCGAGGCGGTCAGCACATCCGGCCGGGCCTTGAGGGCGTGCAGCCGCTCAATCACCCCGTTCATGGGTGGGTGAGCCGTGACCTGGCGGGCGGCGGCCCAGCGCATGGGCAGGTGGCGGTGGGCCATTGTCGGTCGGGCGCCACGTAGCGTCTTGACCATCACCTCGGCGCACTCGACCCCGCGCGCCGCGATGTCGGTATGGGGGTAGTTCTCGTAAATCACCAGGGCGTCGGCCAACTCGACCATGCCGGGCGAGATGTTGCAGTGGATGTCGAGGACGGCCATGATCGGCACGTCAGGACCCACCACCTCGCGCACGCGGCGCAACTGGTCTGTCTCCATACAGTCAATGCCCTCGGCTACCCCCGCGCCATGCAACTCTAGCAGTACGCCATCCACCGGCAGAGCGGTCTTGAGCCGCTCAATTAACTCTGTCACCAGCGTCTCGTACACGTCGGCGGGCGTCGGCCCGGCGGGGTAGGCAAAGGTCCAGAGCAGGGGGAGCAGTTCAATCCCCTCGCGCTCGGCCACCTGCATAAAGCCCCACGTCCCCCAGTTGACGCCACGCATATTGTCGAGGAGCGCCTGGCCGCGCAGCAGGCCGATACCCGTCTCCCAGTCCTCCATCAGAGTGGGGACCGGGCTAAAGGTACTCGTTTCGTGCAGGATACCACCGGTCGCGATACGCATATTAGCCTCCCAGCCGTTCATAACGTGCTCGCACAAAGATCGTCTTGAAGCCGAGACGTTCGTACATTGGCCGCGCCCGACCTTGATACAGTGTCTGCAAGTAGATGACGCGGCAGCCCAAAGCGTCAGCGTCGCTCAGCAGACGCAGCAGGAGCGTGCCGGCGACGCGCTGACCGCGAAACTCAGGGAACGTGCCGACGTTATAGATACACCCTAGCCCGTCCTGGTAGAACAGGCTCATCACGCCGGCGATGCGCCCTTCGACACGCCCCGTGTAGTGAACCGCCGGCGCGGCGACGAGCGCGCGCCGAAACGAGACGCCAAAGGCCGACCAATCGGCGGGGTCCGCGCCAAACGAGATGTTGTAGCAGTCAATGTACACCTGGATGGCTTCCTCGTCGCCAGGGCCGAACGTCTCCACCTCCACGGCGGGATTGGGCGGGGGCAGCGCTCCAACTCCGGTGTACACCATCCAGCCCTCGTCACCCTGATGCGTGAACCCGTGAGCCAGCAGCCGTTCGCCCAGGTCCGACGGTCCGTCCTGCAAGCTCAGCTGAAAGCTGGGCCGCCGCCCGCGCCGGGTTAACTCATCGCCTCCCCAGTGGATTATGTCGTCCACCTGCGCCGGGTCCACCTGAACGTTAGCAATATGGTTGCGATACGCGCCCGGTATGAGGCGATCCGCTAACATCGTTGCACCTGGTCCCTCCAGACGTTCGAAGCCGGGCCACAGGCTGAGAAAGCCGTAGTGGGACTCGATGAGCGTAGGAATCAGGTGAGGTGAGAGAGTGACCATGCGCGGATTGTAGCCAAGAGGGGCACAGGGGTCAAATCAATGTCGACATGTGGCAGGTCGAACAAAAAACTTGACACTGGCAGGAGCGTTGATTATAGTCAGCCGCATTCAGTTCCTCAAGGATAGTTGTCTAGCAAGACCTGACAAGTTTTGAAAACCTGTCAGGTATCCTATGCGGCTATGGTCAGGAGGCAAGCATGGTCAACGCAGCAGGCCTGGCAGAGTGGGTCGCCCAGTTGGTGAGCATCCCGAGTGTCTCACCGGACTTCGCTGGCCCCCGCGCGGGCGAGATAGGCGAGGGACGGCTGGCGGCGGCCGTCGCCGACTGGTTCGTGGCGTTCGGCGGCGAGGTCTACCGCGACGAGGTTTTCCCCAATCGCCCCAACGTGGTGGGCGTCTGGCGGGGCGACTCGGACCACTGGGCCGCCCTGGACGTACATCTGGACACGGTCAGCGTCGAGCAAATGACGAGCGACCCGTTCGCGCGGCGGATCGAGAACGGTCGAGTCTACGGGCGCGGCGCGGTGGATACCAAAGCCAGCCTGGCTATCGCCCTGGCGCTGCTGGAAGACTGGCATAGAGCCGGTCGGCGGCCCGGCGTCAACCTGGTCATTGTCGGCACAGTGGACGAGGAATCGGGCGGCGGCGGGGCGGCGGCCTTCGCCCGCTGGGTCCGTGGCCAGGGCCTCGCCCTCGACAGCCTGATGGTCGCCGAGCCGACACTGTGCACCGCTGTCCACGGCCACAAGGGTGCGTCGCGGGTGGAGGTCATCGTCCATGGCCGCGCCTCCCACTCAGCCCAGCCGCACCTGGGGCAGAACGCCATCACAGGCGCCGCCCGGCTCATCACCGCCCTTGACGAGGAGCATCAACGCCTGCAAGCCCAGCCGGCCCAAACCGCGTTGGGCAATGGCACGCTGAGTGTGACCCTCATTCAGGGCGGTATCGGTCTCAACATCATCCCGGACACCTGCCGCTTCTCGGTGGACCGCCGCACCGTGGCTGGCGAAGACACGTCGGAGGTGACACAGGCTCTGCGCGACCTGGTAGCCCACACCGCGACTGTTCCGGCCGAAGTCCAACTCATCCGCGAGTACCCCGCCTTCTACCAGCCGCCCGATAGCCCCTGGCTCCAGGACCTCGTCGCCTGGTCAGGACAGACGCCCACCGTCGCGCCGTATGGCACCAACGCCTGGGCCTATGGCGGGCTGGCGCGGGAAACCGTGGTCATGGGGCCAGGCTCGATTGCCCAGGCGCACGGGGCCGAGGAGTGGATTGAAGTGGGCGAGTTGGAAAAGATGGCGGACATTTACCGCCGCTGGTGGAGGGCAGACTGATGGAACCGCTGAATGTCCGTGACTATGAAGCTCTGGCCCGCGCCAAGATGGAGGAAACGGCGTGGGACTACTTCGCCGGCGGCGTGGAGGACGAATTCTCCGTCACCGAGAACGAGACGGCCTTTCGTCAGGTCAAGCTGCGCCCGCGCATGCTGGTGGACGTGACCCAGCGTGACCTATCTACCACTGTCGTCGGCACACCGCTGGCCTTCCCCGTCATCCTGGCGCCCACGACTTACCAGCGCCTCGCCCACCCCGACGCGGAACTGGCCGTGGCCCGCGCGGCGGCGGCGATGGGCGTGGTTCCCTGCCTGGGCACCGGCAATCACTACAGCATCGAGGAGATTGCCGCCGAAGTCAAGGTCCCGCTGTGGTTCCAGCCCTACTGGTACAGCAACCGCACTATCATCGAACGCCTGGTGCGACGCGCCGAGGACGCCGGCTGCCGCGCCCTGGTCGCCACGGTGGACGCCAGCTACCCCGGCCGCCGCGAGCGCCAGTTACGCCGCAAGCTGATCGTCCCGCCCGACATCGAGCAGCGCAATCTGGTCGGCATTGGCCTGGAAGAGCACCCCGTCACCCTCCCCGGCGCGACCCAGCCCATCATCGCGGCCGCTGGCGGCTTCATCGCGCTGACCTGGGACGACATCGCCTGGCTGCGCCGCCTCACCCGCCTGCCCCTGCTCATCAAGGGCATCCTGACCGCCGAGGACGCGGTGATGGCGGTCGAACACGGCGTGGAAGGCATCGTTGTCTCCAACCACGGCGCGCGGCAGGTAGACACCGTTATCTCGTCCATCGAGGCGCTGCCAGAGGTGGCGGACGCGGTGGGCGGCAAGGCCGAGCTGGTGCTGGACAGCGGTGTGCGGCGGGGGACGGATGTCTTGAAGGCGCTGGCGCTGGGGGCCAGGGCGGTCATGATTGGCCGGCCGTTCCTGTGGGGGCTGGCTGTCGGCGGCGAGGCCGGCGTGCGGCAGATCCTCGAAATTTTCCGCGCCGAGATTGATACCAATATGGCGCAACTCGGACGCCCGACCATCGCCAGCATTGACCGCACGATGGTAAAAGCACCGGCGGATTGGACCCGCACCGCGCCCTAAACGGCGCGGCTCCGTCCCAAGCGGCGGCGTTCAGGCCGCCGTGCTCGCGACCCCAGGAGACCCCCATGCGCGCTAAACGGCTCTTCGCCAGCCCAGGACCCAGGTTAGACATCCGCGAGATTGAGTTGCCCGAGCCGGGACCAGGCCAGGTTCTCGTGCGCGTGACCCACTCGTATGTCAGCGCCGGCTCGGAGATGAACTTCTTCCGCATCAACCCGCCCGGCTCGAAGGCCGAAGCAAGACCGCTGGGCTATATGACGGTGGGCCGGGTCGAGTATGTGGGGGATGGGGTCAGCGGGTTCAAGGTGGGGGATCGCGTCCTGACGGCTGGCTTCCACGGCGATACCCACCTGGTAGACCCGCATGACCAGGGCCACACCGACTGGTATATCGAGCCGCTGGACGACGCCATTCCCGACCGCACGGCGGGCTTCGTCATCCTGGGCGATGTGGCGTTGCACGGCGTCCGCCGCGCCCAGCTTCAGATTGACGAGTCGGTGGCGGTCTTCGGCGCGGGCCTCATCGGCCAGTTGACCATCCAGTTCGCGCGCATGTCGGGCGCGTACCCCATCATCGCCGTGGACCTGTTCGACCGCCGACTGGAGCAGGCCCTGGTGAGCGGGGCGACCCATGTCATCAACGCCCGTCAGACCGACGCGGTAAAGGCTATCCGCGACCTCACCGGCGGCGCGGGGGCCGAAACCCTATTCCACTGCACGCCCACGCCCTCCGTGCTACAAACCTTGCTGAAAGCAGCCGCCGAGCGCGGCGTCATTGTCCTCTCTGGCAGCGCGCCGGGCATCGCCGAGATTGGCCTGCAAGTGGAACTGCTGCGCCGCGAGTTGACCATCGTCGCCAACTACGAGGCCGGGCTGACGACACCCCACCCCTACTGGCCCTGGACGCGGCAGCGCAACCGCCGCGCCTGTCTGCGTATGCTCCAGTCGGGCGAACTGAAGCTGGACTACCTCGTCTCGCACGTCGTCCCCGCCGAGCAGGCCCAGGCCATGTTCGAGATGATGGCACGCGGCGGCGACGACTGGATGGGGGTGGCCTTTACATGGTAGTCATCGGTAGACAGTAGTCAGTAGTCGGTACAGAGAAGGCGACTGATTACCGACAACTTCATACTGACTAGCGACTACCGACTACCGACTACTGTCTACTGTCTACTTTGTACTGGCCCTGAATCGTGGGGATGAGATACTCGGTGAAGGCGCGGGGAGCGTCGTAGTCGGGCCGCCAGCCCCAGTCGCGCCGCGCAGCCGAGTCATCAATCTCGGCCGGCCAGGTATCCACAATGGCCTGGCGTTTGTTCTCGCCCTGGAATGCTATATCGGCGCTGGCGAAGGCTTCTCGCACCAGGTGGGCGATTTCCTGGGCGGATAGGCTAAAGCCCGTCACGTTGTAGACGTGGCGCGTCAACTGTTCGCGCGGGGCGCGGGCAATGTCGAGCAGCGCCTTGATGCCGTCGGGCATGACCATAAACGGGATGACGGTGTCGGGCCGCACAAAGCACTCATACGCCTTGCCCTGCGCCGCCGCGTGGATCATCTCGGGCGCGTAGTCGCTGGTGCCTCCCGTCGGCATGGTGGTGGCGGAAATCAACCCTGGAAAGCGGACGCACCGAAAGTCCACCCCCGTCGCATGAGCCGCCGCGGCCAGTTGGCGGTAGTAGCGGCTGTAGTAGCGCCCCAGGTGCTCGCAATAGAGCTTGTTGCAGCCGTACATCGTGGTGGGCGTTAGATATTGGTCCTCGGTCAGGGGCGGAGCCGACTCTTTGGTCGCCACATCGGGCAGGCCGTAGACGGCGATGGAACTGGGAAAGATAAACTTGACGGGGTGGGCGTGCCAGTGGGACTGCTCGTAGGCCAGGTGCAGGAGGTTGATAGTGCCCTGGACGTTGACGCGGTGCGCGGCCTCGGGTCGAAACTCGGAGTGGGTCGAGAGCAGCGCCGCCAGGTGATAGATGGTATCAATCTCGTACTCCATCATCAGCTTATCCAGCAGCGGCATATCCAGAATATCGCCGATAATCGCATCCTCGACCATCCCCCCGACCTGGGGGTCCAGCGAGCGTATATCAATCACGACGACGGGGAGGGCGTCGGGCAGTTGGGCAAACGTTTGGATCAGCCCATGCCCCACTTCGCCATTCGCGCCGGTAATCAGAGTCACCTTCTTACGCATCATTACTCTTCTCCATTGAAGCTGTGAAGGAAGCCGTGAAGCATCGCCGTCAGCGGTAACATCCCCGTCCAGCCTGCCTCGACCACCAGGCTGGATTATACGAGCCTCCCCGGTCTGTGTCTACTTTTCTCTGGCCCACGACCGGCCTATGATTAGGGCCGCCACCATTCCTATGGCCGCCGATTGGAGAGCGCGTATGGCCGACCTGGCGCAGCAGTTGACCCAAAA
>JAHCIP010000287.1 GCA_026129165.1 Anaerolineae bacterium
ACCGTCACGCCGATGGGGATGACGAGCAGCATCATGATGCCCGCCGCCCGTTCCAGTCGCTCGTGCTGCTCGGGGCGTCCCTGCCAATTGAGCGCCACCAGCGAGTAGAACCGTTGCCGCAGGCCGGATACCTTCCCGGCCAGCCTATCGCGCAAGACAGCCGAGTCGGGGATGAGGAACAGATACAGATAGATGGCGCTGGCGGCCAGATAGGTGGGAATGGCAATCAGGTCCCACACCAGCGGCGATTGCAGGCGGCCATACAATAGCATGTGGTGCAGACGGTCGGGGCGGCCCATGTCCACCATCGGCATTAAGGCGCACATCAGGAGGGCGGCAACCGTGGTTAACTCGGCGACACGGGTGAGGGGACGGCGCCACTCCGCGCCCGTGATGCGCAGGATCGCTGAGATAAAGGTGCCGGCCATGCTCAGACCGCTGAAAAACACGAAGTTCGAGATATACAGCCCCCAGATAACGGTATCCCCCATGCCAGTAACGGCCAGCCCGTGGCGGAGTTGGTCGTTGTAGGCGACCAGCCCTGCGCCCACTAGGAAGACCAGCAGAGCCAGCCAGGCGTACCAGGCGCGTGACGTGGTCAGCAGGGGTCGGAAGAGGGCATCCTCCAGCCGATGAGAGAGTTCCGCTGTCGCCGCACGGGTACTCATTTGTGCCCTCCATGTGGATTGTCCAGTGTCGCCCCCATGTCCTGCCAGGAGCGCGCCGGCTTGGGGTGGCGTTGCTCGTTGATGTCGTGTCCGTACTCCTGGCCGTGGCCGGGGATATACCATACGCGCGGCCGCGTCCCCAACTCTTCTTTCAGGCGGTAGGCGCTATTCTCGGCCAGGAAGTGGGACAGCTTGACGACGTCCTTGCCATTGGTGGCGATATCCTCGGTGTAGTCGCCCAGGTAGACAGCGTACATCGGGCAGGCTTCGACACAGGCGGGGAGCTTGCCGTCCTGGGTGCGGTGCGCGCAGAGCATGCATTTTTCGACCGTACCCTGGCGGTGGGGGATGGGATACTCAGGCGTATAGTTGGCGAAGAGGGCGCCAGCCGGGTTGTCGGGCGCCGTCCAGTTGAAGACGCGGACCCCGTAGGGGCAGGCCGCCATGCACATGCGGCAGCCAATGCACCGGGTGTGGTCAATGAGAATGACGCCTTCGTCGGTGCGGTAGGTCGCGCCGACCGGGCACACGTTGACGCAGGGCGGGTTTTCACACTGCATACACGGGCGGGGCAGGAAGTAGTTGTGGCCAGCCCCGTTCTCCGTCTCATAGACGCGGATCCATTCCTGGCCAGAGGGGACAAAGTGCTCGGCATTGCAGCCTTCGACACACTGGGGCGCTTTGTCGGTGGTCACACAGCCCTCGCAGCGGCGAAGGTCGAAGACCATGGCCCACTGCCGTTTGGGGCCGGGCTTATCAGCGCGTGATGGCGCGGCGCGCGCCTGGCTGAGAAAGGCGGGCATGAGCCGCATCGCCAGTGCTGTCAGGCCTGTGCCGCCCAGTAGGCGCAAGAGGTTGCGGCGGCTCATCGATGGGGCGGTAGTCAGTTCGTCTTGGTTCATCACTGTGTCCCTCTCTAGTGCGCGAAGACCTGGGCGATAGGCCTGACCGTCCTCGGCTGACCGTCGCGTGTCAGGGCTGCGTCCCGGGGCTGTGCAAGAGCCGCTGGACGACGAGCGGTAGTTCGTGCGCCGCTGTCTGCTTCTCGATGCAGGCGGCGACACTCTGCTCCGCTATGGGGCAGTAGGTGGAGGAGTCGTTCACCAGGAGAATCACCCGGCTGCCTGGCACCACCTCATGCAGCAACTGGCTGAGGACCAGCCCATTCACGTCGGCCATGGTGCTATCCACGATGACAAAGTCGGGCCGCAGGCGCACCGCCAGGCGCATCCCCTCCACCGCCGCTACCGCTTCCGCCATCACGTCCAGCCCGGCCGCCGTTAATAACTGACGTAGGATCTGGCGTAGCAGTGGATGGCTCTCGATTAGCAACGCATGGGCGTGGCTCATAATGCACCTCGCGTAGCCATAGTGAACCAGAGAACAGGTCCGCTGTCTATCGTGGCGAACGCGATTCTGGCATCACACAAGGCACGATTTACGTCGTGCCTTGCATGAGTAGCCTTTGTTTAGTCGAGTAGTGGGGGGGCGATGGCGCGGAGCGGGCCGAGAGGTGGGCCAATAGCGGAAGTCTAGCCGTTCGCGTCGATCAGGCCGTGCCGAAGGGCATATTTGATCAGTTCGCTACGCTTCTGAAGACCGAGCTTTTCCAGGATGTGGCTATAGTGGGTCTGCACCGTACTCAGCCCCAGGACCAGCCTATCTGCAATCTCGCGGTTCGATAGACCCTCGGCAATGAGCGTCAGCACCTCGTGTTCGCGGTGGGTGAGATGGTCGCGCATATCGGGCGTTTCACCGGTCTTGGCGCGGCTTAGATAATCGGAGACAAGCTTTTTGGCGACGGACGGGTGCAGGAAGACCTCGCCGCGCGTGACAGCCCGTAGGGCCGTGATGAGGTCACTGGCGGCGGCCCGCTTCAAGACATAGCCGGCCGCGCCCGCCTGCAAGACCTGGAAGAAGTATTCATCGTTCTCGTGCATCGTGAGAATCAAGACATGGATATGGGGCAGGTCTTGCTTGATGACACGGGTCGCCGCCAGGCCGTCCATCGTCGGCATGGTGATGTCCATGATCACGACGGCCGGCTGTAACTGCCGCGCCAGCCGCACCGCCTCGGCTCCATCCTCGGCCTCGCCAACCACCCGGATGTCTGCCTGCGTCTCCAGTAAGGCGCGTAGCCCCTGGCGGACGATGGTATGGTCATCGGCGATCACCACTTCGATAGGGGTCATGCTTTCCATGGCGCCTCGATTCTAACCTTAGTGCCACCGCCTGGTCGGGCCTCAACTGTCAATTGTCCGCCCACCAGCGCCATTCGTTCGCGCATGCCGAGCAGTCCGATGCCGCGCATGTCATCCCGAACCACTAGAAATGCTTGCGGGTCAAAACCTAGGCCGTCGTCCTCGATTTCAGCGACCACGCGTTCCCCCACGATCGCCAGGCGAATGTGGACGTGACGCGCGTGGGCGTGTTTCGCCACATTGTTGAGCGCCTCCTGGATGACGCGGAACAACGTCGTCTCTAACTCGGCCGGCAGCCGGCCCTTATATCCGCCGACCTCTAGCTCCGTCGCCACCCCTAGTGGCTCCAGCCGGTTCTCGGCATACTAGCGGATGGCCGGCACCAGCCCCAGGTCATCGAGGACGCGAGGTCGCAGATCCTGAATCCAGCGATGGGTCTGACCGAGCGTTGTCATGGTGAGTTCCTGGACGCGGGATAGCTGACGTCCCAACACCGCCATCGAGTCGGGCAACGCCTGGAGGACGGTTTCCAGGCCGATAGTCAAGGCTGTCAAGGTCTGGGCGAAGTCATCATGGAGGTCGCGGGCGATGCGTTTACGCTCCTCCTCCTGAACCTGGATAATCTGCTGGAGCAACTGGGCCCGCGCGACTTCTTTTTGCTGTAGCTCGCGATAGAGCCGCCCTGTCTCCTGCTCCTTCACCTCCAGGCTGCGCGCCATATCGTTAAACGCCGCATCTAGCCGACTGATCTCATCTGTCCCTCGCGCCGGCACACGCAGCGACAGGTTCCCGATACCAAAGTCACGTACTGTACCCATCAGTTGATCGAGACGGCGTAGGACCATTCGATCCAGCAAGAGGTTCATGATGATGGCGACAATGAGGACGATACCCAGCCCACCCAGCAGGTTGTACCGCAACTCCAAATTGAGGTGTTCGTTGGTCTCGGCCATAGAGAAATCGGTAATCAGGGCCCCATTGATAGGGGTCTGGGGCGAGTGGCAGCGATAGCACTCGGGACGGTTGACAATAGGCGTGCAGTTACGTAGGACGGCTTCCCCGTCGTTGGTAAGCCAATTCACGGTGCCACCCAACGTGGTCTCGCCGCTCCGATGACAGACCTGGCAGCCAGGATCCGCCAGATCGAGCCGCTTCCCAATGTCGCGACTACCGGGCGCAAAACGTATCTCACTGCGTCGGTTGAGTAGGACCATGAACCGGACGTCGTTCAAGCGGGCGACACTGTCCATGATGTTTTGCAATTCGGTGTGGTCCTGGGTGAGCATGGCATGTTCGAGTGAGCCGCCAATGAGTTGGCCCACATTGACCAAGTTGCGCTCGGCCTCTCGCAGTGTTCGCTCCCGATGCTCACGGTACTGAATCATGAGAAACCCCAGAATGATTACCGACAGAAATACGGTGACGGTCAAGGTCAGACGGAAGCGTAGGCTATGATACGTGTCAAGTGCGGCTTGAGACGTAGCCCGGCGGGATTTAGAGACAACGGCGGGGGCTTGCTGGCTCATAAGGGTCGCCTTCGTTTCGCACGACGCGCGACAATCTTGATGGGCTGGATGGACCTGTGTATGGCGTAGGTTGCGGACGTTTACTCAGCGGTCATGCTGAGTGGTTACGACATAGAGTACACTAATGGGAAGGGGGGTGTGGTAAAGAGGTGACCACCTGGAGTTAGTTTATCGCCACGCACATCGGGGGAGATTATCCGGGGGCAAGGGGGCCACCTGACATGGTGATAGTGAGGCATGGCGACGGCGACAGTGAGGTTGGCGTCCTCCTGCCGCCGTCGGGAAAAAGACAACGTTTCGACTACTCGTCCTGCTGACCCAGCTTCGGAAACATCGCGCGATTTCATGCACGAGCGTCAGGATGCCCGTACCCATCAGCCCACTCACAAATGCTAACCATAGATTCATCTTTTGCTGCTGCGTTCTGGACAAGGTGTTTCCGTTTTCCAGCCCACAGGCGCAAGTCGGACGCTGTTACCGCGCGAGGGCGTCGTCGCGGACGAGGGCCGGCAGGTAGAGGCGGTAGCCGACCACCTCGACCTGAATCGGCCCGGCCACGCCCATCACTTGGCCGCTGGTAGCGATAATTTCCAGCTTGTAGTACCAGACGCCTTCCGCTAAGTTCGGCTCGACAAACTCGTACAGCGCGCCGCCCGGCCCGCTGACCCGGCCCGGGATTAGCGCCGGGCTGACCCGCTGGTAGCCAAAGTCGGCCTGATCGCTGCGCCACAGCCGGAAGCCCAGTACATCCACCTCGGTCGCCGTCTCCCAGTGGACGGTCGCCGTGCGGCCGCTCGCGCTGCCTTCGAACAGGCGGAGTTGGGCGTTGGTTGGCTGGAGCCGCAACTGGTCGCCAAAGTTGGCGCTGGCTGAGCCATTGAGCGGGACGGTGACAGTGACGGTATCCGCCGTGGTGCTGACGAAGGCGGGCGGGTTGGTCTCCCGTACCTGGTAGACGCCAGCCGTCACGCCCAGGAACTGGTAGCTGCCATCCGGTAGAGTGTTGGTTGTCGCTAGCAGGACATCATCCCCGGTCCCGAAGGTGTTGTCCGGCCCCGGCGCGTAGAGCTGAACGACTACATTGGCCAGTCCGGTTTCCCCTGGCTCCTGGACGCCGCTGCCGTCAACATCATCGAAAACGACACCGCTGACCATGCCGATGACCTGCTCGCCGAAGTTGGCGCTGGCCGCGCCGTTCGCGCCAAAGGTGACCGTCTGCGTGTTGGGCGTGGTGCTGGTGTAGCCGGCTGGCTGGGTCTCCTGCACCAGGTAGGTGCCTGGTAGCTGGCCGGTGAACAGGTAGATGCCCTGGCTGTTGGTCGTCGTCGTCCCGCTGTTGAGCTTGAGGAACCCCAACCAGCCTTTGAGCAGCTGGTCCACGACGCTCACGGTGACGTCGGGTAGGCCCGGCTCGTCCGGGTCCTGGACGCCATTACCGTTGAGGTCATGGAAGACTAGACCACCGATGGAGTCAATCAGGCGGTCGCCAAAGTCGGCGTGGCCCGCCCCGTTGATGGGAACAGCGACACTCACGGTATTGGGCGTGACGCTAGTGTAGCCGGCTGGGTCCGTCTCGCGCACCGAGTACGAGCCAGGGGCAACGCCCGCGAACTGGTAGACACCGCTGGCCGAGGTCAGGGTGGTGGCGAGAACGACATTGCTCGGGTTGAGTAACTCGACGGTCACGCCAGCCAGCCCCGCTTCACCTGGGTTCTGGACGCCATTGCCGCTGACATCGTTGAACACCGTGCCGGCGACCACGCCGATGAGTTGGTCCGTAAAGGCGGCCGCCGCCGAACCGCCGGCCACGATCACCACCGGCACGAGGTTGGGCGAGGTACTGGTAAAGCCTGCCGGGTCTAGCTCACGGACGAGGTAGCTGCCCGCGCCAACCCCTGGGAAGACGTAGTTGCCGTTGGCATCGGTGCTGACGGTGTTGACCAGTGTATCATCAATCGTGCCCAGCAAGCCGTCCAGGCCGGGGCCGACCAATTGTAGTGTGACACCCGCGATGCCTGCCTCGCCCAGGTCAGCCGCGCCGTTGCCATTCAGGTCATACGTCACCGAGCCTACGACGACGCCTTGCGCCACGTCGCCAAAGTCGGCGGTGGTGATGCCGCCGAGGGACGCCGTGACCATGACGGCGTTGGGCGTGGTGCTGGTGTAGCCGGCGGGGTCGGTCTCGCGCACCAGGAAGAGACCACCAGCCGCCTGGGTGAACAGATAAGCTCCACCTGGCCCACTTGTCGTTGTGCCGACGACCACGTCGTCCAGCGTGCCGAAGAGGCCGTCCCCGCCCGCTGTGCTGAGGGTCAGGCTGACGCCGGCCAGGCCTGGCTCGCCGGGATTCCAGACACCGTTGCCGTTGCGATCTTCATAGACCACGCCGCTGATAGTCGCCACGATGGGCGTGCTCGTCGCCGTCGGGGTCAGCGTCGCCGTTTCCGTGGCTGTGCTTGTCGAGGTGGCTGTGGGCGTGTCGGTTGGGGTCGGTGTTGGCGTATAGGTCGGCGTGGCGGTGTCCGTCGGCGTGGGTGTCGCCGTCTCCGTGGGTGTGTCCGTCGGCGTCGGGGTGGGCGTGTCGGTTGGAGTCGATGTCGCCGTGTCCGTAGGTGTGCTCGTCTCCGTCGGCGTGGGTGTCGCCGTGAGTGTGGCTGTAGCGGTCGGCGTTTCGGTCGGCGTCGCCGTCTCGGTGGGCGTCGGGGTGGGGGTGAGTGGGTCCGGCTCGAAGTCGAAGGTGGTCACCAGCGGAACGGTCCCGAAGGTGAAGGCGTCCACATTGCCATCGAAGCTGGGCCAGCCGCTGCCCGCCTTGAAGCCGACGAGACCGAAGCCGGGCGTGGTGTGGATACCCGCGTTGGGGAAGGCAGTCAGGACTTGCGCCCAGGTGCAGGGATTGGCCTGCGGACACACCGTGTTGCCCGGCGCGCCGCTGGCCCACCACTTGCCGGTCAGGGGCGACCAGGTCTGCCAGACGCCCTTGGTGATGGTCTCGGTGAAGTAGGGTTCGAAGGTCAGGCGGCCCTGGAAGCTGGTGTTGCCGTCGGTGAGGTTGTAGTCGACGCCGAACTGGAGGGCGGGGACCTGGACGGTGGAGGGAGAAGACGGGTCGACGTAGGTGCTGTACTGGAGAGACGTGATCTGGTCGAAGCGGGTACCGAGGAAGGCTGGGGCGGCGAGGAGTTCGCCACCAGCAGGGCCGACGGCGGTGAGGCGAGCGGAGCCGAGGCCGAGAGGCGGGGTGGCGGGGCCAAAGACAAAGGAGCCGGCGCCCGTGCCTGTTTCGGTGAAGAAGCCCCAACCGTTGAGAGCAGAAGGCCGCACGACGATGGTGGTGACGGCGGGGGTGATGGTGG
>JAHCIP010000288.1 GCA_026129165.1 Anaerolineae bacterium
CCAGGTTGTCCAGCAGGGAGGGGAGGCTTCTGTCGCCATACCGCTCGAACAGGTCATTCACCACCGCCTCGACAAGGGCGTAAAAGAACTCGGTCTTCCGATAGTGCAGCCAGAACGCCTGGCCGAGCTCCACCATCACCTCCAGGGCGTCGCCGTCCACGTAGTTGGTCAACTCGGCCATCTCGTCTTTCGAGTTGACATCCCATATTTCGCCCCCCAGCCTGATCATCATCTTAGCGTCCAGGGCCTTGTTAAGAAATTTCTCGCTGTCGGCGATAGTGGTGTGGAGGTTACTGTTGATAAATTTGATCAACTGCTTATCAATATTGCCCTCTAATTGCGGCGCGGCCGAGTTGAGCGAGCGCCGCCCCAATTTGATCAACGACGAGGCACCCGGTATCTTCTTGGCCAGGACATTCCCGGTGAGGATAAAGTCCTTGATGCCGTGATAGAGAACATGGGAGATCAACATGGAATAGACCGAACTGGTGATAAACTGATGGGTAATGTGCTGGCGTAGGTCTTCCAGGTCAATGATCAGGTCAACCCCCTGGTCAAATAGCTGGCGGGGGAGGACCTGTTCCGCGCGGGTCTCGTCCTCTTCCAGAAAAGTGTAGGCCATCAGGACGCTATGCTTGACCGCTGCCACCAGTTCATCGGACACCGGCCCCTCGATGACGGTGCGCCGGATGCCTTCTAGCACCAGGGCGGGTGACGCTACATCATTGAGATGTACATCCTCCAACCAATCCAATACCGCTACCACCTCGTCTCGAATCGTCTGCTCCAGGTTCTCCGGGGCGTACCGCTGCAACTCGTACTGGACATGCGCGTCCAGCATAGACTGTTTTTTCCTCA
This sequence comes from Anaerolineae bacterium, assembly GCA_026129165.1. Classification (GTDB taxonomy): domain Bacteria; phylum Chloroflexota; class Anaerolineae; order Epilineales; family JAHCIE01; genus JAHCIE01. The sequence goes on from JAHCIP010000288.1 coordinate 859, forward strand.
CGCTCGGTGTCCTTTCGGAGCGCAGCCGCCCACACGCTCTAGGGTGTAGCCACCATCTCACGTTGTTCTGCTGGAGGGTAAACCAGGATGGAGACCTCAAACCGCGCCTGGCGCGCCTGCTTCAACAAGCGATCCACCTCCGCCGCGACCTCACTTCTGCCCGGATGCGTTGCGCCAGAATACGATACTGAGGAATCATACCTCTACTCCTTCGCACTCGATGACGGCCCGCAACTGAGTCGAGCAACACTCGACATCCACCAGGTTGAGCTCTATCTCATCCGAGCGCCATAGTAGAGTTCTCCCAACGCGATGACCGGCACGAACACCTCAGACGCCCTGGCGAGTTGTTCTGTCACGGCAGCATCACTGGCCCACAGGGCTATGATATGTTGGTGTCAAGCAGGACTCTACCATTCATCATGATTCACCTGCTCGCAGTCGGCCTCAATGGCTTCCTGCAGAACGACCAACTCATCCAGCGAAAACGCACCGGCAAACCCCAGTAGCTCTTTGCCTGGAACACCCACGGGCGTCGTAGCTAGAGAACGCACAAAAGCCAGTACTTCGTCCTGCTGTGAGGGGGCCATGCCATGCACGTACGATACTATCTCCTGCTCGATTTCCGTTAGGGCTATCACAGCATCATCCCTCCAGGACTTTACGCACCTCGGCTAACTCCTCGCCCGTCAGCCGCCACTCAGCCGCCTTGATGTTGGCGTCCACCTGTTCGACGCGCGTGACGCCGGCGATGACACTGGGGATTTGCGGCTGGCCCAGCAGCCAGGCAATGGCGAGTTCCGCCATGCTGTGGCTCCGCGCCTCGGCCCACTCGGTCAACTGGCGCACCTTGGCGAAGTTCTCCGGCTTGAAGTAGCGCTGGACATACGGGCTGCTCTCGCCGCGCGTACCGGGCGGTGGCGCCTCGCCCTCCTTGTACTTACCCGTGAGGAAGCCGCCCGCCAGCGGGAAATAGGGCAGGATGCCGATATGGAACATCTGGCAGTAGGAGATTAGCTCGCGCTCGATGCCCCGCTCCAGCATGTGGTAGTGGGGCTGGACGGTGATAAACTGCGCCCAGCCATAGCGCTCGGCCACGTCGTTGGCGCGGCACATCTGCCAGGCCAGGAAGTTGGAGCAGCCGATGTAACCCACCTTGCCGCTCCGGACCAGGTCGTCCAGCCCGCGCATCATCTCGTCAATGGGCGTGTCCCCATCCCACGAGTGGACTTGTAGCAGGTCAATGTGGTCGGTCTGGAGGCGGCGCAGGCTGCCCTCGACCGCGCGCAGCATGTGGTAGCGCGAGGCGCCCTTGTCGTTCGGCCCCTCGCCCATGGCGCTCCTGTATTTCGTGGCCAGGACGACGCGGTCCCAGCGGCCCTGGAGCGCCTGGCCCAGCGCCTCTTCGGATCGTCCCCGTTGGCTGTAGACATCGGCGGTATCAATAAAGTTGACGCCCAGGTCCAGCGCGTGGTGGACGATACGCGCTGTCCCCGCCGCGTCTACTTTGGCCCCAAATTGATTGCCCCCTAACCCAATGGCCGACACTCGCACGCCCGACCGGCCCAGCAAGCGATATTCCATGTCCCGTCTCCTTTGAGATTCAGGTGATTACGCTATCATTCATAGCCAGTAAGGCAGAGCATAGCCGAAACAGGGCACAGGGTCAAGCGGGGCGTGACACCGGCGCGCTGGTGGTGTTCTTATCAGTAGACAGAGTCAAAGGAGAGGTAGGGGATGGACAGGCGAGTGGATCGGCGGAGGTGGCGAGGTCGCGGATGGGGGTCCATCTGGCTGGCGTTGGGGCTGCTCCTGGCGGGGCTGCTCGCCAACGCCCCGGCCCTGGCTCGGCCAGCGGCTGGGCCAGTGTCGGGCGTGCTGACGCTTCAGGGCCGCACGCTCCACAACGGCGCCTTCATTTATGTAGACAACGCGCCCAACCCCGTCGCGACGACGACGATCAGTGGTCAGTACGCCTTTACCGTCGGCCAGGGGCAGCACCTCATCACGGCCCGCCGCCCCGGCTTCCTCTCGTCCCAGATCAATGTCGCTGTCCCGGCCGACTCACTCCAACTGCCCGATGTTACACTCCGTACAGGGGATACCGACGGCGATAACCGCGTGGGGCTGACAGACCTACTGGCCGTCGGGCTGGGCTATGGGACCGAACCGCCCGTGCCCCTCAACGGCGATATCAACGAGGATGGGCGCATCAACCTGCTCGACCTGCTCTACGTCGGCACCAATTACGGCCTGGAAGGGCCGCAGCCCTGGACCGCCGATCTCGGCCCGACGGGCACGCCCACCCCTACTGCCACGCGCACCTCTACGCCCAGCACGTCAGGCACGCCGACCATGACGCCGACCGCCACGCTCATCCCGACGCGCACCGCGACCCCGTTTGTGCCGACCGACCTGTGCGTCTTCCTGTTCCGCGACGCCAACAGCAATGGCCGCTGGGACCTGGGGGAGATGGCCTTACCGGGCTACCAGTTCCGCATCTACAGCGCGACGACGCCCATCCTGCCCGACTTCGCCCTAGCCGCGTACACCTTCAGCGGCACGGAGACGCTCCCCAAGTGCTTCCCCAACACGGGGTTGGAACACGGGACGTTCCGCATTCAGGTCCCGGCCGCGCCGCTTGGCGGGTGGGGCCTGATCTTCAGCGACCCGCTGGGGCCGGTTCAGGCGGTCCCCAATATTGCCAACACCTGGGAAGTGGATGTCGAAGATGGCAAAGCGGTCTTCTTCAGCTACGCCAACCGCACCCCCCAGCCCACACCCACGATCACGACGCTGACCTTGTGCGGCGTCGTAACGACCTATGTCCCTCCCCAGGGAACGGAGCCAGGCATTGTCACCATCCAGGGGCAGGGGACATATTCGGTCGCGCCGAGTGCGGTCATTGGTAACGTGAGCGCGTTACGGGCGGGGGCCAACGGCTGTCTCACCGCCAATATCAACGGGGCCGGCTTTATCGTCAGCGGCGCCTGGGCGCTGGCGACGCCCACGCCGTCGGCTACCTCGGCCCCGACGGGCTGAGAGGAGAGAATCCATGCAACGCTGGGCCTGGCTGATTGCGAGTCTTGTCATCGGCGTCTTGCTGCTATGCGCCGTCATTGTGGCGGTGGTCTTGAGCCGCCGTCAGGTAGCGCTGCTGCCGGCCGATACGCCGTCGGGGGTCGTGCAGCGATTCCTCCAGGCCGCCGAGGCGCAGGACTACCGCCAGGCGTTCGGCTATCTCACCACCACGGATGGCGGCGGCAAAACGCGCACCTACGAATCGTTCCGCGACCTCTACCCCGGCAGTGGCGAGCGCCGCTCCATTCAGGTCGTCCTCGACGGCGAGACGGTGGACGGCGACCGCGCCGATGTCTTCGTGCGGATCACACGTTACGAGGCCGGTGGACCTTCGCCCTTTGGCAACCCGGTATCGCAGCAGCGCGAGCGTTTTCGGCTGCAGCGTGAACAGAGCGAGTGGCGTATCCTGGAGTACCCCTACTGGGTCATGATGTACTATTAAGAGCCGTGTGAAGACCGGGGCAGGCATAGGCAGGTAAAAGGGGAACTGTATGACTACCATCCGTCGGCTGTACTTCTACGTCGTCGCCTTCGCCGCCTTGATGGTCACGGCGTTCGGGGTGGTGACGCTGCTGTCGGCGCTGCTCGACCTACCTTTCCACTCCATCACGGTGGTGGGCGACCCGACGACCCAGATCGCCCTGGCCCTCGCCATGCTCATCATCGGCGGGCCAGTCTGGCTGCTGCACTGGTTCTTCGCCGAGCGCAGCGCCGCCCGCAACGCCGACGACCGCCGCGCGGCCCTCCGCCACCTGTTCCTCAACCTCGTGCTTGCCACGGCCCTCCTCAACCTGATTCCCAGCTTCCACCGCAGCCTCGACTGGCTGCTGGGCACGCGCCTGACTTATGACCCAGTGATTCCCCATATCGCCATGCTGCTCGCCTGGAGCGTCGTGTGGGGCTACCACTGGTGGACGCTGCGGCGGGAGGGGCCGGAGGCGACACGGCGGACGCTCCACCGCTGGTATCTGTATGGGGCGACGGCCTACGGCCTGGGGTTGCTGGTTCTGGGCGCGCATGGTTTCTTGACTGCGGTCCTGCAACAGATTTACGATGCCCTGTTCGCCCGTGTCCTGACCACGTCGCCGTTCTGGACCGACGCTCTACGCGGCTCGCTCGCCTTTATCGTCGTCGGCGCGCTGTGCTGGGCCTTCCACTGGCTCTACGCGGCGCGGGGCGACACAGCTTCGGTCCTGCGCCAGGTCTACCTCTACCTGGTCGCCGTCTTGGGCGGGCTGGCCGCTGTCCTGATTGTGGCCGGTATCCTGATCTACCGGGTCCTCCAGTATATCCTTGACCCCGCCGCCTTCACACCGAGCAGCCACTTCTCGTTCCTGCCCCAGGTCTTGCCGGTCGGCTTCATCGGGCTGCTGGTGGGACTGTACCACTGGTTTACCCTCCAACGGGAGGCGGCTGGCGCGGAGGCGGGCGGCCGCACGGTACGGCGCGCCTATCGCTACCTGACGACGGCGTTTGGCCTGGGCGCGCTGAGCGGCGGGCTGGGGGTCCTCCTGGCCCTGCTCATCGGTCTGGTCACGGGACCGGCCAGCCTCACCGCCCGCTGGTGGCGCGACCCCCTCAGCCTGGCCTTTGCCTTGCTCCTGGTCGGCGGGCCGCTGTGGGCCTATGAGTGGTTCCGCGCCGAGGCCGAAGCGCGAGGCGGCGACCCCGACGAACGCCGCGCCCTGCCGCGCCGGCTGCTGGTCTACGGCGCGCTCACCCTGGCGATTCTGGGCCTGCTGGGCAACCTCGTCTACGTCCTGTTCCGCCTGCTGGAGGCGCTGCTCCAGAGCCGCTTGAGCCTGGGGCTGTTCTTTGACATGCGCGGCAACATCGCCGTGGTTCTCGTCGCGGCCGCCGTCCTCGCTTATTATGGCCTCGTCCTGCGCAGCGACTTGCGCCACGGCGCGGAGACGGCCCGCCGCCGCAAGACGGTGTTGCTGTGGGTGGGTCCGGAACACCAGGAGCTTCTTCCTCGTCTGCGCGCTGCCCTGTCAGGCGGTCGGGTCCAGGTAGCCGAAGGACTGACCGACGCGCCGCCCGTTGTGGACATCGGGCAGGTGGAGGAAGCCCTGGCTCACCTGCCCGACCTGCCAGGCGAGCGCGCCCTGGTGGTTGTCAGCAGCGGCCACGTCCAGATATACCCGTATCGTTGACCGAAGATTTATGACGCATAGCGTCAACGAAAGTTGGACTCAAACGGCGTTTCTGCGTATGCTCTAAGCAAGGAGCCAAGCGGGGGAACTTATCCCCCGCCGCCCCCGCTCGCGCCCCGCTGCCCTTGGCGCAGGTGGAGCGCGAGACACGGACGGAGGCCAACCAGTTATGTCACCCATCGCATTATCTCCCCCCACCGCTGTAGAGACGGATAAGCCTATCCTCACGTTGAAGGACATTACCGCCCTGCCCTATGAGGTGCGTGACGAGTGGGTACGCCGCTACCTGCCGCCCCGCCTGCTGAAGCAATTTGGCATCGATCCGCAAACCTGCCTGAACCCACAGGGCGAGAAGGTCGTCGAGCACTCCGGCTCCCCGGCTAGCGGTGAAATCAAGATCGTTGTCTGGCGCTCGCTGCGAGACCGTGACCCGGTCGCCCTGGCCGAGGCCGCCGATACGTCCACCGACCAGATTGAGCTGCGCTTCCTGATGACCAACGACCCCGATGCGCCCCGTTTCGACGTGGACGTGGACGCGGCAGGCCATTCGACGCTGCTGGGGACGGCGGGCCGCAACGTGCCAGCCGAGATCGCCGCGATAGAGGCCGGGTTGGCGCCAGGGCAGGTGCGGCGCGGATTGGGGCTGGTCCTCAAGGACATCCTACCCCACTTTGAAAGCTTTCTGACCGAAATTGGTCACGACCTGGTCCTGGCCGTACCTCTGGCCTACCATAATGCCATTCTGATGGAACACTGGGGATTTGACTATCTGTACGGGCGGCGCGTGATGGAGGAAATTAACCACCGCTTCCAACAGGGCGGCGACCTGCGAGCGCGGCTGGACGGCTCGACGCCGTTTCGTCGGCCTGAGATGGCCGACACGGTGCGGGGGCGAAGCTGGGCCATCCATGATGGCATCCTGGGCGAGCCCCTGGAGCCGATGAAGATGGTCAAACGAGTGGGGCATCACGCCCAGATCAAGACCTTCAAGGGGCCGTATTGATGCGCCGCCTTCACCCCCCACTGACGCTCCTCTTCGACGGCTCCTGAGACTTCTGAACGCTCAGCGCGGCGCTCGTGCAGCGCCTGGACTCGCGCCATCGGCTCTGGCTCGCGCCGTTCCAGGAGCCGGGCGCGCCCGCTCGCCTGGGCCTGACCTTTGCGGAGGCGGAGCAGGCCGCCTGGGCCATGGACGCCTATGGCCTCCGTTTCCGAGGGGCGGCGGCCATCTTCGCCGCCCTGGCTGTTGCCCTCGGCTGGCCCTGGCTCCTCCGCCTGTACGAGCTTCCCCTCCTCCGCGCCCTGGCCGACCACGCCTACGCCTGGGTCGCGGCTCACCGGAGCCGCTTCCCCGGCCTCACCCCCTATTGCCAGCGCCACCCCCAACGCTGTCGGTGCGGGGCTGTTGCAGAGTCGCCCATGACAGAACACGGATGGAGAGGATAGACGGATGGTGATCAGCCTGTGGAGGTGGCGCCTGCCTCGCGGAGGCTTGATCCGTCTATCCTCTTCAGCCGTGTTCTAGATATGTGAACTTTGACACCACCCTGCTGTCGCCGGGCATAAGTTTGACAGTCGATAGGAATCGAAATAAGCTGTAGACACGAATTTA
>JAHCIP010000289.1 GCA_026129165.1 Anaerolineae bacterium
GGACATGCTCTTCGCCACTCTCGACCCCACGACGCGGCGGGTGAAGCTGCCCGGCGGCCGCGAGGCGCTCTTTACCGACACGGTCGGCTTCATCCAGAAGCTGCCGACCCAGTTGGTCGCCGCCTTCCGCGCCACGCTGGAAGAGATCACCGAGGCCGACATCATCCTGCATATTGTTGACATAACCCAAGAGAATGTCGAGGAGCAGTGGCAGACGGTCGAGGACATCCTGGAGGACCTGGGCGTGTCGCAGTACCCGTCGGTCATCGCCGTCAACAAGATTGATAAGCTCGCTGAGGCCGTCGCCGCCACGCAGGAGACGGAGTTTGGCCTGAAAATTACGCCAGCGCCGGCGCTGGCGGAGGAACGGTTGCAAGACTTCCTGCACGCCCATCCCAACAGCGTCGCCATCTCAGCCGAGCAGAAGATGGGCTTCGACGCGCTGCTGGAGGCGGTGGAGCAGGCCCTCGGCGAGCGCCTCGTCCATGTAACGGTCCACATTCCCTACGACCGGGGCGACCTGGTGTCGCTGATGCACGAGCGCGGCGAAATCGAGCAGGAGGACCATACGCCGCGCGGCACGCGCCTCCAGGCGCGCATCCCGCGCTCGATGCGGCCGCTGGTCCAGGAGTTCGAGGGCTAGAGAGTGGGGTGAATCATGAGCCAGATGGTAGACGCCCGCGACGTGCGGACCGAGGCGGAGCTGGGCCTGACGCTGGACGACCTTTACCGTCTTAGCGTTGAGCAGTATGAGCAGATGGCTCGCCATGGCATTCTAAAAAGTGGTGACCCAATTGAACTACTGGGGGGCCTGCTGGTCCTCAAGTGGTTTGATTTTGACGCCTATCCGGAGACGCCCGACGGCGAGGTTCCCATCCAATCCCTCTACCGCCTGAGTGTGAAGCAGTATGAGCGCATTTAGTAATTGACATAATCAACGGCTGTCCGCAAATCATCATCGGTGGCGCCGATGTAACGCATGGTCGTCTCTATAGAGCGGTGGCCCAGAAGATCCCGAATGTAGGGCAGGGGCGCGCCGTTGTCAAAAGCGTTGCGGGCACAGGTGCGGCGTAGGTCATGCGGACTGAGACGATTGAGGCCGGATAGGGGAGCGAGGCCCGCTTTAGCGCCGTATTCGGCCACCAGACGGCCCACCACACTAGCGTTGATCGTACGCTCGCCCCACTTGTCGCCTTTATTTACACTCAGATAAACTACTCCACTCTGACCTAGCCCTCGACCAGTCGTCCCGAGCCAGTCGTTAAGACTCAGGGAGAGTAAGTCATGCAGGCGAATTCGCCGCGTCTTCTGGCCTTTGCCCATCAGTACGAGCCACCAGTGCCCGCGATCTTGTCGAAAATCTTCTAGACATAACGAAGCGGCCTCGTCACGCCGTAGCCCCGCGAACAACATAGCGTCTATAATGGCAAGATCACGCTTGCCCTTGACCGTGTTGATATTCACTGCGGCACGCAACGCCCGCACTTCGTCGGGTGTTAGGCGGCGTCCTACTGGCTTGTCGTCGCGCTTGAGTCGGGGTCGGTAGGGTTTGATGTCGAGCGCGCGCGCCTGGTCATCGGTTAACACTCGTTCTCGATAGGCAACGGCCAGGAACGTGCGAGCGATGGCGACACGCTGGACAATGGCATTGGGTTGGGCGCCTTCGCGGGCGAGAAAGGCTCGATAGCCATCCAGGAGACTGGCATCTACCAGGCGTAGAACAGCCGACGGCGCATTGAAGCGCCAAACGGTCTGTTTGCCGTCTCGTGCTGAAACAGCTAGCGGCCGCCACTCTGCTTGCCAGCGCTCAGGTAGTAAATCGCCACGCTCTTGGTCCAGATAGACAACGAATTGCCCAATAGCTGTCTGATAAGCCCGCGCCGAATTTGGTCCTTTGGCCGCTGCATCTAGCGTCGCCTGTACAAGCTGTTCAAGGGGGCGTTGCAGGGCGACTTCCGGCGAAGAAGCCGAGATACCTAGCTGATCTAGCCTACTCAAGTTATGAGTGTCACTGGGCACAAGCATGGAATCTCCTACTCTTATGTAAATCACAAATATTGCTAGATAGTAGCTGATAACTACACTTATCGCTTACTATTTTAGAGGCAATATCTGGTGTTGTCAAGGCTTATTTGAGGACATTTCACGAACAGTCGCTGCTTGCGCCTGGGGGGTCTCGATGCTACAATTCTTGTCTAGCGTTCTGAGCACAAGCCCGTGTGTGCGCCACGTCTGTTCAGCCCCCGATGACACCGCTCTGAGAGGTCTCCTATGCGCGAGTGGATTCGCACCGCCATCCTCGCCGTCTTGCTGATTGTTATCATCACGGCCTCGTTTGCCGCAGGATTTATGTCAAATACTATCCTGGCGCGTTCGGGCAATGTACCGGCCCTGGCCGCGCTGGGCGTGGACCTGGGACAGCTCCTGCACAAGGACCAGCCAGATCGGTTTGGTGTTTTCTGGGAGGCCTGGGGTACGGTTCAGCGCGAGTTCTACGGAAAAGTGCCGGACGAGCAGGGCGTGACTTATGGAGCGATTCGCGGCGCGCTGGGAACCCTGAACGACCCGAACACCGTCTTCCTGGAGCCACGCGCCGCCTCTATGGAGCGCAGCGAGTTGGCGGGTCAGTTCGAGGGCATCGGCGCGACGGTTCAGACCAACCAACAGGGTCAATTAGTCATTGTCAGTCCTATCCCTGGCTCGCCAGCGGAAAAGGGCGGCTTGAAGGCCAATGACATCATCCTGAAGGTCGATAGCCGCGCAATAACGGGTATGGATCAGAATGACGCGGTGCTGCTCATCCGAGGCCCTAAGGGCACGTCCGTCACCCTGACTATCCAGCGTGGCGGCCAGACATTTGAGGTCAGCCTGGTCCGCGCGCCCATTGAGACGCCCACCGTAACCTGGCGGACGCTGGACGAGAATGCCATGCCGACGACTGGCTACATTCGGCTGACGTTATTTGGCGAACGCTCGCCTATGGAGATTCAGCGGGCTATCAAGGACTTGCGCGACAAAGGGGTCAAGGCTGTCATTCTCGACCTGCGCAACAACCCCGGCGGCTTTTTGAATGCCGCCCTCGATATTGCCAGCCAGTTCATCGGCGACGGCGTCATCGCCTATGAACGCCACAGCGACGGCAAAGAAGAGACCTTTATGGCGAAGGGGGGCGGCGTGGCGACCGATCTGCCTGTCGTGCTGCTGGTCAACGGGGGAAGCGCCAGCGCGTCTGAAATCCTGTCAGGGGCCATCCGCGACCGCAAGCGGGGCGTCCTCATTGGGTCTAAGACCTACGGCAAAGGCTCGGTCCAGAATGTCCACCAACTCTCCGACGGCTCGACCCTGCACGTCACGGTCGCCCACTGGCTCACCCCCGACAAACATGACATCTCGCAGGCCGGCATCGAGCCGCATATCGCCATTGAGAACTCCGCCGAGGCCGCCAAGCAGGGGCGAGATGAGCAATTCGAGCGAGCCTTGGAGTATCTGCGCACCGGCGGCTAATACGAGTTGCTGAGAATATTATGTCGAATCAAGCCCAGACAACGCGCGCCAATCGCACCCTGGCCGAAAACCGCAAGGCGCGCCATGATTACTTCATTGACGAGACCTACGAAGCCGGCGTCGCGCTGACTGGCACGGAGATCAAGTCGATCCGCGCTGGGAAGGTCAACCTGCGTGATAGCTACGCCCAGGTCAAGGATGGGGAGATGTGGCTGTTCAACGTGCACATCGCTCCCTACGACCAGGCGGGCTACGCCACGCATGACCCCATGCGACCCCGCAAGCTGCTGTTGCACCGCAAAGAGATCAATCGCCTCGCTGGCGCCGTGACGGAGAAAGGTGTGGCCCTGGTGCCCCTCCGCGTCTACCTGAAGAACAACCGCGCTAAGGTAGAGATTGCCCTGGCGCGGGGCAAGAAATCTTATGACAAGCGCGACTCGATTGCCGAACGCGATGCCAAGCGCGAAGTCGAGCGCGCCCTACGCGAAAGGGAGCGCGAGTGATGACGCCAGTGGGGGACAACAGAGCAATCTCGACCGAACCCAAAAGCATCTTGGTTGTTGAGGACAACCAGACCACATCCGACCTTGTGTTTGAGATCCTCAACCAGGAGGGCTACGACGTCGTGCAGGCAGCCAGTGGCGAGGCAGGGATGGCGCTCATGGAGCAACAGCGGGCCGACCTGGTCTTGCTCGACCTGATGCTGCCCGGCATTGATGGCTTCGAGGTGTGTCGGCGGCTCAAGGCTCGCTGGAGCGATGGTGAGGGCCAGTTTCTGCCCATTGTCATGCTCACCGCGCGCGGCTCGAACCAGGACGTCGTCGCCGGCCTGGAGGCGGGCGCAGACGAGTACTTACGTAAACCATTCGAGATTGATGAGTTGCTACTGCGCGTGCGGGCCATGCTGCGCATTGTCGAGAATGAGCGTGCCCTGGCCCGCCGCAACCACGAACTCGAAGCGGCCTATTCGCAGGAACGCAATACCCGCCGTCAGTTGGAAGCCCTGGAAGCGGTGACCGCTGTCGGCCTGGCTGACCTGACATTGGAACCTATGCTCCAACGCCTGATTGATACCCTGTGCCAGGTGGCGCAGGCCGACGCAGGGGCCATCTTCTTGCGCGAGGCCGACTCTAGCCGCTTGAAGGCGGCAGCGGCAGTGGGCATGCCGCGTTCAACGTCGAAGGAGCCGATGAACGGCATGAAGTCGTTCGTCCAGCGTATCGGCCAGACCGGCCAGACGACCCACATAACCCGTCCCGTGTCGAAGGGCGAGGTAGCCGGGACAGGCGAGGAACGAGTCGTGATGGGCACGCCACTGGCGGGGCGCGGCGGTTGGCTGGGCGTGGCGACGTTGGAACGGAACGCACGGCCCTTCAGCGGCGAGGAAACACGGCTGTTTGAGGTCATGGCCAACCGCGCGGCGCTTGCCATCGAGAATGCCGCCCTCAATGCCCAGGTCGAGAAAGACCTGGAGATGAAGACGCTCCTCTTACGCGAGTTGCAGCACCGCGTCCGCAACAACCTCCAGGCGATTAGCGGCATCCTATCGTTCCAGATGACCCGTGACACCACGGCCCAATCAGCCATTACAGGCGCGTTGCGGCGGATCAAGAGTATCGCCGCGACGCAGGACTTCTTGTTCAAGCAAGAGGGCGGCCCGATTCCCCTGCGCCCGTTGCTGGAGGTCGTAGCCCATCAACTGGCGACGCTGTGGGCGTTGCCCGACCAAACGGTCCAGGTGACGGCCGACCCACCGGAAGTTGAACTAACTATGGAACGGGCGCAGATCGTGGGCCTGGCCGTCCACGAACTCATCGCCAATGCCTTCCAGCACGGGCTCCACGGCCAGCCGGGTGTCATCCGGCTGCGTATCCAGCCCAGAGCCGAGGGCGTTCTCTTTGAGGTCACTGACCCTGGCGGCGCGGTGCCGTCCGACTTCGATCTAAATGCCTCGTCGCTGGCCGGCCTGAAGCTGGTACAAATCTTGCTCCAGCGAGAGTTTAGAATTAAGCTTAACTTAGACTCAGAACCAGGGCGTACGCGAGCGTGGTTCTCTATCCCACTCAGTTACTTCCCAACCCTGGCCTTGCATGAAGTGCCAGTGTCGTAGGGGCCATGTCGCCAGACCGCCAAAGGGGGAACTGTGGCAGCATCACCGAACCTGAAAGTGCTCATCGCTGAAGATGATGCGCTCGTCGCGCTCAGCTTGCGCGGACAACTGACCGAGTTGGGCCATGATGTTGTGGGCGAGGCGCGGAATGGCGAGGAAGCCGTTCAACTGACCAGTGAAACCAGCCCCGACGTGATTCTCATGGACATCAAAATGCCCGACATGGACGGGCTGACGGCGTCGCGGACCATCATGGAGCAGAACCCGACGGCCATCGTGATCCTCACGTCCTATGCCGACGACGCCTTTATCCGCGCCGCCGACCTGGTTGGGGTGATGAACTACCTGGTCAAGCCGGTGGATGAGAAGGAACTCGCGCCAGCGTTACGCATCGCCCACAGCCGCTTCCGTGAGATGCTCGACCTGCGCCGCGAGGCCGAGTCGGCCCAGCAGGCATTGCGCGAGCGCAAGATTGTCGAGCGGGCTAAAGGAATTCTGATGCGCCGCCTGGGTATTGGCGAGGAAGAGGCTTACGAGCACATGCGCCGCAAGGCCCGTGACCGCCGCATCAAGATGGCGGAGCTGGCGCAGACCATTCTCGCCGCCGACGACGTGCTCTAGAAATCCCCACTCCTAACAAGAAACGAGACAGCCCTGGTTAACATGACCAGGGCTGTCTGTTATTTCCTGGCTGCTTTTTGACAAGCAATTTCACGCCGTCGCAGCCTTCACTTAGCCGCTCAAAACCTTCGACTGTCACCCTGAACGAAGTCCACATGGCCGATGGGCCACCACCAAGGATGAAAATGTCATGCTGAGCGGTGGACACCTAACTTTCCCTGGCTTGCTTTTGCAACTGGTAGAGCTGGTTGATGGCTTCGAGGGGTGTCAACTGGTTGACGTCAAGCTCCTTGAGCGCCTTGACCACGGGCGGTTCGGTCGCGAACATGGTGAGCTGCTGGGGACGGACCTCGCCCGGCTTAGGCGCGCCCGGCGCCCGCGCCTCCTGCTCCAGGTCGGCCAGAATCTCCGTCGCGCGGTGGATGACGGCGCGGGGCAGGCCAGCCAACTGGGCGACGTGGATGCCATACGAGCGATCCGCGCCGCCGGGGATAATCTTGTGCAGGAAGACGACCTGGTCGCCCTCCTCGGCCACGGCGACGTTGTAGTTGCGGACGCGCGGCAGGCGGTCGGCCAGTTCGGTCAGTTCGTGGTAGTGAGTGGCGAACAGGGTCTTCGCGCGCAGGTGGGGGTTGTTGTGCAGGTACTCGACCACCGCCCAGGCGATGGACAGCCCATCGTAGGTGCTGGTCCCGCGCCCGACTTCGTCCAGGATGACCAGGCTGCGCGGCGAGGCGTGGCGCAGGATATTGGCCGTCTCGACCATCTCAACCATAAACGTACTCTGGTGCTGGGCGATCTCGTCATGCGCGCCGATGCGGGTGAAGATGCGGTCTACCAGGGGCAGGGTCGCACTGTCGGCGGGCACAAACGAGCCAATCTGCGCCATGAGCGCAATCAGCGCCGTCTGCTTGAGGTAGACGCTCTTGCCGCTCATGTTCGGCCCGGTCAGGATGATGATGTCACCCTCGGCCATGTCCAGGTCGTTGGCGACAAAGGCCGCCTCGTCGAGCGTGCGCTCGACCACGGCGTGCCGTCCGCCGCGAATCTCCAATTGACCCGACGGGACAATCTCGGGACGGACGTAGTTGTAGCGGCGGGCGACCTCGGCCAGGCTGCTGACCACGTCCAGGTAGGCCAGGGCGCGGGCCGTGCCGAGCAGCCGCGCCGACACTGCTGCGATCTGCTCGCACACCTCGCGGAACAGCCGCGTCTCCAGTTCAATCGTCCGTTCCTCGGCGTTCAGGATGAGCGACTCGTACTCCTTGAGTTCGGGCGTGATGTACCGCTCGGCGTTGACCAGCGTCTGTTTGCGGATGTAGTCGGCCGGGGCGGCGTGGGCATTGGCGTGAGTGATCTCCAGGTAGTAGCCGAAGACCTTATTAAAGCCCACTTTGAGCGACTTGATGCCCGTGCGGTCTCGTTCCCGCGCTTCGAGGTTAGCCACCCACTCCTTGGCGTT
>JAHCIP010000029.1 GCA_026129165.1 Anaerolineae bacterium
ACCCATCATGACGGGCATCCAGGCCACCCGCCTGATTCGCGCCCGTGTGCCCCAGGTCAAAGTCCTCATCCTGACCACGCCGCTAGCGGGTCTGGCGGGGGACGGTCAGAACGGTATTCCAGCCGCCATAGCCATCCGGGACCTGGAAGCCGTTCTCCGGATCGGGGACCATCTCATCACCGTCGAGCATAAACTTGTAAGCGTAGCGGCCCGGCGGCGGCGCGGCGATGGAAAGCGTCCAGACGCCAGGCGCCTCCTCTGTAAACTCCGGGCCATTATGGTTCCACAGGGTAAAGCTGGCGACGAGGGTGACACGGCGGACAGCCGGGTTCTGATAGGTGAAGACGACGCGGCCTTTGCGGACCCAGGGGGAGACGGGCCGCCGTGACAGCGGCCCAACGCCCCGCCGCAGAACCGCCGCGACGGCTCGGCTGGGGTTGACGACGCCGTACCCCTGGCGCTCCGGTGGGACATGGGGCAGGGGGTTAGCCGTCTCGATGAGGATACGTTTGACCGCTTCGGGGGTCAGCGAGGGGTTGGCTTCGAGCATCTGCGCCACCACAGAACTGACGATGGGCGCCGCGAACGACGTACCGTCCACATGTTTGTAGTGGGCCGAGATCAAGTTGGCGGCGGTGAACTTGTTCCGAATGGCATCGCGCAACACGGCCAGCGGCGACGAGACGAACGTCTCCAGGCCCAGCCAGCGCGGCGCCTGACGCACCTCGACGCGCAGCTCCGCGTCGGGGACGAACATGAGCCGGTGGAGGGCGATGGCCTCGGCGTGGACGCGTGTGCCCGGTAGAATGGGCGCGGCCACCCAGATGCTAGGCGCGATGAGTTCAGGTTTGGCGTGCTTGCGCTGGTCATCCCAGTTCGACCAGTACATGCGGTGCTGGGCACGCACCAGGGTATTCTGGTCGTCCAGCCCGCCCACCGTGATGACCCGGTCCGCGCTGGCAGGTGGGACAAGCCGCCGAATCCCGCTGTTGCCCGCCGCCACCACCACGATCATGCCGCGCTGCACCGCCTCATTCGCCTTGCGGTCGAGGCGGTTGCCCGGCGTCGGGTCGTGGTCGCCGCCCAATGAGATATTCACTACCTTGATGTCATAGCGCGTCTGGTTAGCGATGACCCAGGCCAGACCGCGATAGATGGCCTCTTCGGTGATGCGGTGGGTAAAGGGGTCGCTCACCCGCACCAGCACGACATTGGCATCTGAAGCGATGCCGCGATACAGCCCGCCACTCAGGTGACCATTGCCCGTCGCCGAGACGGACGTCATCATGCCATGCCAGGAGGTGACGTCGGGGCGGCTGAAGTCCGTCTCGCCTATGGAAGCTGCGTCGGTCACGTCTACGTAGCGCAGGATGCGGTCCTGCGGCTGGGTCAGATCTGGATGGGGGAAGAAACCCGAGTCGATGAAGGCGATGGTCACGCCGCGCCCGGTGTAGTTAGGGTTGGCGTGGACCCGCGTCGGCGTCGGGATGATGTGCGACAGGTTCGAGTCGTAGACGAGTTCGCGATACTCGTTTAGCTCGCTCCAGGCGTTCTCGCGGGCGAGTTGTTGCAGCGCCCGCTGCAGATAGCGGTCGGCGCAGGCAACGCACAGCCCATCCGACGGCTGCCAGGCGGGAAGCTCGTCGTGGACCAGATCAGTCACGCGCTCGCCGATGACACCGGGGAACTCGGCAAGCAGATCGTCGCTCGTCTGGCCGCAACTGGGGCAAACGAGATGGGGGCTAGGTTGAATCATACAGCTATGACGCAGTGCGCCTGTCTAAATTACGCGGCTCGGTCACGCTTCGCCAGGGCTTGATAGGCAATATAGCCGGACGTGAGGGCCAGCGCGCCCGCCGCCAGGAAGATAAGGCGGGCGTTTACAGCAATGCCCAACGCACCCGTAGCAATCAGGCTGGCGTTATACGAGATGGCGAGCATGATATTAAACGCGCTCTCGACACGGCCCAGACGGTCGTTGGGCGTGTTGATCTGAACCAGGGCGGCGATAATGGAGCGCGAGGCGATGAGAGTCAGGCCCGTCACGAAGATGGCGACGAGGGCCAGGCGAAAGTCGGGCAAGAAGGGGAAAACGGACAGGCTGAGCGCCAGGCCGACCATACTCGCGCCGACAAAAGGCGCCGGATGATGATAGGCGATGGGCAGCGCCACCAGGGCGCCCCCCACGACCATCCCCAGCCCCAGCACACTCAACAGCCCGCCAATGCCACTTGGGTCCACCTGGAACTCTTCCTGCAACTGAACCGTCCCCAGGATGATGACCGCGCCCAGGGCCAACATACTCGCGCTGCCAGCCGCGATTAACCGCAGGATAAGCGGGCTACTGCGCACAAACTGGATGCCCTCGAAGAGCGCCGTGCGCAACTCGGTGGCGGTGAAGGGTTCGGTATGCACATTGACATGGCGCACGCTCATGAGAAAGATAGCCACCCCAGATGAAAAAAACGTCAGCGAATCGAAGACAATGGCCGCCTGGGGGCTGAAGCGGGCGACAAACAACCCGCCCAGGGCAGGGCCAATCACCAGCGCCAGCACCTGAGTAGCTTCGATGAGCATGTTGGCGGCGACGAGACCCGCCGGCGCCACAAGCATGGGTAGGACCGCATTGCGAGCCGGAATAAACAATACCCCGGCGGTGCCCATGATGAAGCCGACGGCCAGCACAACGGGCAATCCCCGCGCGTCCCGCACCAGCAGCAGGGCCAGGACAACCACGCCGCGCACGATGTCGGCGATGAGCATGGCCCAGCGGCGGTCGAAGCGGTCCACGATCACGCCGCCAAACAAGCCGAACAGGACGGTCGGCAGGCCAATAGACGCTGCCAAGCCGGCCAACGCCAGGGGCGAACTGGTCAGTTGGCGCACGATGATGAGCATGGCGACGAGCAGGAAACTGTCACCAATCTGGGACACGACCTGGCCGAAGACCAGCAAACGCATGTCGCGCCCGGACAGGGCGACCCGCAGCCCCGCTCGGCTGACCTCGCCCAGGGCGGCGGCCGGGTTGATCTCACGGGGTGGTTCGATTGTCTCAGGCTCGTGCGGAACGTTCGCCATGCACTCTATCCATCACGCCAAGAAGATGTAACAAAGAAGTAAGAAAAACCGCCTCGCTCCGATAGCAAAATCGAGGCCTGGACGGGATAAGGTATAGCCCTACGCCCGGCTCAGAGCCTCGACTTCGTGAAGGGCGCCAACAGGGACAGGCATCCAGGGCTGAACGACCTACGAGTGGGACGCGCAGCCGTCAAACAACCACAGGCGTAGCCCTTTCGGGCCGCGAAACTCATGCGTCTCCAGCAGGTCTAGGTCTTCGTCCAGCTGCTGGAGAATGTGGGAGCTATCGCCATCCACACGCGAGGCGTAGGTGACAACCCACAGCCGGTCATACTCACACGCGAGGCTCATGAGCTTCTGCATACTCTCGCTGCCCGGCGCGGTGGCCGCCAGTCGCATACCATAACCGCGCCAGCGCGTCCCCTCGGGCAACAGGATCAACTGACCATCGGGCCACACCCAGCCGCCCCCTTCGGGCAGATTCGGCGCGTAGACGGCGCTTGCCATAGCGAAGTGGTGGGCCGGGAAGGCGAACAAGCCATCCCCCGGCTGCTGCTCGGCCTGGAGGGTGCTGATCAAGGCCCGCCAGTCGTCGCGCGCATCGTAGGGTGAGTGGAAGTACGTCCACAGCCCCACGCCATGCATGAGCAATAGGCATGCCCCGCCAAGCAGCAGCCAGGACCGCCGGCTCAGTCCCATACTGATGAGGACAAAGCTAAACGGCGCGACCAGAATCAGGTAGCGGGCCTCAAAGCCCATCGCCGTCACGCGGTCTATCAGGTAGACCGCGACGGCCGGCGCCAGCGTCCAGGTCAGCAGCGGGATCACTCCCGGCTGACGCCAGCCGAACAGAACAGCGCCCCCCGCGATAACAAGGTAGAGCACGGCCAGAATGTTCCACCAGGGGGGGCGAGCGGCGATACCGGCGCCAAACTCCCCACCCAGGCTCAACTGCGAGGCCACCTCGAACACGGTCCGGCCCGACAGCCGCTTCCAGGTGCTCGGCTTGCTCGTCCCGGACGTGCCTTTCGTGATGAGGCTCACGGCCGGGATGCTGGACGGCGCCTGAGCCAGCAAGGCGCGGGCCTCCTGGACGACATTGGACCACTGGGAGGTGGGCCGGCCGACGCCGACGGTGGGGGGCAGAGCGGGCCGCGCCGGAACCGAGAAGCCCGCCGACGCGACGACCGCCGCGCTCCACCAGATGAGTAGCCCCAACGCCGCCGACGCCGCCAGCGGCCAGACACGAAGCTGACGCACCTGCGGCCAGCCCCGCCAGGTCAGTCCGTGGGAGAGCAGCAGAAAAACGCCATAGTAGTGGGTCAGCAGGGTCAGCGGCAGGAAGACCACATAGCCCAGGCGCGACCCCCAGTCACCCCGACTCAGACGCAGGAAGCACAGGCTCGCCAGGACGCCAAACAGGAGATACCAGGTATAGCCGCGCACTTCCTGGGAACGGCTGATGAGGAAGGGCGAGGTCGCGGTCAGCAGGGCCGCCAGGTGAGCCTGGGCCGGCGTCACATATACCCGCGCCAGCCGCCAGACGGCGGGAATCGCCAACGTCCCCGGTACGACAGCATAGAGCCGCAAGGCAAACTCAGCGCCCCACAGCCCCGGCCACCAGTGGAGCAGGACATAGGGCAGCCAGGGCGTCTGACTGTCGGCGGCGACGGCTGGAAACAGGTCCTGCAGCGGCAGGCGGCTCACCCAGACGGTAAAGAGTTCGTCGTACCACAGACTCTGGCGATCTATCCAGAGCACCCGTAAGACAAAGCCCAGCAGAATGATGGGCAACAGCGGGAGCCAGTCACGCTGCTCGACCTGGCGTCCCCAAAACAGTCGAATTCGACTCAGGCGCGACAAGGTTCCCCCCGTGGCGGCAATGATGGGGCGCGGCCAACCCCTCAGGCAGCTAGAGAACCGGGACGCGCGCACGACCTGGACATCACCCCGTTCCCCTCGGCCTGGAGGTGGAGCAGGGCACGGGCCAACAGCCTGGTCAGCCCCGGCGGCGCAACGCCTGGCGACAACCCATGGGTCATCGTCACACGTCCCTATCTTATCAGGATTCACAATCCTTGTCTAGTATTTGGAAGCTGGACTGCATAAAACTCACACGAGCAGCCGCACCAGGACATCGTTGGCGACCAGCAATCCCTGGTCGGTCAGCCGCAGCGTGTCCCTCGCCAGGCTCACCAGCCCCCACCGGACCAGTTCGGCCAGGGCCGGGCCGCGCGCCTCGACCAGTCGCACGCTGAACCGCCGCTCGAACGCGGTCAGGTCCAGTCCGGCGCGCAGCCGCAGGCCCAGCATAAGCGTCTCGTTCATCTCGGTGTGACGGTCAATGGGTTCCCGCCGCCCAATGGGCAGGTGGCCGGCCTGAACGGCCTCGATGTAGTGCGTCGGCGCGAGGATATTGGTGTACCTCTCCCCCGCGCGCCAGCCATAAGCCCCCGCCCCCAACCCCAGCCACGGCTCGTTGCGCCAGTAGACCTGGTTGTGGCGGCAGGCGTGACCCGGCCGCGCCCAATTCGAGATTTCGTAATGCTCGAAGCCGGCCTCGGCCAGCCGAACCATCGCCCGGCGGTACATGTCGGCGGCCAGGTCGGCGTCGGGCGTAGGCAAGACCCCGGCCTTGATCAGGGCGCGGAGCCGCGTCGCCTCCTCGATGGATAGCGCATACAGCGACAGGTGGTTGGGGGACAGGGCCAGCGCCTGATCGAGCGTCGCCTCCCACTGGGCCATCGTCTGCCCCGGCAGGCCGTAGATGAAGTCGAGGGCGACTGAGAAGCCCAGCGATTGGGCCTCCTGGACGGTACGCGCGACGTCGTCAATGGTGTGCTGGCGGTCCAGCAGCGGCAGCAGGGTCGGGTCGAAGCTCTGCACGCCAAAGCTCACGCGGTTGACGCCGAGCGCTTGCAGCCCCACCAGGTACTCCCGCGCCAGCCCCGGGTAGCCTTCTACCGTGATCTCGGCGTCATTGCTTATGTCAAAACAACGCCGCAGCGCCCCCAGAACCGCCCCCAGTTGCGCGACGCTCAACTCGGTCGGGGTGCCGCCACCGAAGAAAACGGTCGCCACGTGGCGGTCGCCGACCTCGGCCGCCCATAGCTCGGCCTCGCGGCAGAGCGCGGCGGTGTAGTCGTCGCGCAGGGTCGGCAAGGCGTCATAGTTCCCCATGCCATACGTATGCAGGTTACAGAAGTTGCAGCGCAGGTGGCAGAAGGGGATGTGTAGATAGATACTAGGCATACCGAAATTATAGACGTTTTGACCTTCCCACGCTTACTTCAGCTTGACCCGCCCTTCCCCTGGTGCTAGACTGAAAGGAGAGAGGTTCCTGGTCCAAATGCCTTGCTAACAACGGGGTTGCTTATGTCGAATCTCAAAGGCAAAACAGTTGTCCTGGGGGTGACAGGGTCCATTGCGGCCTACAAGGCCGCGATCATCGCCAGCCAGGCCGTCCAGGCCGGCGCGGAGGTCCACGTCGTCATGACCGAGGCCGCGACCCACATGGTCGGCCCGCCGATCTTTGCCGCGCTGACCCACCGCCCCGTCGTCACCGACTTCTGGGAGACACGCGGCATGGCCGACATCGCGCATGTAACGCTGGGCCGCGCCGCCGACCTGGTCATCATCGCGCCGCTGAGCGCCAACACCCTCGCCAAGTTGGCGCTCGGCCTGGCCGACAACGAACTCACTGCCCTCTGCCTCTCGACCCGTGCCCCCCTCCTCCTCGCGCCGGCCATGGAGACGGGCATGTGGCAGCACCCGGCCACACAGGACCACCTGGCGGCCCTCCAATCCCGTGGCGTCCATATCGTGACGCCTGGCGGCGGCTACCTGGCCTCCGGCGCGAGTGGGGTCGGGCGGCTGGCCGAACCGCTAGTGATTCTAGACGCGGCTCGCACTGTCCTGGGGCAGCGCGGCGACCTGGCCGGGCGGCGGCTGATTGTGACCTCTGGCGGGACACGCGAGGCGCTGGACCCGGTGCGCTACATTACTAACCAGTCGTCGGGCAAGATGGGGCTGGCAATTGCCGAGGCTGCCCGCGACCGGGGAGCGGTTGTGACCTTCATCCACACCACCGACCTGCCCACCCCCTACGGCGCGACCGAGGTCCGCGTTGCTTCCGCCGCCGAGCTAGACCAGGCCGTCCTCGACCACCTCGCCGCCGCCGACGCGCTGATTATGGCCGCCGCGCCGGCCGACTTTACGCCGGCCCAACGGGCAGAGCACAAGATCAAGAAGACGGCGGACAACACCGAGGGCCTCACCCTCCACCTGGCGCGGACGCGCGACATCCTGCGCGACGTGGCCGACTGGCGCGCTGCGCATGAGACCACCCGCCGCCGGGTCGTGGTCGGCTTCGCCGCTGAGACCCAGAACCTCCTCGACAACGCCCGCGCCAAACTGGCGTCCAAAGACCTGGACCTGATTGTCGCCAACCCGGTGCCCCAGACATTCGGCAGCGACATGGTCCAAGCCACCTTCCTGGACCGAACGGGCGGGATCACGCCGTTGGAGCCAATGCCGAAGGAGGCGCTGGCCGAGCGTATCCTGGACGAGGTTACGGCGCGGCTCGCCCCATCCACTTGAAGGTCAACTGGTCCAGCACGCCGTCGCGGCGGAGCGTTTCCAGGGCGATGTTGACCTGGGTAAACAGAACCGTTAGGTCTTTGCGGGTGGCGATGACGTAGAACTCGTCCTCGACCGGCTTGCCCACCACCTCGACCGTCGGCCCCGCCTGCAGCGCCGTCACCATATCCAATAGAGCCATATCCGCCTCGCCTGACACCACAGCAGCGATGACGGCTTCTGGGCTGGCAAGGCGCAGAACGGTGGCTGGAGTGGGCTTCAGCCGGCGGGCCGCCACATCGGAGGTCGTGCCCAACTCGACGGCCAGGCGCTGGGGCGGGTCGGGCGCCGTCTGGCCGGCGCGGACGACGCGGACCGGTCCGGCGTTGAAGTACGCGCCGGTGAAGACGAGGTCTTGGGTCAGGCGCGGGTCGTAGGGGAAGGCGGAGATGACCAGGTCCAACTGGCCGGTGCGCAAGCCATCGGCCAGGCCGTCGTAAGCCATCGGCACGATCACGACCTCGCGACCGATGAGCGGGCCAATGGCGTGCGCCAGGTCCACATCGTAGCCCAGCGGCGGCAGATCGGGGCCGGGATAGAACTCGAAGGGCAGGAAGCTGGGGTCCATGCCGACGCGCAAGGGCGGGATGGGGCCAGTGGGGATGAAGACGGCGGCGGTGCGTGGCGAGGCCAGGCCGGCCAGGACGGTCAGGGCCAGCAGCCAGGCGGCGAACAGCCAGCCAAGGCGGGTAGCGGACGACTGCATGAGTTAGGGGCGCGGCAGCGTCAGCCGCGAGGGATCGGCGGCGACACCGAATGCCTGCGCCGCATTCCCCGTCGCGCTGTAGGCCGACAGGGCGGCGTAGAGGGGACGCGGCGTGAAGTCCTCGTCGAGCAGCGCCCAGTTATCCTGGAACGTGCGCGACGGCCAGGGGAAACGGAAGGCCCAAACGGCCATAAAGGGGCACCAGTCCCAGGTGGCGACGCGGTCCAGCGCGGCCAGGGTGTATTGGATGCGCGCCGTCGGACGAACCGCTTTGGTCCAGCGCGGGTGGTCGTTCCAGCCTGCCTCGGTAATGGGGGCAGGCTTACCCCCGTCGCCGTGGCGCACCATAATCTCGCGCAGCAACTCGACACGGCGGAAGTTGACAATATTAGGATCGGGCGGGTCATCGGCGGGGAAGCTCCAGCCATAAGCGTGGAGCGCCAGGCCGTCGAAGTGGGAGCCTGCGCCCGCCGAGTACATGGCTTCGAGGAAGGCCAGGTCGCTCATAGCGGCCTCTTCACCCGGCCGCGCCAGCGTCGGGGCCAGGCCTGCCGCCAGCACCTGAATGTCTGGGTTAGCCGCTTTCGCCGCCGCATACGCCTGGGCCAGTAGACGCGTGTAGGCGGCCGGGTCAGGCGGGCGACCGCCCCACTCGAAGGCCAGGTTCGGCTCGTTCCAGATGATCAGGGCGTCCACGCGGCCAGCGAAGTGGCGGGCGAAAGCGCCGACAAACCGCGCGAAGTCGGGGAAGCGCGCCTCATCCAGGTAGCGGGTGGTGGTCCCCGCCGGCCGCGCCCACTGCGGCACATAGTCCAGGCGAGCCACGACGCGCAACCCCTGGCGGACCGCGTGGTCCACCACCAGGTCGGCATGTTCCCAGTCATAGCGGCCGGGCCTCGGCTCGCTGTAGGCCCACGGAAAGTACTCGACGACGGTGGGCGCGCCCATCTGGCGCACCATCACCAGCGTTTGCTTGATCTTCCACGGTTCGACTTCGTCTGTCAGTCGCGTATGGACGGCCAGACGAGGCGTTTGGGTCTGGACGGTCTGGGGCGGGCCTAGCTCGGTGGGGATGATGGGCGGCTTGCCGAGGCCAAACGCCAGCAGCCCCAGGACAGCGGCTATCAGACTCGCCCCAGGGCCTGGAGCGCGGCCAGCCAGGGGGTGCGCGGCGGCGGCGGCTCGTAAAAGCGGTAAGATCTCATGCCTCGTCCATCACCGTCGCAGCCGCCGCCGGATGGCCCACAGCCGTTCAATCCACTGCCAGGACTTAGAGGCGCGCATCCAGCGCAGCTCGTCGTCGGCCCGCGCAAACGCCGCGCGCAGGTCCACCTGCGCCGCCTCCAACTGTAAGACCCGGTCACGCGCCGTCAGCAGGTGGCCGCGTATTTGGCCGACGTGGTCCAGGTGCAACTCAAGCTGCTCCTGGAGCGTCGCCACCTGGCCCGCCTGCTCCGTCAACCGCGCCCGCGCCGCGTCGAGTTCCTGAGCGAGAGCGTCACGGATCGCCGTCAAGCTAGCGACCTGGTCTGCCAAACGCGCGTTGGTTTCGGCCAACACCGACTGTTGCTGGCGCAAGGTGGCGACCTGGGCGATGATGCCGGCGTTGGTCTGACGCTGGTCGTGCAGCGCCGTCTCGGCTCGTTCGCGGGCAACCTCCAGGGCATGCATCCGTTCGCGGAGATCGTGTAGCGCCTGGGGCGGGCGGGGATAAGCGACGACGATGAACTGGTAGGTCAGGGCCTCGATCTCCTGCTCCAATGCCTGGACCACGTCGGTGGGCACAGCCGCCGCATTCCACGGTACTTCCGCGCCGACAATCCCACCCGTCACGCGCTCCAGGTGGCCGATGGCAAAGTCGGCGTCGGCGAGCAACTGCTCCAGGCCGACACGGGTAAAGAAGTGCAGGTGGGTGCGGTCGAGCAGCCCCAGGTCCTGGTAGGGGAACTGCCCGCCCAGCAGCGCCAGGCGCACACTGCCATGCGCCACATTGGGCAGCGAGATGACCAGGCTGCCAGCGGGCCGCAGCAAGGGCCGCACCCGCCGCAACAGCCCTGCCGGCTGGCGCAGATGTTCCAGCACATCGGCTGCCAGTACCACATCAAACGTCTCGCCAGCGAGTTCGGTTTCCAGGTCGAGTTCATCCAGGTCGCCAACGATGACGCGCTCGCACACCTCGGCCGCGTGGGCGGCCAGCGTCGGGTCAAGCTCCACGCCGACCACCTGGCAGCCGCGCTCCCGCAACACCCGTGACATATGCCCCGCCGCGCAGCCCAGTTCCAGCACGCGCTTGTTCCACCCTACCAGCCGAATCACCCGCGCCGCCGTACTGTCCGAGTCCGGATCAATGGGATACGAGTAGCGGAACGGGTCGTCTGGGTCGCGGGACGGAGGCAGGGACTCGCTCATCGTTGACGCCTTCTTACTCCTCGCTCTCGAAATGGTCCAACGCCACCAGGCGCGGGTCATAGCCGTGTTCCCGCACACCGTGAGTCTGCGCCCACTGGGCAAAGGCGGCGCGGTGCTCGCCCTGGCTATGCGGATAGACGGCGGCCACATCGGGCCGCGCGCGGTGCAGGTGAACCAGAAACGGCGTCAGCCCGTTGAGGTCGACACGCATGGCCGTGGCCCAGCGCCAGAAGGAGCCGGGCGGCGCGGTCACGAATGGGTTCCCAAAAGTGCGCCGGGTCGCTTCATCCAGGCCGCCGTAGAGACTGCGCAGCAAGGAATGGATGGGGACGCCATTGTCCAGCGCCGCGTAGAGGTAGGGCAGGCGCTGGAGTCGTTGGTAGCCCTGCTCCATGCAGCGGGCAGCGTAGCCATCCATCAGCCGCCGCAGCGGAGCATCAGCGGCCAGGCTAATAGATTGGCCGGACGCGCCCCGCGCCTGGCGGTCCAGCGGGTCCAGCCCACTAAAGCGGAAGCACACTAACGGCTGGCCGTTCACCCGATACTGTCCATTCTCCTCCGTCAGGTTCCGCCCATACAGATTAGCCCAGGTCACATGGTAGGCCGGGTCGCGCAAGACGGTCACGCCATCGAAGAGGGCTGGCGCCAGGTCGAGCCACTTCTGGTCCAGAAACAACCCCCGCGCCGGGTCCACATGGCAGCCATGCCGCAGCCGTTCGGCCCACCAGGCCAGGCAGCGGGTTGTCTCGTCCGTGGCGCGGACGCCCAGGACGCCCGAATGGAAAGCCCCCACCCGCAGCAGAAGCTCGTCCTCCGTTACGCCCGCCTGAACAGGCGCCGGGGCGATGAAGTTGGGCGTCAGGACCAGATTGGCGGCGGCAAGGGCTTGACGCATGGCGTCGAGGGGCTGAAGGACCAGTGTTTCGGGGTCCAGCAGGACCACCTGCCGTTCACCATACACCGAGATCAAGACAAAGAGGAACCAGGCTTTGAGCGCGGCGCACAGTTCGCCCGCGTTATACTCGAAACACAGGGCCGTGTACTCGTCGGTAGGCAGTTGCGACGGCGCTACGAGGTGGACGCGGGGGTCGAGGGTTTCGTTGGAGGGGAGGCCATCCACCAACAGGAGATAGAAGTGACCGTTCGGCTCGTGGGCAAAGAACGACTCGATGAGGACACGCGCCTGGGCCAAGTGGGCCTGCGGCGCAATAGTACAACCAGCCAGTCTCACAAATGCACCGTCTTCCAGGGTCGCTTGCGACATTAGGGCTTGCGGTTGAATAGTACCCGCACCGTATGGCTCAGGCCCGCCGCCTGACTGCGCACGCTGATGGCCGGGGCAGCCACTTTCGCTGCCGCCTGGCGCGTCAGGTCGCGGCCTTTGAAGACGTAGCCCTGGCCGATGGGTACCCATTCCTTGAGCTTGCGGCGCAGGATTTCCGAGCCAAAGCCCAGCCCCCCTGTGATGGCGATGAGGATGAGCAATAGCACACTCATCTCCAAAAAGAGAATAAGAATCGCCACCGTAAACCAGAACTCCAGGCTCAGCATAGTGTTCTCCCTATCGAGTCGCTGCCCTGGATTATAGTCGGCTCGCGGTGTAGACGCAAGAGTGGGCAGCCATCGAGGGGCAAACAAAAAGGGCCGCATGGTGCGGCCCCTGCTAATTCGATAGGTGAGCTTTAGCCAATCGCCATTTCCAGCGCTACCGCCGGGTCTTCCTCAACTTCCAACTCTTCCACAGCGTCTGCCTTGAGGAAGGTCATGCTCAGAATACCGCCGAGGCAATAGGCCACGCTATCGGCGACCGAGACGCGGGCCGGCAACGCGACACGGGCATAGAAGCCCTGACCCGAGTGACCAATGACCAGCGTATAGTCACCTTCCAGGTGCAACTCGATTTCGTCCACGGGGACGCGCGGGGCGGGCATTTCCACCACGACGCACTCGTTTTGCTCGTAGACCATTGGGGTCAATTTGATCGGGCGCTTCAGACTGCGGGCGATAGCATCACTTAACTGTCCCAGTACGCTCGGTTCGAGAACGGAAGTTGTCATCATGGTCGTACTCCTGGCGCCTTCTTCGCTTATCACTTCTGACGTTGACACTTCAATGCAAGATACGTGCCAATAGGGGATTTGCGTTATTCTATAGACTGATTGTACCGCGATTTCATTACGCCGTCTTGACAGCCACCCGACGTCGGACCCACATCTGGCCGTCGGCAGCGTCCAAACCGACAGGCCAACCAGGACGCAAGGGACATCGGGCGGCGCACCTGAAAGAACTTACAACCTTACCGCTTTCCTGTGCGCCTGAAATCTAACATTATTACCCGCTCTATTGCTGCTTGCACGTCTGTTCTGCGTCGCCCGATGAACCGTGTGGCCTCAGTATACTTCGGCTCATCCGCCAGGGCTATGACCCATCTCACAGCCCGCCTATGATGTTCCTCACCCTCAAGGAGTTTCCATGGCTACCCTGCACGACCCCGCCACTATCCTAGCCGAAATGGACAAGACTTATAGCGAACTACAGGCCCTCCTGAACAGCCTCTCGCCCACCCAAAGGATGGCGCCCGGCGCGACCGGCGATTGGCGCGTCAAAGACGTCCTCAATCACCTGGCCCGCTGGAATGACGTCGCGTACGAGGAACTGGTCGTCCTGGCGCGAGGCGAGCGCACCGGCCGCGACTTTAGCAACTATTTGGCAATCAACGATCGGTGGGCGCAAGAGGATGTGGCGCGCCCCCTGGAGGAGGTGGAGGCGCACTTCGAGGCGTCGCACCAGCGGGTGGCCGCGCTCCTGCGTGAGCTGACGCCGGACCAATGGTCGCGCTCGGTGCGCCGCTGGGCCTGGATCGCCCTGCCGGAGCACTATGCCGAGCACATCGGGTACTTACGGACATGGCTCGACGAGACAAGCCCCGCCTGATACCACTCTGAAGGCCCGACGACTAGCAGTCGAATACCGACCAGCAGATGCTATTTCGCAGACGCTGGTCATCCAGGACAAGGTCGCGGATGGCGGCTGGCAGTTGCTCGCGCTGCCACTGGCATTCCCGACGACCGGCGGACTCACTCTCCCCCTTTGGGGCGGCAGCCCGCACAGCCTTTATAGCGTAGGCCGCCGCACCGAGTTCGTGGGCGGCCACATGCGCCACCGCCGCCGCCTGGGCCGCAGCGTACGCCGCATATCGGGCGGCGCCACTCAAGTCTCTGGCCGCCGCGTTGGCGAAGCCAGCCGCCGTACGCGCTTGAGTCATCGTCACCTCACCTCGCGTCCAGGCGCGGGCCAATTCGATGGCTCGACGCGGCCGGTCGTCACTGGGTTGTACCGCCTCGAATAAGGGCAACACATGCTGGGCGCAATCGGCTGCCCAGAGCGCCAGCAGGTGATGATCGGAGTCTTGGAGGACGCCGCCGCGACGAACCGTGATGAACCGGCGGTCGCGCGGCTTTGGTAATATCATGCGTTAGTTCCTACGGCGCGGGTAGGTCAATAACCCACAGGTTATGGTCCTGCGAGGCGACAAAGATGACCTTGCGCCCATCGGGCGAGACGGTCCAGTCGCCGTTGGACACCTTAAAGGGCAGGATGGCGGGGTCGGTCAAGGGAACTGAGCGCCCGGTGGCGGTGTCGTACTCCCACAGGACGTGCCACGGCGCATCGGCGTCGAGGGGGATATAGACCAGTTTCCCCTCGCTCCGCCACTGGGCCGCTCCGTAGAAGTCCAGGCGGCGGCGTTCCGAGCCGTCTGAGCGCGCGAGCCACAGGCCGTTCTGGGCCTTGTCGGGATGAAAGGCCACCGAGTACAGCACCCAGCCGCCATCGGGTGACACGGCCCCATTGCGCAGCCGCTCGACGCGAGTCAACTCGGTCACGCTCCCATCGGCCAGGCTCAACACTGACAGGGCGACCGCCTGGCTCTTGGGGTCGGGCCGGCCGCTGAGCAGGAGGCGCTGGCCGTCGGGAAACCAGCCGGTCAGCGACGCCCGCAACAGGCTCGCCACCTGGCGGGTGTTCTGGCCGTCAATGTCAGCGACCCACACCTGGCTCAGCCGCTGCTCCAATGGCACGCCGTCCTGGGTGGGCGTGACTTGCCACGCCACCCTCTGGCCGTCGGGCGAGACATTGATGGTTCGACCCCCGTTACGCACGGTGAATGTCTGCCCGTCGCTCAGCCGTTGGATTTGAATAGTTTGGCCCACCGGCTGCCAGAGCAGGCTGTAGCCGGCGGCGTAATACCCCAGGCGTTCGCCAAAGAACGCTGATGGCCCACCCGCTTCCGTGTCTACGATGTACAATCCAACCGCGCCATCGGGCGGGCGGTCAATAAAGACCACGCGACGGCTGTCGGGTAGCCAGGTGGGATTGACGCAACACCCGCCCTCGGTGACGCGCCGCAAGCGCGGGCCAGGGGTAGGGCTGGGCATCACGGTGGGTGGGAGGCTGGTGGGTGGAGGGTTAGTAGGTGGGGGGCCAGCAAGGTGGGGGTTGGTGGGTGGAATACTGGTAGCGGGGAGCGTCGCGGAACGCTCGTGGAGGCAGCGCAGTCGGCGGTTTGGCAGGCGCAGCCGTCGGGATGACCGCCGTCGCCGTGCCCGTCGCCGCCGTTTGCGCCGGCGGCGCGACGGTCGTCGTCTGACACCCTGCCAGAAAGATGATGCTGACGAGAGCCAGCATGCGGACCATCCGTCTCACGTTATGTTTATCTCACCTCAATAAGGCTAAGCCAGCCTGGTCTAGGCTTCGGATCGCGAGCTAGCGACGACCAGACAGGCTAGAACCAGCGCGAGCGACAGGGGGCCAAAGAGGAGCGTCTCTCCTCGGCTGACGGACGCGAAGTTGCCCAGCGTATTGAGGGCCAGGAAGAGGGTAATCACCCACGCAAAGATCGTGACCGACCTTGAGCCGGGTCCCTGGCCCGACAGTCCCGCCCGGCGACGAATCACAGCAGCGCACACGGCCAGGACAGCCACCGCGGCGAGACTGGCGAGCCGGAGTGGAACGGTTAGAACGGTCTGCGTTCCACCCCACGCCATCGACACGGGTAGGACACCGACAGCCAGCAATAGTTGCAGGACTATCGTGACAGCAAACCCGACCGTAGCAATGGCGCCCGCCACACGGGCGGCGGCAGGACTCCGGAGACGGGACAGCATAGACCTCTCGCTTCCCAGCCTCTAGCGACCAAGCGCCGGTGTGTTCGGGAACGACGGCGGCCAGGTTCGCGCGAAATTATTGATGATGGTCCCGCCAAACACAATGTCCGGCTGATCTTCTAAGTCCTGCCAGCGCCGAGGGTCGTCCAGGTCGCGCTGGAAGTTGCGCCCGAAGCCGCCGGCCAGCGTCAGGTTGTCCCAGTCGGCGTCAATGAGAGGAATGGGGTTAAAGGCGCGGCGGTAAGTCAGGTCGCGGATTTCCAGGTGCAGGTGCGGGCGGGAGTAGCACGTCTCGTCGGGGTCGCCGGACAGCGCGACGGGCTGCCCGCGCTCGACCCGTGTCCCGACAGCGATGCGGGGCCGCTCCAGCAGGTGGCCGTAGAGCGAGGCGTAGCCGTTGGGGTGGTTGATCATGAGATTGTGCGGCGCTGAGCCATACGGGCCGTCCACCGCCGCTACCACGCCGTCGCCAATCGCTACCACCGTCGTGCCGCAGGCCGCGCTGATGTCAATGCCAAAGTGGATGCCCTGGCCGAGGCGGTACGTCGAGTTCCGCTGGCGGTACGCGCCCGACGTATTGCCATACGCCTGGCTCAGTAGCCAGGTATCCGGCCCTGGCTGGCCCGCGAAAGGCATCCCGAAGGGCGGCGGCTCGGCCCCGGCTGGCGCGGCCATCAGCAGACCAGCAAGGGCAAGGGCGAGCCAGGCCAGCCGCCTGAGGCGGTTTTGCGTCCTTCTAGGGATAGTTAGAATAGACTTCACCGAGTGATCCTCTAGTCCTAAGCTGTGGCAATCATGCCACAGGTTCCACCAACATCAGGCTCCGCCAACAATGATGTTCGCTAGTGCTGAAAACGCATGCGCATCCCATAGCGCGGCCGCAAGGTAATCAGCGGCTCCGGAGTGACGGGATGCCCCGGCGCCAGGTCGAGCCGCCCCGCCTGGGCGACCGTCGCCAAGATAAGCGTGGCTTCCATCAGGGCGAAGTTGTTGCCGATACACTGGCGCGGGCCGCCGCCAAAGGGGAAGTAGGCGTAGCGCGGGCGGCTGGCGGCGCGTTCTGGCGTAAATCGGTCCGGGTCGAAGACCGCCGGGTTAGGCCAGAAGTCGGGGTGACGGTGGGTGACGTAGGGGCTGATGCTAATGAGAGCGCGGGCGGGAATGGTGTAGCCCCCTATTTCGTCTTGGCTTATGGACCCGCGTGTGATGACCCACGCTGGTGGGTACAGTCGCATCGCTTCCTCGATAACCTGTGTCGTATACTTCAAGTCGGGAATTTGGGCTACCGTCGGCGTGCGCCCGCCCAGCACCGCCGCCAGTTCCTCGCGCAGGCGGCGGGCCACCTCCGGATGCTGCGACAACAAGTACCACGTCCAGGTCAAGGTGTTGGCCGTCGTTTCGTGTCCCGCCAGGAACAGCGTCACTGTCTCGTCGCGCAACTGCTCGTCACTCATCCCCTCGCCTGTCGCCTCATCGCGGGCGGCCAGGAGCATGCCTAGCAGGTCGCCCTTGTCCTCACCCGACTGTCGCCGGTCCTCGATGATGCCGAGCAGGATGCGGTCGAAAGTTGCCTTGGCCTGGCGAAAGCGGCGGTTGCGCGGCGTCGGGAAGCGTTCTGGCAGCGAGAAGGGGTGCGTGGTGCGATAGTTGACGTGCGCCTGGGCAACCTCCATCGCCTGGCCCACCTCGCCCGATGTAGCCTCCACCTCCGTGCTGAATAGCGTCTTACCGACGATGCTCAAGGTCAGCCGCATCATCTCGGCCGACACATCGAACGGCTCCCCGCTGCCGGCGTAGGTCTGCCAACGGTCGAGCATGGCGAGCGTCTTGTCGGTCATCGTCTGGCCGAAGTGGGCCAGCCGCTGCTTGTGGAACGCTGGCTGCATCAGCCGCCGCTGCCGCAGCCACAAGTCCCCCTCACTGGTCACCAGCCCCTCGCCCAGCAGCGGTTTCAGATAGGCGGCGATGAGCGCGCCCTTATTGTAATTGCGGTGGTTGTCCTGCAGCACGTGCTTGACGAAGTCGGGGTGGGCGATGAGGTAGGAATACCACGGACCAGATCGCAGCCGTACGATGTCTCCATACTGGCGCGCCGCCTCGGTGTAGGCGCGTAGCGGGTCAGCCTGGAAATCCAGCAGGCTCCCCCACAGCCAATGGCCGGCAGGTCCTGGCGGCACTCGACGGGGTCGGTTGGGCGTCACAATGGCCTGGCTCATACACGCTCCTCTCCCGCTAAGTATACACAGGCCGAGGTGACTGTGCATGTCCACCTCGGCCTACCTGCCTATCTCTAAGAATTTTCTTATCTAGCCCTACTTACCTCTGCTTACACGGGTTCGGTCGGGAGACTCCGCAGCTTGTCCGGGTTCAGAACGAAGCGCACGCCCGTAATCTGATCCTCGGCCACGTCCAAGAGCAGGGCCAGAAAAGGCTGGCCCGCGACATAGCCAATGATCCCCGGTTGGCCGTTGATCTCCGCCAGGCGTGGCGTAAAACCGCGCGGCGCTTTCCGCACCAGGCCGAGCAGGAAGCGCGCGGCGTGGTCCTGACCCTGCACCGGGTTCCGCGCCGCCGCCACCTTGCCCCCCCCATCCGACCAGACCGTCACGTCTGGGGCCAGAATAGCGAGGAGCCCCGTCATATCCCCCGTCGCCAGCGTCTCGCTGAAACGGAGCACCGCGCGCTGCGTTTGCTCCCGCGAAGCGTGGAAGCGCGGGCGGCGGCTCTGCACATGCCCCCGCGCTCGGTGCGCCATCTGCCGCACCGCCTCCTCGGTCTTATCCAGGATAGCGGCAATCTCGCGGTACTCGTAGTCGAACACCTCGTGCAGCAGGAAGACCGCCCGTTCGGTGGGCGTCAGGCTCTCTAGCATGACCAGGAAGGCCATGCTCAACGACTCGCTCAGCATCGCCGCCTCCGCGACTTCCTGTCGCCCCTCCGTCACCAATGGCTCGGGCAGCCAGGGGCCGATATACTCTTCGCGTCGCCCCCGCGCCGACTTCAAATGGTCAAGGCACAGCCGCGTGACCACCGTGACCAGGTACGCCTTGGGCGAGTGGACCTCGCCTTCGGGCGCGTGCTGCCAGCGCAGGAATGCCTCCTGGACCATGTCCTCGGCATCCATCACACTGCCCAGCATACGGTAGGCAATGCCGAAGAGCAGCGGGCGGTATTCATCAAAGTGGTCTAGTCGAGCAGACATAGACAATCTCCCAGCCCTCAGCTAGCTACCTCACCGGGGGTTGAGGCAAGCCATTCTGTTCGCTCCACCTTCGGCTGCGGCCAGGTGTAGAGTGGTAGCCGAAGAGCGCGTTCGCCTTGCACGCCCATGACAGTATAGCGGCAGATCATCTCTTTGACCAACGCTCCCGCGCGCCCGCTGATGATGCGCGACGTCGGTCTGTCATTGGAGTCCACGGTCTGGACCAGGCCATCGCGCCGGCCCAGGCTGATGCAGCGAATCACGTAACTGAAGCGGAAGGGCTTCGGCGTCCGCCCCATGACCAGGGCGGCCAGGGCGTCGGCAGCATACGCGCCCATCGGCATGGCCGTCGCGCAGGCCATGCGCAGCGCCTCCTCTCGACCGCCAAATGTCTCGGCCGCGTCGCCGACGGCAAAAATGTGGTCGTGGCCGACGACACGGAGGAAGCTATCAGTCAGCAGTTGGCCGCGACCGTTGACGGGCAAGCCCGCCTCGGCCGCCAGGGGGGAGACGCTGAACCCGCTGGTCCACAGGCAGATATCGAACGGGACGGTGGAGCCGTCGGCCAGGTGGGCCTCGTTCGACGTCAGGCGGGTGACACGGGCTGCCTCGCGCAGACTGATGCGCAGGCGGTCCAGCGTGTGGCGCAGATGGGTCTGTCCCGCTGGCGCCAGGTCATAACCCAGCGTCCCCGCCGTCAACAACTCGACGCTTAGGGTTGAGAAGCTCTCCGCGATTTCGGTCGCGCTCTCGATGCCGGTCAAGCCGCCACCCACCACCAGGACCCGCCCGCCGCGTTCCGCCTGGGCCTGCAGCGCCGTGTGAAGTTGCTGCGCCGCCTCGTAGCCACCCAGGCGGTAGGCGTATTCCTGTACGCCAGGCACGCTCGTCACGTCTATCCCACTGCCCAATGCATAGATGAGCCAGTCGAAAGCGAGGATATCCGGCCCGGTGGCGGTTTCAAGGCTCACACGGCGTTCAACGGGGTTCAGGCCGACGACCCGACCCTGGCGGAACGTGACCGTTTTAGGCAGCAGGTTCGTCATCAGTCGACGGGGAATCGGCTGGCCCGCCGCGACCTGGTGCAGCCGAATCCGCTCCACAAAGTGGTCGCTGCTATCCACGAGCGTGATGTCCAGTGGCAATCCCTTTTGGGCGAGACGGGCCGCCGCCAGCATGCCCGCATATCCACCGCCAAGAATTAATACCCTCTGCATCTCCGTGCGCATTGCCTTCTCCTTATCACCCTGATTATCAGTTTGAATGGCGTTCTGAAAGAGTGACGAGAAGCCGCAGGCGTCTGTGACATATCCACCCCTTCATTTGACGTTTGCCCTTAGCAGCAATAAAATCTATAACGAACCCCACGCACGTACAGAGTGTAGTGTATGTATAGGAAGGTTTAGGATATGTCACGTTTCCTACGCCCCCGCATGGGCTGGGCCACCATCTTCTTGATGGCCGCGATGCTGTTGACCGTCGCCTGGTCGCTCGAAGCGGCCAACTGGGCGGACGGTCTATGGACCATGCCCCCCATTGTGCTGGGCGGGTTATTGATCGGCATCTTGTTTGGTTCGGCGCGGTGGCTGTCCGCCTCGATCTCCCATCTCGTCGCCATCGCGTTGGGCGTTGTCTGGACAGCATTCTGCATCGCCTGGGTGCCCAGTCTCATCCCCTGGGAGTATACTTGGGGCGAGACGACCAACGAGATGTGGCAGCGCCTGCTGGCCTGGTTTAAGATTCTGCGCGAAGGCGGCATCTCGTCGGACAACCTGATCTTCGTCCTCCAGTTGGGCTTGCTCATGTGGCTTGTCGCCTACTTGAGCGGCTGGACGCTATATCGGCTGAACTATGTCTGGATCAGCGTCTTGCTGGCCGGCTTCGCCATCCTGACCAATCTTTACTACGCCGCCCCCGACCTATACGCCTACCTGATTGTCTTCATGCTGGCCGCCCTGCTGCTGGTTGTCCGCCACCAGATTTACCAGCAGGAGACCGAGTGGCAGGTCACTCGCGTCGGCTTCAGCCCGGATATTGGCTGGGACTTCCTGCGTGACGGCGCCATCTTCGCCATCGTCGTCGTCGCCCTCGCCTGGCTGACGCCCACCATTCAGGCCGCGCCCGAAATCTACAACGACCTGACCACGCGCTTCGAAGAACCCCTCACCAACTGGCAGACCAACTTCAACCGCCTGTTCTCGTCTTTGAATTACCGGCCTCGGCCCGGCCCCGCCTACTTCAGCAATACCCTGGCGCTGACCGGCGCGGTCAACCTGGGCGACCAGCCCATCTTCGACGCCAAGACCGAGGGCGGCATCGGCCCGCGCTACTGGCGCAGCGTTGTCTACGACCAGTACACCGGCCGTGGGTGGGTCAACAGTAACACCTCGATAACCGCCCTGGAGAGCGGCGACCCCCGCCTGTCCACGGTAATCTGGAACGCGCGCACCGTCATCACCCAGACCATCACCATGATCCAGCCGGGCGGCAGCGTCGTCCACGCCGTCGCGCAGCCTATCGCCCTGGGTCTCGGGTCGCGAGCGCAGTTCGGACCCACCGAGCCAATTCAGGTAGCGGAAAACAAGACCATCATGCCGCTGGACGTCACCCTCATCAATGCCAACCGTGTGTGGCGGCCGGGGGACACGTTCACCGTTGTCTCGGCGCAGTCTATCGCCACCGTTAAGGAACTCAAGACGGCCGGCACCGACTATCCCAAGTGGGTACGCGACAAATATCTGCAAGTGCCAGAGTCGGTCACGCCGCGCGTCCGTGAGTTGGCGCGGCAGATTACCCAGGGCAAGGATACACCCTTCGAGAAGGCGCTGGCCATCGAAGCCTACCTGCGGCAGATCAAGTACAACGAGAATATCGCCAGCCCCCCGCCGGGCCAGGATCTGGTAGACTGGTTCCTGTTCGAGATGCGCGAGGGCTACTGCGACTATTACGCCTCCGCCTTCAATGTCCTGGCGCGGAGTGTCGGGATTCCGAGCCGTCTCGCGGCCGGCTACTCGCGGGGTGAGTACATCGCCGAGCTAGGCATCTACCGTCAACACGAATTTGACGCGCACTCGTGGCCGGAAGTCTTCTTCCCGAACCTCGGCTGGATTGAATTTGAACCGACGGCCGCCAGCCCGACGCCCGTTCGTATTGACGACACGGACCCCAACCTGTCGAGCGAGCTGCCGGGGCTGGATGAACTAGAGCGCCTCCAGCGCGACGCCCTGGAACGCCCCCTCAACATTCCGCCTGAAGACTTGTTTGATGACACCCTCAATCCGGGCGACGTGAGCCTGAATTTTGGCGGGGACACCAATGTCCGGGTCTCGCGCCTCGTGCTCATCCCGCTCGGCCTCCTGCTGCTGGCCGCCCTACTGGTGGTAGGCTTCTGGGTGGCGTGGTATCGCGACCTGCGCGGGCTGAACCTCATGGATCAAGTCTGGGAACAGGTACTCCGCTTCGCGCGTCTGCTGGGCTTGCGGGTGAGCGCGGCCGACACGCCCTATGAGGTAGCCCAGGCTGTCGGCGAGGCTGTGCCCGAAGGCCAGCCGGATATCGAACGCATCGCTGATATTTATGTCGAACAACGCTATGGCGGCCCGACACGTAATGTCAACGACGCCGCCTTGAGCGAGAGTTGGGGCCGCTCGCAGCGTGTCCTCTGGCAGCGCTGGATGGGGCGCCTGGCCGAGCGACTGCGGCCCAAGTTCAAGCGCCCCGCCCCCTCATCGGGGACAAATACAGAGAGGAGAGCCTGATTCATGATTCCCCATATCACCCCCCAAGAAATCTTGCTGATTGTGATCGTCGCCTTGCTCATCTTCGGGCCGAAGCGCCTACCCGAATTGGCGCGGGGCATGGGCGAGGCCATCCGCGAGTTCCGTTCATCCGTGAGTGGTGGAGCCAAACCTGAACCAGAGAAGGCGCCGGCCCGTCTGGAGAAGGAAGTTTAAGACGGGCAAAAAAAAGACTGATGACTAGAGACCAGTCATCAGTCTTTTTTTATCCTGGGTCAAATGGAGTAGAATTAAGGCTCCACCAGGAAAGGGTAAGCCCGTATGACGACGGCTGAGCAACTCTACCGCCTCCAACAACGCGACCAACGCCTGGACGCGCTGCGCAAACGACAGCGCGACATCCAGGCTGCCATGAATGAACCGACCTCCGTCCTCGATGTGCGAGCGGCCGCAGCCACCGCCCAACAATCGCTGGCCGGCCTCCAGAGCGACCTGCGTCACGCCGAGCTTGAACGCCAGACGCTCGACGAGAAGATCCAGAGCGAAGAGAAACGGCTCTACAGCGGCCGTATCAACAACTCGAAAGAGATCATGAGCCTGGAACAGGAAATTGCTTCCCTCAAACGGCGGCGCACGCGGCTAGACGACCAAATGCTGGAGACCATGTTCGCGCTGGAAGAGGCGCAAAAAACGCAAACCGCCGCCGCCACGAAGCTCACCACCATCGAACGCCGCTGGCACACCCACCTGGCGAACCTCCACGAACAGTTAACAGCGGTGGAAGCCGAGATTGCCGAACTGGAGGTCGAAACCGAGGTGCTCCGCGAGACGCTGGGGGCCAGCGACCTGGCCATCTACGACGAGCTGCGGCGCAAAAAGGGCGGCCGGGCCGTAGCGCATATTGTGTCGGGCCGCTGCGAGGGCTGCCAAGTGGCCTTGCCGATGCTGGACATCTCCCGCGCCCGCCAGCCTGCCCTCGCCTTCTGCAGCCAGTGTGGCCGCGTCCTGCTCGCCGGTTGACATCGCCCATAACACTCAGCCTGACCGCTACGTTTCCTTCATCAAGCCCGCTACCGGACCCCGTCGAGATGCTCACCTCGTCGCGGGTTGGGGCATGACCATAAGGGTGGCTTTCCCCTATGCCCAGACCCAGACGCATCTCACCTCCCCCCGTTCTGACCATCGGGCCTTTCTGCGTGGACCGCAATCGTCATACTGTCACCGTCGGCGACCGTCTTGTGCATCTGACGCCGAAGGAGACCCTGATTCTGTGGACGCTCATGCAGCGGCCCGACAACCTTGTCACCCGCGCCGATTTGATGCGCGATGTCTGGGAAACCAGTTATATGGATGACACCCGCACCCTTGACGTCCATATGAGCTGGCTGCGCAAAAAAATCGAGGCGGACCCGGCGCATCCGGTCCACCTCAAAACAGTTCGCGGTCAAGGCTATATGTTTGTCACGGTCCCCGAGCCTATCCCAGTATCACCCCACCACTAGCCATTCGCTGTACCGCGCAGATAAGCGTCTACTCAGCAAATCTGATCTATCAGGTGTCGTTAAGCGCTTCCGTCGCCAGATTCTCCGGCGACGCGCTAAACTGGAGCGCCAGGTGGCCGAACGGACTTGGGTGAGGCGAGACCCTTCGCCTTCGGCTCAGGGTGACAGTCGAAATCCTGCTGGCAACAGAGCCTGAGGGTCTAAATAATCAGTTTGAGCCGGCGCACAAGCTCCTCCGGCGCCAGCCCCCCCACCTCGACCCACTTGAGCCGCCCCGTTTCCCCACTTACAATAGTCACGGCTGAGCGACGCACGCCCAGCCGTTTAGCCAGCACGTCCACCAGCGCCGCGTTGGCCTGCCCCTCGACTGGCGGGGCAGCCAGCCGCACCCGCAGGTGGTCCTCCTGTATCCCGACAATCTCGTCTCGGCTGGCGCGCGGTTGAACGCGCACGGGGAAGCGACAGCCGGTCGCCGTGGGTACGACTTTTAGAAGCCGTAGCACAGCCCGGCCTGCGCCACCACCGACAGCAGCGCGCCGCCGATCAACTGGATGGCGATAATCGCCACGATAAAGCTGATGTCGAACATACCGACAGGCGGGATCACGCGGCGGAATGGCGCCAGGATAGGTTCAGTCGCCTGGTAGATAAAGCGGACAATAGGGTTCGGGTTGTAGTAGGGATCCTGGACAACCCAGGACAGCAGGGCGCGCGCCAACAACAACAAATAGATAACGTTAAAGATATTCTGAATCAACGTACACATGGACTGGCTCCTGGTTACTCCGACTCGTGATTGGTATGATTATTCCGCTGCTCGCTGAGATCGCCCAGATACTTTGACTTCTGATAGGCCGCGTAGACGGCGCGGGACAGTACCGTGCGCAACCCGCCCTTCTCCAACTGGTACAGGGCTTCCGCCGATGTACCGCCGGGACTCGTCACCTGATTGCGCAACTCGGCCGGGTGCTTGCCGCTCTGCCGGGCGAAGTCCACCGAGCCGCGCATCGTCTGGAGCACCAGCTTCTCGGCCACGTAGCGCGAGAAGCCCATATGCACCCCGGCGTCAATCAGGGCTTCCATGACCAGGAAGATATAGGCTGGCCCCGTCCCACTCAACGCCGTCGCCATGTCCAGGTAACTCTCGTCCTCGACATATAACTCCTCGCCCAGGGCGGCCAGAATTGCCTGCGCCTGCTCGCGCTGGTCCAGGCTGACCTGGGGCGTCGCCGTCCAGACGGTGATACCCTCGCCAATGCGGGCTGGAGTGTTAGGCATGGCCCGCACCAGGGCGGCGTGCCCCAGCCCCCCGGCGATACTCCGCAGCCGCGCGCCCGCGATGATGCTCAACACCAGCGCGTCGGGGCGCACCAGGCCGCGCAACTCTGGCTCGACATGGGGCAGCATCTGGGGCTTGACCCCCAGCACAACCACGTCGGCGTTGTAGACCGCCTCGCGGTTGCTGGTCGTCACGCCAATCCCGAAGCGCGTCCGCAGGTAGTCGGCGCGTTCCTGGCGCGGGCCGCTGGCGCACACACCGTCGGGAGCCACCATCCCTCGGTCGAGTAACCCCTTGATCATCGCCTCGGCCATCTGGCCGCTACCCACAAACGCTAAACGCAGGTGATGAAGCATGACCTCTCCCTACCGAAGATGAAACCTGTTCCAGATTCTATCATAAATTGCCCGCGTAGGGTAGATTTCATTGACCGCGTCCTGCCGCTATAATATAGCCATGTCTGATACAGCTACCCAGGGGCCGCTGCTTATCATCGGCGGCAACGAAGACAAAGAAGGCCAGCGCGCGATTCTCCGCGCCTTCATCGAACTTAGTGGCGGCGGCGCTGACGCCCGCATCGCCATCATGACCGTCGCCACCCGCCACCCAGACGCCGCCGCCGAACGTTACCTGACGGCCTTCGGACGCCTCGGCGTTCAGCACATCTACCCGGTACATATCATCCACCCCGAAGATGCTGACTCGACGGGCGTCCACAACCTGCTTGAGTGGGCGACCGGCGTATTCTTTACCGGCGGCTCCCAGTACCGCCTGGTCAGCCTGTTCGGCGGCGCCCGCGCCTGTGACCTGATGCGGCGGCGGTGGCGATCGGAAGGTCTGGTAATCGGCGGGACGAGCGCTGGGGCCGCCGCCGCGCCGCAGCGCATGATTGTCCAGGCCGAAACCCATATCTCACCCCATCGCGGCCTGGTCGAGGTCGAGGACGGCCTGGGCCTCATTCCCGACGTCCTCATCGAGTCGCACTTCGCGCAGCGCGGCCGGCTAGGGCGGCTGCTGTCGGCGCTGGCTGAGCACCCCGAAATGCTGGGGCTGGGGCTAGACGAGAATACCGCCCTGCTCGTGCGAGGGGACGAGTTTCGGGTGATGGGGTCTGGCGCGGTGACAGTCATTGATCCCCGGACGGCCACCCACTCCAACTACACGACCATCGCCGACCACCAGCCCCTTGCCCTGTGCGGTCTAACGTTCCATACGTTACCGGCGGGCTACGGTTTCAACCTCACAGCCCGGATGCCGCTGCTGCCTATGAGTAGTCAGTAGTCGGTAGTCAGTAGTCCCTAATCCCTATGTAGGACGCTCGCCAAAAATCGCGCGGCCCACGCGTACCAGGGTCGCGCCCTCCTCGATGGCGACCTCGAAATCGTCGGTCATGCCCATTGAGAGGTGGTCCAGGCGCAGGCTGGGGAAAGCGGCCGCCGCCTGGTCGCGCAACTCGCGCAGCCCCCGGAAGACCCAGCGCACGTCGTCCGGAGTCGCGGCAATCGGGGCGACGGTCATCAGGCCGAGCACCGTCAGGCGCGAGAGACCGCTTAGCGCGGTCAGGGCCGCCGAGAGCGCGTCCGGCGCGAAGCCCTCCTTAGACGCCTCGCCTGAGACATTGACCTCGAGTAGAATGGGAACCTGAACCTCAGCCGTCTCGGCGCGGCGTTGAAGCGTCTCGGCCAGGTGGACCGTGTCAACCGAGTGGGTCAGGGCGAAGTGGCCGACCACGTCGCGCGCCTTACGGCTCTGGATGTGGCCGATCATATGCCAGATTATGTCGTCAGGCAGCTCAGTCTGCTTGGGCAGCGCCTCCTCGACGCGGTTCTCGCCAAAGTCGCGTACCCCCCCCAGATAGGCCGCGTAGACACGGGAGGGCGGGACAGTTTTGCTGACGGCGATAAGGGTGACCGAGTCGGCGGGCCGGCCGGCGCGCTCAGCAGCGCGAGCAAGACGGTCGCGGACGGCTTGAAGCCGCTGGGCAATCTCCAGCGCGTCATGATTGCCCTGGGTGCGTGGGCGTTGCATAGATGTCATCCCCCACTTGCGGGCCGCAGTCCAATTACCGCCCCAAAGCGGCCCGTCTTGCCGCGCTCGGCGCGGTGTGAAAAGTAATCGGCCACGCCACAGGCCGTACAGATACCCGCTGTCTCAATGTGACGCACACCGAGGGCCTCCAACTGGACCTGGTTGGCTGACCAGAGGTCCAGGTGCAGCTTGCGCGGCCCTGGCCGCAGTAGGTCGTTAGACCCTGCCCCGAAGACAGCCCGCGTCTGGGCCACCACCTCGTCGCCCATCTCGGCGCAGCACGGGCCAAGCGACGGGCCTATGCCGGCGATCAGGTCATCGGGTGCGGAGCCATACACCTCACCCATGAGCCGCGCCGTCTTCTGTGTAATTAGAGCCAGCGTGCCGCGCCAGCCGGCGTGGACGATGCCGACCACGCGCCGCCGGGGGTCGTACAGAAGGATCGGGACGCAGTCGGCGAAGCGCAGCGTCAGGTACACGCCTGGGGTATTGGTGACCAGCGCGTCGGTATCGGTGTAACGCTGACCCCAATCCGCCCGGCCCACAACGGCCACCTTGTCACTGTGAGTCAGAAAAGCCGTCACCAGGTGGTTGCGGGCGACGCCCAGGCGCCGGCACAGGCGCTCGTGGTTCTCGTGAACCGCGGCCGGGTCGTCGCCGACCGAGCCGCCCAGGTTGAGCGTGGCCCACGGCGCCTGGCTGACGCCGCCGTGCCGCGTGGCGACGGCGTGCAGGAGTTCGGGATAAGCGGACAGACGCTCAAAGTGGAAGAGAGGCAGGGACAAAGCCATGTGTGTCTCGCAAAAAAGTCGAGAACGGTGATCACCGTTCTCGACTGAGTCTAGCATAACCCCTGCGGTTGGGCAAGACCAGGCAGAGATTACCCTTGTGTCTTAGCTTTCTTCACCTCGGCCGTCAGAAGCGGCAAGACGGTAAACACATCCCCCACGATACCATAGTCGGCCACCTTGAAGATGGGAGCCTCCGGATCCTTGTTGATGGCAACGATGTACTTGGATGTCTTCATGCCGACGAGGTGCTGGATGGCGCCGCTGATACCGCAGGCGATGTACAGTTTGGGCGAGATGGTCTTGCCCGTCTGCCCCACCTGCTCCCCATAGGGTCGCCAGCCAGCGTCCACGACCGCGCGCGACGCGCCAACCGCCGCCCCCAGCAGATCGGCCAACTCTTCGATCTTGTCAAAGTGTTCCGGCGCCCCCATGCCGCGCCCGCCAGCCACGACAATCGAGGCTTCGGTCACGTCGGGCCGTTCGCTCTTCACTTCCTTAAACTCGACAGCCCGCGCGCCGGGCGCATATTCGATGTTGATAGGCAACCGAGTGACCTTCGCCGCGCGGCCAGCCTCGGCCTGAGCCGGCGGGTACGAGCCAGCACGCAGAGTCACGATGGTCGGGGTCGTCTCCAGGGCGACGCTGGCAATAGCGTTGCCGGAGAAGACCGGCCGCGTCACCACGATCTGGCTGCCCGATGCCTCGATGGCCGTGACATCCGAGGCCAGGGCCACGCCCAGGCGGGCCGCAATGCGCGGCGACAGGTCACGGCCCCGCGGCGAGGCTGCCAGAATCACAACCGAGGGGTTAGCCGCATCGATGACCTGCTGCAAGGCATCGGTGTAGGACTCGACGGCGTAGTCAGCCAGGTCGGGACTCTCAGCGAGGATCACCTCCTCGGCCCCCGCCTGTCCCAGGGGGCCAGCCAAACCAGCCAGCCCGCCACTACCCAGCGCGGCGGCCACCACAGACCCACCCAGGGCGGTCGCCAATTGTCGGCCGGCCTGGAGCATCTCAAACGTAATCCGCTTCACATTGTCGCCACGGTATTCGGCGATGACAAGAATTGAGTTCGCCATGTTAGAGTACCTTCACTTCCTCACGCAACGCGCGGACGAGTTCCTGCACGGTTTCTTCGGGCGCGCCTTTCAGGACACGGCCAGCGGCGCGTTCAGGCGGCGGGATGAGCTTCATCAGGTGGTGATGCGCCGCGCCTTTGCCCACCTCGGCTGGGTTGATACCCAGGTCGGCCGCGCCCCAGGTGGGGATGGTCTTGCGCTTGACAGCCATGATGTTCTTGAGCGAGGCATAGCGTACCTCGTTCAGTGTCTGCATCGCCGTCAGCACGGCTGGCAGGTCCACCTCGATGATCTCGCGGCCGCCTTCCACTTCCGTCTCGCAGCGGGCCGTCTGGCCGTTGACCTCAAATTTGGTCACAAACGAGACGTGCGGTACGCCCAGGTATTCGGCGACGGCCTGGGCGACGATACCCTGGTTCCAGTCCACCCCGGTCCAGCCCGCCCAGATGACATCGTAGCCACCAGCTTTCTCGATAGCGGCGGCCAGGATACGCGCGGTCGCCAGCTCATCGCTGCCCTCGAAGGCCGGGTCGCTCACCAGGATGCCCTCGTCCGCGCCCAACGCGAGCATCTTCTTGAGGGTCTCTTCGGCTCGCTTGGGACCGAGGGTAATCAGGGTGACTTTCCCGCCGTATTTTTCCTTGAGGCGGATCGCCTCCTCGACAGCGTTCTCGTCATAAGGATTAGCTTCCCAGGCCAGCCCGTCCTCGACAATCTTGTTATCGCG
Source organism: Anaerolineae bacterium (assembly GCA_026129165.1). Taxonomy (GTDB): domain Bacteria; phylum Chloroflexota; class Anaerolineae; order Epilineales; family JAHCIE01; genus JAHCIE01. The sequence continues at coordinate 30,342 of JAHCIP010000029.1, forward strand.
GACGCCAACTTTGGCGGCTGGATCGGGCACGGATTTGACCAGTACAATGATATTCACACAGCCCTCCTTGGCGCGGCCTCGGCCAGAACAGGCGCGATATGCCGCAATGTGTCATGTAAATTTTAGGACGCATTACGGTCTACGTCAAGGGGCAGTTAAACCATGATGGGTGGAGGGTTCTCCACCCATCATACATCCTTGCCTACAGCGCCGCCGCCAGCGCGTCTAGCCCCGCCTGAACCAGCCCCCGGTCCGCCTGCGACCCCATGTGCCCGATGCGGAAGACATGCCCGCTGAGGTCGTCCCACGACCCGCCCAGGACCACGCCCCGCTCGCGCAGCCGCCCGTCTAGCGTCTCCCAGGTGAGGCCACGCGGCACCTTGACCGCTGTAACCGTGGGCGACATGACTGCTTCGTCACACTGGTAGAGTTCCAGTCCCAGGCTGCGCACGCGCTGGCGGCAGTACTGGGCCACCTCCGCGTGCCGCTGGATCACGTGGTCCAGTCCCTCACTCAGGATTAGCTGGCAGGCGGTATGGAGCGCGGCGATGCCATGCCAGGACAGAGTGTAGGGCGTGTAGCGGCGCTCGACAAAGCCGTCCCACGGCGCGAGCGCATCATAGCCCGCGTAGTTGACCTGATGCGCCATCTCCCAGGCGCGGGGGCTGACCGTGACAATGGCTAGATCGGGCAGGCAGGACAGGCACTTCTGGGTTCCGACCAGCGCCAGGTCAATGCCCCACCCGTCCACGTCTAGGGGCGCGCCAGCCGCCGCGGACACCGTATCGACGTAGAATAGCGGCACATGATAGCGGCGTACCAACTCGCCAATGGCCTGGATGGGGTTGAGGTTGCCTACAGGTGTGTCGCAGTGAACCGCTGTGACCATATGCGGGCGGTACTCGACAATAGCGGCTTCAACCTGCCCCAAATCGAGCGGCTGGTCGAAATCGAAGCGCACGGTATGCAGTTGCCCGGTGATGCCTTCGGCCAGCTTGCCAATACCCACGCCGTAAGGACCGTTGCCGACGGCCAGGATGCGGTCGCCGGGGCGCAGGCAACTCTTGAGCGCGCCCCACAGCGCCACCATCCCCTCCCCTGTCATCATCGCCATCCGATGTTGTGTTTTGAGGATCTGGCCGAGGGCCGCTTCCGTCGCCTGATACAGCTCGAAGAACTCCGGCTCTAGGTCGGCTGAGCCGTAGTCTGTCAGATACGCCTGGCGTACGGCCTGCGGCACGCGCGTCGGTCCAGGCACCAACCCGATAGAGTACGTTCGCATGCGAGTCCTCCTGCTCCATTCCCAGAACAAGATAAGTTATGTTGATTCTGTCTAAATCTCTGAGGTAGATGGCGAACCAGCAAGCGCGCGGGGCCAGCGCGCCTCCCACGCCGCCTGCCAGGCGGCGAATGTTCCGTCCAGCAGGCTCTGGCGTATCGCCCGCATGAGTCCCATGAGGAAGGCCAGGTTATGGATGGTCAACAGCCGCAGACCCAGCAGCTCCTCGGCTTTGAAGAGGTGGCGCAGGTAGGCGCGGCTGAAGGTACGGCAGGTATAGCAGCTACAGGTCGGGTCCAACGGCGATGGGTCGCGGGCGAAACGAGCATTCTTGATATTGAGGCGTCCCTCCCGGGTCCAGGCGCTGCCGTGACGGGCTTCGCGCGTAGGCAGGACGCAGTCAAAGGTATCAATGCCCCTCGCCACCCCTGCCACCAGGTCTTCCGGCGCGCCGACACCGAGCAAGTGGCGCGGCTTGTCATCGGGCAGGGCGGGTATCTGGGCTTCAAGCATCTGGAGCATCAGGCCCTTTGGCTCGCCAACGCTCAAGCCCCCAATGCCATAGCCCGCGAAGTCGAGCGCCGCGACGGCTTCAGCGCTGGCGCGGCGCAGGTCGGGATAGACGCCGCCCTGCACAATACCGTAAAGGGCCTGGTCGGGCCGCATGTGGGCTGCCTGGCACCGCGCCGCCCAGGCATGAGTCAGGGTGAGGGCGCGTTCGTTCTCCTCACGGCTGCTGGGATAGGGCGGACAGACGTCCAGCGGCATGATGATGTCCGCCCCCAGCTTCATCTCAATATCCATTACACTTTCCGGCGAGAAAAAGTGTTCGCTGCCGTCGATATGGGACTTAAAGCGCACGCCATCGGGCGTCAGGGCGCGTAACTGGGCCAGGCTGAAGACCTGGAAGCCACCTGAATCGGTGAACAGCGGACCATCCCAGGCCATAAAGCGGTGCAAACCGCCCAGGTCGGCTATTACGTCCGGGCCGGGCCTTAGGGCGAGGTGATACGTATTCGCGAGCACAAGGCTCGCGCCCAACTCGGCGAGTTCACGCGGGGCCAGGCTCTTCACCGTTGCCTGCGTGCCTACGGGCGCCAGGTAAGGGGTGGGAACCACACCGTGCGGGGTGTGGATTTCGCCTGCCCGTGCCCATGAAGTCGGATCGCGGGCAAGAATGGTGAATTGAAGAGCATAGGACATGCGGAGAATTATAACACGAGTCTCGCGGAAACAGATGCGCCACAGAAAAACCCGGTCCCTGGCGAACCAGGGACCGAGGGGAATGGGGTAGCCACCGAGGGCTACCC
>JAHCIP010000290.1 GCA_026129165.1 Anaerolineae bacterium
TCTGCGCGACATTGTCCATCTTCCCGACGAGAATCCGCGCCGACAGGTCCGGCTGCGTCACGTTGTAGACTCCCGCGCTGCCGCAGCACCAGTCCGACTGGTTCATCTCAATCAGTTCGAGGCCCGGAATGCTGCGCAGCACCTGGCGCGGCTGGACCTGGATGCGCTGCGCGTGGCGCAGGTGGCAGGCGTCCTGGTAGGTCACGCGCAGCGGGCGCGGCGCCGACTGGGGCGGGTCCAGCGGCAACCCGGCCAGGTACTCGTGGATGTCCTTGACCCTGGCGCTGAACGCCTGGGCGCGGGCGGCATAGACCGGGTCGTCGTGGAGTAGTTCCCCGTACTCCTTGAGCATGGCCCCGCAGCCGGCCGCGTTGATGATGATGGCGTCCAGGTTGGCCGCGTCGAAGGCGTCAATATTACGGCGGGCCAGGTCTTTGGCCCCTTCGCGCTCGCCGGAGTGGGCATGCAGCGCGCCGCAGCACGTCTGGCTGGTCGGGGCGACGACGGCGCAGCCATTGCGGAGCAGGACACGCTCGGTGGCGCGGTTGACCTCCGCGAAGAACACGCGCTGGACGCAGCCGGCGAACAGCGCCACCCTCGGTCCGACGCCTTCACCGCGACGCCAACCGCTGACCCGCTCGACGCCGGTCGCCTGGTACACCTGGTCTGAGACAGGCGGCAGGAGCTTCTCGGTCTTGTCGAGCCGCAGCAGGCGCAGGATACCCAGGCGGCGGGCGAGGAACTGGAGGCCGCTGCGTTGGTAGACCTGCATCAGGCGGCCCGCCAGGGTGAGCCAGCCCGGCGACGGGAACAGCAGGCCGAAGACGAGCCACCGAATGAGCCTTTCGACCGGCGACCGCCCCGGTCCCTCCTCCGCTGTTCCTTTGGCGGAGGCATGGCCCGGCAGCGACTCGCGCGCCTCAGCCTCGGCGGCGACCGAAGGCCGGACCTCGGCGCGGGCCTGCTCGATCTGGCCGCGCGTTGTCTCCATGAGATAGCCAAACTTCACCCCGGCCGGGCAGGCGGTCTCGCAGGCGCGGCAGTCGAGACATTGGTACATGTGCGTCATGAAGTCGGGGTCGCTGACTTCCAGCCGGCCGTCGGACACGGCCTTGATCAAGGCGATGCGGCCGCGCGGCGAGTCCATTTCCACACCGAGGACGGCGTAGGTCGGGCAATGCGGCAGGCACATGCCGCAGCGGATACACTGGACAATCTCTTCCGGGTTGGGTGGGTCGATAGGCGAGAAACCCGTGCGAATGGTCATGCTGGCTCTTCTCTAGTTAGCGTAGCTCGAACGTGATCTGCAACTGGGTCGTGTACGTCAGTTGGCCGCCTTCGATGGGCGCGGGGGCACTGGCGGCGAGGGCGGGCGCGGCGGCGCGGGCCACGGGCGGCGCGCTGCCGATGATCTCGGTGATGTAGATGGGCGGGCCAAGGGTCAGCCCGGCCAGTTGGGCCAACTGCTGAGCGCGGCGGCGGGCGTCGGCGAAGGCATTCGCCCGCGCCTGGTCCATCGTCGGCGTCGGGTCCTCAACCGTAAATTGGATCCCGCCCACATTGGTCGCGCCGGCGTCAATCGCCCCGTCAATCGCCTGCCCCACCAGGTTGAGGTCGCGGACGGTGACGCGCACGATCTCGCTGACACGGTACTGGGGGCGCGGCCGCGTTGGAGTGGGACCAGCCTGGGCCGGGTTAATGGGCCGCTCCGGCGGCTGGTAGGGCGAGACGGAATACTGCGCCGTCTGGATGTCCTTGTCGGCGATGCCCAGGGCTTTGAGGCGGTTGATAATCGCTGTCGCCTTCTGGTTCACATCATTGGAGGCGGCCCGTACCGTGTCGCTAATCGTCTCGACGCCCAGCGATAATTGGGCGACATTCGGCGTCGCCTCGGCGTGGCCCTGGCCTACCACGGTCAAGCTGCTGAGAGCCGCGCCGGTAGCGGCCGGGCGGGCCGCGGGCGGCGTGCCGGTCCCGATAGTGGCCGCGCTTGCGGCTGAGCCAGTCGCCGCCGTGGTCGGAATGGGGGTGGCCGTGGACGGCGCGCTCGTCGCTGTAGCCGGGGCGCTTGTCGCCGTTGCGGGAACGGTGGTGGTGGTCGCACTCACCGTCGTCGCGCTAGGCCCACTTGTGCCAGCGGCCGTCGCGGCGGGCGTGCCAGCGGGCTGAGTGGCAGCCGGCGTCTGGAGGGCCGCCAGGAGGTCGCGGATGGGGGGCGGGACGGTCGGCGTCCCGGTGGTAGCCACGGCCGTCGCCAGGGCCGTGCTGCCCGCCGCCACGTCACGCAGCACGCTCACGAGGAACTCATCCTGGGTCGCGGTCCAGCGCCGCAGCGTCTCGTACTGCTCCCTGGTAAGGACCTCGCTCTCCAGGCGCGCCCAACTCGCCTGGGCAATGGGGCCGGCGTCCAGGCTCATCGTGCCCCGCGCCTGCGAGACGGCCAGCAGCCGCGCTTCCTCGGCTAGGACCGTGCCCAGTCCAGACGCCTGTTTCTCAGTCAGGTTGAGACCAGTCAGCACCTGGGCGAACTGGGCATTGGGCTTGAGCAGAAAGAAGTACAGAGGCAAGCGCGGCCTCTCCGGCTGAGCGGTGCCCTGAGCCAGCAGGCCGCTGCGGGCGGCCAGGGGCGGCGAGGCGACCAGGACGCCGGCCAGCAGGGCGAACGTCACCAGGGTCACAAGCGCCAGGCGAGCGGGGTGTCGCATATTTTCTCCTTAGGGAGCATGTGGACTATAATTCTCCGCTATCATACAGCCCTACACTAGAGGCCATCATAATAGGCCATTCTACCCCAACTCAGCGGAAAGCACAACCCTTGCCTTATCTACTCACCGTCCCCGCCCGCATCAATGTACTGGGCAACCCCTCCGACGCCAACGAAGGGGCGCACGCCACCATTTCTATCGCCGTCGAGCCGCTGACCGGCGTCTACGCCAAGACGAGCGACCACCTGGAGTTTGAGGCGCTAGAACGGACCCTCGAGGGCTGGGTCTGTTTCGACCATCAGACGCCGACGGCGACGACCAACCTGCCCCTGGACGGCCACTTTGACCTGTGCAAAGGCGCCATCAACCGCCTGTTGACGTGGAGCGGCGAGTTCCGCGACAAGTGGGCTGCTCAGCGGGTTCGCCTGGCCGTCTGGACGGATGTGCCGCGCCAAAGCGGTCTGGGTGGGTCGTCCACCATTGTGCTTGCCACGCTGGCCGCCCTGCGTCACGTCTTCCAGCTTGACCCCCGGATTCACAATGACTATGTCCTGGCCGAACTGGCCCAGCGCGTCGAGGCTCTGGACCTGGGCATCACCTGCGGCTTCGCCGACCGCTACGTGCCGCTGTTCGGCGGCGTCGGCTACCTGGACTATCGCGGCAAGCTCCACCACCGCCCGCTCGGTCAGGAGCCGTTGGTCACCTATGAGCGTCTGGACCGCTGGCTGCCCGACCTGCCGCTGGTCATCGCGTTTACCGGCGTCCAGCACGACTCCGGCGATGTCCACCAGGTCATGCGCGGCCAGTACCTGCGCGAGTACCACGACTACGAGATCACCGGCGGCGAGCCGCCCTTTATGCTGCGTGTCATGGCTCAAGTGGGCGAGACGGCCTGGCGCGGCAAGCTGGCGGCCCTGGCAGGGGATTGGGCGACCTTCGGCCAGTTGATGAACGAGAACCACCGCCTGGTGGACGAGATGATGGTCTACTGCGGCTTTAACGACGGCGCCGGCTGGGCCAACAACATCTTCATCCACGCCGCGCTCGACGAAGGCGCACTCGGCGCGAAGCTGACCGGCGCCGGCGGCGGCGGCTCGGTGTTCGCCCTGGTCGAGCCGGGCCAGGAAGACCGGCTGATCCGCGCCTGGCAAGAGGTCGCCCGTGACCAGGGGCTAAGCACGGCCCGCGTCTGGAAGCCGCGCATCCACCAGCAAGGACTACAGATGGTCGAGGTAGCCGAGTGGCCGACTTGCCGCGCCGCCGACTGATGAAGATTAACTTTTAAATGCTGCAATAGCGCACGGCTATTATGAGGGAGCGGATTGCGGCAACAATTAGTTAATCTTCATAAGTCGGGGCTAGAGGGCCTATGGCCGAGCGTCCACCTACGTGGACGTGACGTCGGCGAAGGCCGACGTTCGGCGCCATGCGCCCATCAGCCCCGACTTCAGTCGGCGGCTTCAGTCGGCGGCCCTTATTGCGTAATTTTTCCATCCCCGGTTTTTTGAGTATAATAGCTGACCAATCGAGGCTGACTTCCGTTGTATAACTCATTACCAACTGACCGTCTGCTGCTCGATTTTTCGCTCTGGTCCGCCGACCTAACGCGGCTGGCCGAGGAAATTCAGCGGACGGCACCATACGCGGACCTGTATCACCTGGACGTGGCCGACGCCCACTTCGTCCCCGGCCTGCTCTTCTTCCCCGACCTCGTCGCTGCCCTGCGCCCCCTCACCGTGCGTCCCTTCCACGTCCATCTCATGGCCGATCAGCCAGCCCGGCTGATTGACGACTTTGTCGCCGCGGGCGCCGACATCCTGACCGTACATCTTGAACTGGGGCCTTCCGTCGCCGACCGATTGCATCAGATTCGTGATGCGGGCTGCCGCGCCGGGCTGGCCGTCGCCCTGGAAACACCCATTGAGGATGTGCGTCACTATCTGCAGGGGCTGGACGTCATCGTTATGATGGGCACTGCCCTGGGCATCAAAGGGGTGGGCCTCTCGCCTGACGCCGCGCCGCGTCTACGCGCGATGCGCGCTCTGTTGAAGGCGGCGGAGGCGACGCACGTCCGGTTGTTAGCCGATGGCGGTATCCGCCCCCAAACTGTTCCCGTGCTACGGGCGGCTGGCGCAGATGGGATTGTGCCAGGCTCGCTGGTCTTTAAGAGTGAGGCCCTGGCCGAGACCGTCGCCTGGCTGCGGCGCCTTGAAGGCCCCCCCGAATAACGGGGGGGGTGAGTGTTTTACCCGTGCCTGGCCTCGGTTGCCAGCGCGGTTGGCCTCAGCCGGCGTTGGTCTGGCAAGAGTATATCCATCACACCATGTCGTGGGAGGGCATGATGATTGTCGAAGCGTTGATGTCGTTGTGGTTGCTGATTCTACCGACCTACCTGTCGCTGTGGAACCTGGTCGTCCTCGGCCCTGGTCGCGAGGTTGTCGTCGCGGCGCTATGCTATGCTGGCGGCGGCGCCGTCGGCGCCCTCATCAGCCGGGCGTACCGCCAGATGCGCAAGAAGAAGTAACCTCAGGATGAGGGCGATTGGACCACGCTGGACGCTCGCCAATGCCCTCGGCTTGGGCCTGGGTCTGGCCGCCATTCGCGCGGCCATCCCAGGCTTTCGCGGCGACTCATTTCAACCCGGCGACGAGGCCGCCTTTCCCCTCCTCACCCCCCAGTCTGTCCTGCTCCTGATCGGCACGGGCCTGCCCGTCGGCCTCGCCCTGAGCCTGCTGCAGTGGTGGGCCATCCGCCCCTGGCTGGACCAGGCGCAGCGGTGGATTCCTCTCACCCTCGGCGGCCTGGTTCTCGGCTGGCTCCTCGGTGTCGCCTTCGGCGTGCCGTTGGGCCGCCTCGCCACCTGGCTCCTGCCTGTTCAGGCGGTCTGGCAGCAGACCCTGATTCGAGTTACCATTGCGCTGGTCATCGGCAGCTTGTTGGGGGCGGGGCTGGGTCTGGTCCAGGGCTTCGCCTGGCGCGGGCAGCCTAGCCTGCCCTGGCGTTGGACCCGCGTCTCGGCGGTGGGAGGCGGGCTGGGCTTTACGGTGATGCTGCTCTGCCTGGCCCTGTTCGATACGCTCATTGCCCCAGACCGGACCGCCGCCGCCCTGGTGGCGGCTTTCCTCGCCGGCGCCCTGGCGGGCGCGGTGGGGAGCCTCGTGACCGGGCGATGGTTGACATCTCTATGACATCCCTCTCTTCACTCACCACGGACACCCTCTATGCAAGGCATTATCCTCGCCGCCGGTAAAGGCTCCCGCCTCCACCCCATCACGACCACACGCAGCAAAGCCATGCTCCCCATCCTCGGCCAGCCCATGGTGGCGCGGGTGATGCAGATGCTGGTCGCCAACGGCGTGCGCGACTTTGTCCTCGTCGTCAGCCCGACCGACGCCATGATCATGGAGTACTTCGTGCAAGAGTACGGACGGCTGGAGCCGGATGTCCAGGTGGAATTTGTCTTCCAGGCTGAACGGCGCGGCATGGCCGATGCGCTGGCTCGCGCTGCCGGTCACATCCACGGCCCGTTTATCCTCTCGGCGTGTGATAACCTCGTCGCGACGGAACACGTCGCCGCGCTCATCGCCCACTTCTCCGCCCTCCCCGACGCGCAGGCCGTCCTGAGCCTGATGCGGATTAGCCCCGACCTATTGGGCAAGACAGGCGTGGTCGAATGGCGCGACGGGCAGGTGCTGCGCATCGTGGAGAAGCCGCGCCCGCAGGATGCGCCCTCCGACATCGCCAGCTTGCCCCTCTACATCTTCCGTCCCTCGCTGCTGGACTACCTACCCCGCGTTCCCGTGTCGCCCCGTGGTGAGTACGAACTCCAGGACGCCATCCAGATGCTCATTGACGACCGGGGCGGCGTCTACGGCCTGCTCACCGACAGCCGCCTGACCGTCACCAACGCCGCTGACCTGCTGGCGATTAACCGCCACTACCTGCTCCAGGGCGGCGACCAGCCCCAGTTGGCCCCGCGCACCGTCGGCCAGAACACTCACCTGATTACCCCGCTCCGCATCGAGGAAGGCGTCGAGATCGGACGCGGCTGCGTCATCGGCCCGCGCGTCTACATCGAGCGCGACTGCCGCATCGGCGACAACGTCATTATCAAGGATGCTGTCGTACTGCGTAATGCCGTGGTGGCGGCTGGCAGCCAGATTGTGGGGGACGTGGTGGCCTAGGCTCGCCGCGAATCGCAAACCCGAAAGTATATCACACGGCTCGCCCTGATTCGTTGCACTTTCTTCACCGGGGGTGGAGATATCACCACGCGCTTGGTCATGCCGAGAAGTAGAATAACAGTAGGCCTGGTAAGAAGATGCTGGTGGCATGGACCGAGGCAAGCCCCTTGAAGGGCGAGGTGGTTCACAAGGAGGTGAGTCATGGACGAGGAGGTCAAGGCCAAGCACATACGCGCGGGTGAAGAAGCCTGGAACAGAGGTAATCTCGAGCTACTGAGTGAGGTTATGGCGTCCGGTGTTGTCACCCACTTTCCCCCCGGCCCCGATAAGGTTGGACTGGACGCCTACAAAGAGTGGATCATGTACAGCCGCACGATCCTTCGAGACTTCCACGTGACCTACGACAAGGTGATCTTTGAGGACGGCTGGAGCGGTTGGCTCGGAACGGTCGAATGTACTCACGTCGAGACCGGTAAGCACGCCAATGTGATATGGACAATGATGATGCGCCTGGAGGATGGCAAGACCGTTGAAATCTGGCACCTGATAGACGGCATCGGGTATCGGGAGCAACTGGGCCTGCCGCTGGCGACGCAGCCCGTGATGCAGCCAGCTTGATGAGGCCATGCGAACAACTCTGTGACGCTCCAGGACGATAGCTTCTCGCCGATAGTCAACCCCCGTAGTCTCAAGACTACGGGGGTTGACTGTCTATCGCGTGAGTTGAATACAACAGCTCGTGCCTCTACTACCGCGCCGCCGCGACCAACTG
>JAHCIP010000291.1 GCA_026129165.1 Anaerolineae bacterium
GCCCCCCAGGTCGCCCGTGAAGCGGTAGGGGTAGGGCGGGGCGACGTGGATGAAGCCCGGCGCGTGCGGCTCAAAGTCCTTCCAGAAGGCGGGCATGCCCGTCGCCTGGGACGCGATGGCCGTGACGCCGTGGTAGGCGAAGCGGCGCGAGACAATCTTGACCTTGTTGGCGTAGCCCCGTTGCTTCCAGTAGAAGCGCGCCGTCTTGATGGCGCTCTCGTTGGACTCCGCGCCGCCCGTGGTAAAGTAAATCGCGTTGAGGTTGGGGGGGGCGATCTCGGCCATCCTGGCCGCCAACTCGATGGCCGGGATATTGGTCATGCCCGTGTAGGCCGAGAAGTAGGCCAGCTTGCGCATCTGGTCGTAGGCGGTCTGGGCCAGTTCCTCGCGGCCATGACCAACCGTGACATTCCACAGCCCGGCCAACCCGTCAATGTAGCGGTGGCCGTGGATATCGGTCAGGATGGCGCCCTTGCCCTCGGTGATGATGATGGGGCCAAAGTCCAGGTGGACCGCGCGGTTGAATTGGGGGTGAATCAGGTGCGCGAGGTCAAGTTCGACCAGGGTCTCCGGAGCCAGGTTCAACATAGCGTCCTCTTATACCAGGTGTTGTTTGTAGCGGTTGACGTCGACGCCCGAGGCTGCCAGCACCCCCCGCAACGCCGGGCGCAGGCTTGCGGGCGTTGCCTGGATGTAGCCGAGGATGACTTCATCCATGTCTACGATGTGATTGCCAATTTGGAGCGCCTGCGTCTCCGCCGCGCGAAGCGCGGTTTGACGCACACGGTCGCGCCAGTCCTCAGGCACCTGAGCGAGAAAGTTGTCAAGGGCTTGTTGGGCACGCGGAGTCCAGCGCATGGGAGTACCTCAAATGGGGTATGGAAACGTTCGAAATCGAATGGATGAAGCTATTGTTTGGGAACGGCCTGGCGTTCGGCTCGTTCCGTCTCGTCCAACATACGCACGAGACCGCGAATCAGGTCCGACTGGGTGATCAGCCCTAGCAGCTTGCCATCCGCGACGACGGGCAGGCCGCCAATTTTGTTTTCGAACATCATGTCGGCGGCTTCCTGAATCGTCGCGTCGGGATGGACGCTAATGGGGTCATGCTCGATGACTTCTTCGATGGGTATCTCGGCCAGAGCCGCCTTGCGCTCGAATGGCTCCAGGCTGGACACCGGCGAGGGCCACGCCTCGCGCACATCGCCAGCCGTGACCACTCCTATCAGCGTACCATCGTCATCCAGCACGAGGAGGCGCCGCACCTGCTCTTCATCCATCAGTTCGCGCGTCTCCAGGATGGACGAGCCACGATGGATCGTCACCGGGTGGCGAGTCATCCAGTCTTTGACACGTGGGCCTGGCATACAACCTCCTTACAGGCTCGGACGGCTTCCCGCCCGGCGTTGACGACCATCTCGACCGATTGTGTGAACCCCTCACCCCGTCTCGCTCTCCATACCGCCCCTGAACACCCACTCCAATAACTGCCAGCCGCCGGCCCGTTGGCGGGCGGTCAGGCGATAGAGCAGGTCCTCCGGGCCGCGCGTGGCCCAGATGGCGGCCTGGTCGCCGTTTACCTCGACCCGCTGGGCTTCGTACCCTCGCGCCTGCGCCGCCTGGACCGCGTCCAGGGTGGCCGCCGCGACGGGATCGGTGAACAGGCTGGCCCAGTCCGTCTCTGGATGGGCCTCATGGGCGTCCAGTATCGCCGTTACCCGCCCCAGCATCGCCTCCATCGCGTCATAGTCACCGGCGTACTGGGCCTCCGAGGCGTCGAGCAGCATCGTCTCCAGCGCCAGGTTCACCGGCGTCTCTGGGTGCCGCATGTAGTCGGCAATCAAGCCGCGCCGTTCCGCCGCCTGGATATTGGGCATCCAGGGAGTGCGGAAGTAGGCCGTCGGGTCGAGGGCCGCTTGGTAGCGGCGCACCGTATCGAAAAACAGGATAGTATCGACGAGGTCGCGCTCCTGGGTCGGGTCGGGCGTTGTGGCCGCCAGCCAGGCGCGGTACTCGGTTTCCATGTCCGCTGCGCCCTTACCAAACACCTTGTTCAGCGCCCGGTCGAGCACGGTGTAGTCGCGGTCACCCCGGCCCCGCTGCAGGCTGCGGAAGGTCTCGGCCAGCTTGTCCTGGCCGTAGGTCTCCGCCAGGTACTGGATAAATCCAGCCGCTTCGATATAGCCCGTCTCGTGCTGTTTGTCATAAAAATCGTTGACTAACTGGTCGAACGGAATGTACTGGTTAATCGCCAGCAATGCGGCGGCGCGCTCGCGCACCGGCTCCGGCTTGAAATGACCGCCGGTAACCCATACGGCCAGCCCCTCCCCCATCATCGTAATCGAGTCGCCTGGCGCCCACGCCTCCTGCAAACCGTGCGTCGCCTCGTGACGCATGACCTCGTGAAAGCGACCATTGGGGTAATGACGGTCGTGATACGACAGCACCAGGTAGCCCATGGCGAAGCCGCCATGCCCAATGGTGCGCGGCACCAGATAGACATCCATCCGCTTTGACGCCTGGATACCGAGCGTCTGCTCCACAAAGGCATGGGCCGCGTCCGCCTCGGTCTTGATGGCGTCGAGGTCACGGGCTGCCGCACTATGGGTTAAATAATGGAAAGTGCAGCAGGCGCTCTCAGCCTTTGCCCATTGGACGCCCACTTCATCCACGGGTGGCGGTTCCAGGTCCACCGTCACCTGGGCCACATTGTTGGCCGCGTTCTCGTCCCCCTGCTGGATCAAATCCTTCGGGTCCAGGTGGACCACCAGGGTTTGCGGTCCCGTTAGCCCCTGAGTATCCCAGGCCCAGTCCACGACGGTGTTGGCCGTCCCGGCGGGCGGCGCGCCCGGCAACGTCGCCTCGGTAAGCAGCTTGTCCTCGCCCCCGCTGCGCAGGTAGACCGCCGCCTGGATGTTCCGTAGCGGCCGGCCGCCCCCGTTGTGGGCCGTGATGCTCAGGCTTAAAGTATCGCCGCTGGCGGGTGGCGACGGGTAGACGGTTAGCGCGTCAGCGGCGGCATACAGGTCGGTGGGCGCCTGGGCGGCCTCGGCGTCCGACGCGACCAGCCCGGCCAGGGCGAAGGCCAGGAGGCAAAGGACACGGACAGCCCAGGTAGATAGGCGCGTCGTTGTCGAGACGCGACCTACCCCGAGTACGGGGCATTTTGTCGCGTCTCGACAGGGGGGGTGCATCATCGCCCGCCCCCGAACCCCTGCAAGGCGCGGAGGATTCTCTCTTCAGTGGTTAGGCCCGCGTCGGCCGGCAGGGCGCGCACGGCGGCCTGCGCCTCGGCCGCGCTGTAGCCTAGGCTCGTCAGGGCTTCGATGACCTCGGCATCGGCGAAGCCAAAACCGGCCGTCGCCCCCGTCACCCCGACGCTCGCCAGGTCCAGCTTGCCCTTCAGGTCCACAATCATCTGCTGCGCCGTGCGCCGGCCGACGCCCGGCACCTGAGTCAGCACGTCCACCTGCCCCGCCGCGATGGCCGAGCGCAGTGTCTCCGGGCTGATACGCGACAGGATACCAATCGCCATGCGCGGGCCGACGCCCTTAACATTGAGCAACTGCTCAAACAGGTCTAGCTCTGCCTCGGTCTTAAAGCCGTATAAGGCCAACTCATTCTCACGCACATGCAGGTGGGTATGGAGGCTGATGCGGCTGCCCAACGCGCCCGCCTGGTCGAGTACCGTCGTCGGGACGCGCACGCGCAGGCCCACGCCCCCCACGCCCACGACCACCGTCGAGTCATCTTGTGCCAACAATACACCATCTAAAGAGGCGATCATCCCTGTTATTCCCGGTGGACTATTCTCGCCAGATTATAGCTTGTTTGACGCCGTAAGTCTAACCTCGGAGGGGTTTGGCGAAGCACGGGCACGCTCCTATAATGTAGGCTTGAACAGGAACCTGGCGAGGTGTATAGACGTAGAGAGAATACAGTAGGCGTGAGAGGTTGTCCTTTGAACACAATTAACGCCATCGAAGTGGGTCACGTCAGTAAGCATTATAATGGTGTCGTCGCGGTCCAGGATTTGAGTTTTGAGGTCCACGTGGGTGAGGTCTTTGGGCTGCTGGGACCGAACGGCGCGGGCAAGTCTACCACCATCCGCATGTTGATGGACATCATCAAGCCTGATAGCGGCACGGTCCATATCCTCGGCCAGCCCCTGAGCGACTCGCTCAAGGACCGCATCGGCTACCTACCGGAAGAGCGCGGGCTATATCGGAGCGCCCGCGTCCTGGAGACGCTGGTTTACCTGGGCCAACTCAAGGGCATGACGCGCCACGACGCGCAGCAGCAGGCAGCGCGCTGGCTGGAGCGGGTCGAGCTGGCCGAGTGGGGCAAGCGGAAGCTGAACGAACTCAGCAAGGGCATGCAGCAGAAGGTCCAGTTGGTAGCGACCATCCTGCACCGCCCTGCCCTGGTCATCCTGGACGAGCCGTTCTCCGGCCTGGACCCGCTCAACATCGAGTTGGTCAAGGACATTATCCGCGAGTTGGTCCAGGCTGGCACGACTCTCATCCTGAGCACGCACCAACTGGCGCAGGCCGAAGCTCTGTGCCACCGCCTGTTGCTCGTCAATCACGGCCGCGCCGTCCTCTATGGCGACCTTGGCTCGATCCGCGCCCGCTACACCGAGAACGCCGTCCGCCTGGACGTGGAAGGTGACCTGGACGGGCTAACGGGTGTCCACCGCGTCGAACCCAATGGTCGGGGTGTCGTCGCCTACCTGGAGCCGGGCGTCACGCCGCAGGACTTGCTCCGTCAACTGGTGGCGCGGGATATTGTCGTGCATCGCTTCGAACTGGCGACGCCGCCCCTCGACGCCATATTTATCGCGGCGGTGGAAGGACGGGGCATCGAAGGCCCAGAGCAGAATCATGCGTAAGATTATCGTTATCGCCCTGCGCGAGTTTATCACCAATGTTCGCCGCCCCGGCTTTGTCTTCGTCACGCTACTCATCCCGGCGCTGGGGCTGATTGGTACGCTGATCTCCGCCTTCGCCGGCGGCTCGCTGGCCCGTACCGTCGGCCAGCAATTCACGCCCATCACCCGGCCCATTGGCTATGTCAACCAATCTCCTCTCCGCCTGCCTTCGACGACCGAGTTCATCGCCTACCCGAATCAGGACGTGGGCATGACGGCGTTGCGCGGGGAAACCATCGGGGCGTTGGCGGTGATTCCCCCCGATTACCTGGCGACGGGCGCCGTGACCATCTACACGGCGGGCAGCGAGCTATTCGGCAGCGAAATCGGCACGACGCGCCTGCGGGAGTTCCTACGTAGCGGCGTGCTTAGCCTGGTCAACGACCCGCAGGTGCGCGAGCGAGCCAGCCTCCCCGTCCGTCCTACCGTGGTGCAGGTGGGCGAGGGCGGCCGCTCGACCAACTTCAACCCGTTGAGCTTCATCATCCCGTTCCTGCTGTCCATCCTGCTCATTGTGAGTATCTTCACCGCGTCGGGTTTCATGCTTCAGAGCGTGAGCGAGGAGAAAGAGACACGTGTCATGGAGGTGCTGCTGTCGTCGGTAGCGCCTACCCAATTGCTCACAGGTAAAATCCTGGGGCTGGGCGCGCTTGGTCTGCTCCAGGTAGGCGTCTGGCTGGGGGGGCTGACGGTGATTGCCCTGGCTGGCCTCAGCGCCCTGTCCTTTCTCACGGGTATTCAGATCCCCTTCTCGACCCTCCTACTGGGCATTGTCTACTTCCTGCTCGGCTACCTGCTCTACGCGACCCTCATGGCCGTCAGCGGTTCGATTGCCACGTCGCTGCGCGAGGGGCAGCAGGTGGCGGCGATTTTTACCTTTTCCGCCGTCATGCCCCTATCGTTCAGCAGCTTGATTCTGCCGCGCCCCAACGGCCCGATTGCCCAGGCGCTCAGCCTGTTCCCGCTGTCCTCACCCATGATGATGATGATTCGGCTCGCCGTCACCACCGTCCCGCCGCTGGAGATTGGCCTGAGCCTGGCGCTGCTCGCCGGCTTTCTGGTGTTCGCCATCTGGGGCGGCGCGCGGGTCTTCCGCGCCGGGCTGCTCATGTATGGCAAGCGCCTCTCGGTGGGCGAAATCTGGCGCGCCCTGCGCACGGCCTGAGCTAAGTTATGAGAGTCAGTGTTATCTGCACCGTGAAAAATGAGGTGAGTTCGCTGCCGCGCTTGCTGGACTCGCTGCTGGCGCAGACGCGACCGCCCGACGAAGTCGTCGTGACCGACGGCGGCTCGACCGATGGCACGGTCGCGCTGCTGGAAGGCTATGCCGCCCACGCCCCCTGGCCGCTGCGTATCCTCCCCGCGCCTGGCTCGAATATCGCCCAGGGCCGCAACGAGGCCATCGCGGCGGCTAGCGGCGATATCATTGCCTCGACCGATGCAGGGGTATGGCTGGAAGCCCAATGGCTGGCCGAACTGGTCGCGCCCCTGACCGACCCAGCAGTCCAGGTGGTCAGCGGTTTCTTTGTCCCCGACCCGCAGACGGTGTTCGAGACGGCGCTCGGCGCCACGACGCTGCCCACCGTCGAAGACGTGCGCCCCGACCGCTTCATCCCATCCAGCCGGTCGGTGGCGTTCCGCAAGACGGCCTGGGCGGCGGTGGGCGGCTACCCGGAATGGCTGGACTACTGTGAGGATGTGATCTTCGACCTGGCGCTGCGCGAGCAGTATCCCGACTTCGCTTGGGCGCCGGCCGCCCTCGCCCACTTCCGCCCCCGCCCGCACCTGCGCGGCTTTGCCCGCCAGTACTATCTGTACGCGCGCGGCGACGGCAAGGCGGGTCTGTGGCCGCGTCGCCACGCCGTCCGCTATCTGACCTACGGCATCGCCGCCCCGCTGCTCGCCGCCCTTGGCTGGCGCTGGCCGGCCCTCTGGCTGGGCCTGCCGCTGGGCCTGGCCGCCATGTTATTCGCGCCGTTCAAACGCCTGCGCCGCCTGACCGACGGCTGGCCCTGGCGGCGCCGCCTGCGGGCCGCTACCTGGGTCCCCCTGATTCGGCTGACTGGCGACCTCGCCAAGATGGTTGGCTACCCGGTAGGGGTGTGGTGGCGGGCCAGGAAAAGGGTCAAGTGATGCTCGATTTAGCCATCATCATCGTGCAGTACAATGTGCGCGACCTGCTACGCGATTGCCTGCGCTCGGTCTTCGCCAGCGCGGGCGACTTTAGCTACAGTGTGACGGTGGTGGATAGCTGCTCCACCGATGGCAGCGCGGACATGGTCGCCGCCGAGTTTCCGCAGGCCCGGCTAATCCGCACTCCTGTCAACGGCGGCTACTCCTACGCCAACAACCTGGGTTTGCGCGCCGCTGGCTTCCGCCCCCTCGCCGACGAAGCGCCGCACTCCGAGAGTGACGAGTGGCGAGTGACAGGTGAGACGTCCACGAGCAGCAAGTCATCTACCACTCCTCCTCCGTCCTCTGTCCTCCACCTGCCCCCGGCAATGGGGGGTCCTCCGTCGTACCGGTTCGCCCTCCTCCTCAACCCCGACACCCTGCTGCCGCCTACCGCGCTAGCCGACATGCTCGCCTTTATGGCGGCGCATCCCCAGGCGGGCGCGGCTGGCCCGCGCCTTGTCCTGGCCGATGGCTCGCTGGACCTGGCCTGCCGGCGGGGCGAGCCGACGTTGGAGACGAGCTTCTACCGCCTGACA
>JAHCIP010000292.1 GCA_026129165.1 Anaerolineae bacterium
CCTGCGCCCTGCGCCCTGACCACTGACCACTGACCACTGACCACTGACCACTAACCACGGTGGTTCTGTCAGGCTTTTTCCGCCGCATCTGCTGGGTTTTCCCTGATATACAAACTATTCGAACTGAGGTACACTGGGGGCAGAAAATAATCCTCTCCCGAATTTATCTTCCCTCCTGCGCTGTGCGAGCCGTCTCAACACCACTCGGTGGGGGGGCGGCTCGCTAAGCATCTGGACGTTGTCCACCCTGGCAGGTTCAAGTCAGCGCCCGTCGGCCCTGCGCCGACGCTCCACTGCCCTCAGCCGGCGATTCCTGTCGCTCGGAGGCTGGTATGCCGATTCGCGTCCTGATGGCGATCCCCGATATTGAGTCGCAAGCCCTGATGCGCGACCTGCTCCAGGCGGCGCTCTGCCTCGTGCCGCACGAGTTGGATGTGGTCTGGGTCGGCTCGCGCCAGGAGATGTTACGCCGCGTGCGAGCCAGCCTCGACGATGTGATCTTCCTGGATTGGGCGCTCGCCAACAGCGAGACCCCCCAACTCATCCGTGATCTGGTCCAGGCCAACCCGCGCATCCGTACCGTTGTCCTGCTGCCCATGCAGTTGCGCCAATACCGCCAATGCCTGTGGGAGGCGGGCGCGTGCAGCAGTATCCCCAAGGAGAACCTGGACCAGGAATGGTTGTCGAGCGCGTTGTGCTTTATCCGCCGCGCCATGGAGCGTGAGGCGCGGTTGGAGGAGAAACAGTCATGGTCCGTCAAACACCCGACGTCACGCGTCGCGGCTTTCTAAAAGGATCGGGCATGGCGGTGGCGGCCCTGGCCCTGGCCGACCGCGCCGTCCAGCCCTTCCTGGAGAGCCTGACGCGGCTGGGCGTCCCCCTACCCTGGTATCGCCAGGGACAGGTCAAAACCACCTATAACTACTGCGATATGTGTCCGTGGCGCTGTGGCATCGTCGTGCAGAGCGTCAATGGCCGCGTCTACAAGATTGACGGCAACCCCAAGGACCCCAAGAGCCGGGGGATGCTGTGCGGCCGAGGCCAGGCTGGCGTCTCGTTTACCTATGACCCTGACCGCCTGACGCAGCCCCTGATTCGGACCGGCGCGCGCGGCGAGGGTAAGTTCCGCACGGCCACCTGGGACGAGGCGCTGGACACCGCTGCTAAGGCGATGCTCAAGATCAAGGACTCAGACGGCCCCGAGGCTATCGCCTTCTTCGGCCACACGTCCGGCGACTTCTGGTTCACCGACTACCTGCCCCAGGCGTGGGGTAGCCCCAACGCCGCCAAGCCGTCCATGTCGCTGTGCACCAGCCCGCGTGAGGAAGCCGCCCTGCTGACCTATGGGCGCAGCATCGGCAACCACGAGCCGGTGGACTGGGACCAGACAAGGTGCATCGTCCTCATTGGCACCCACATTGGCGAAGACTCCCGCAACACCACGATGCAGGACCTCGCCAACGCGCGGGCGCGTGGCGCGAAGCTCATTGTTGTGGACCCCCGCTTCTCGTCGGTGGGCATGAAGGCCGACACCTGGCTGCCCATCAAGCCGGGGACCGACTTAGCGCTGCTCCTCGCCTGGACCCATGTCCTCATCACCGAGAACCTGTACGATAAAAAGTTTGTGGACCGTTGGACCAGCGGCTTCGACCAACTCGCCGCCCACGTCCAGCCCTTCACGCCGGAGTGGGCCGCGCCGCTGACCGACCTGAGCGCGGACCAGATTCGCGCGACGGCGCGCGACATGGCCGCCGCGCGGCCCCAGTCGGTGATCGTGCCCGGCCGCCACGTCGTCTGGTACGGTGACGACACCCAGCGCATGCGGGCCGTCTACATCATCAATGCCCTGCTCGGCGCGCTGGGCCAGCCGGGCGGCCTGTACTTTAACAAACCACCATTCCTGGATGAGTATCCCCATCCCCCCTACGCCGTCACGGGCGGCGCCGGTGGCTGAGGGGCCGCCCCTGGCAAGGAGGCCGTGTTGCCTCCAGGACCCACGGGTAAGACCCGGGCGGACGGCGCGCGCGAGAAGTTCCTGCGCGGCGCGACAGCGATCCAAGAACTCATTGAGCCGATGGTGACGGGCCAGCCCTACCCGATTAAAGGGCTGGTGGTCTACGGGACGAACCTGCTGCACACCGTCCCCAACGTGCCGCGCACCAAGCAGGCGCTGCAGAAGCTCGACTTCGTGATGGCGATTGATGTGCTGCCCCAGGACCACATTGCCTGGGCGGACGTGGTGCTGCCGGAAGCGACGTATCTGGAACGCTATGACGAGCTATGGGCGTGCGGCCACAAGACGCCCTACATCGCCCTGCGCGAGCCGGCCATTGAGCCGCCCGGCCAGGCCAAACCCGGCTGGTGGATGGCGCGCGAGCTAGGCATGCGGCTGGGGCTGGAAGACTTCTTCCCGTTCAAGACGGCCGAGGAGTATCTGAACACACGGCTGAGTTCGCTCGGTCTGAACCTGGACAAGCTGCGCGAGCAGGAGGGTATAGTCATTCAGAAGGGCAAGCCCTACATCGCGGACTTCGAGACGGGTGACCAGCCAGCATTCCCGACCGATAGCGGCAAGGTCGAACTGTACTCGGAGGCGCTGGCGCACGCGGGCCAGCCCCCCCTACCCGTCTTCACGCCGCCCGCCGAGCCGCCCGATGGCTTCTTCCGCCTACTGTATGGCCGCCACCCACTGCACACCTTCGCCAAGACTCAGAACACGCCCATCCTGAACGAACTGTTCAGCGAGAACGAGGTCTGGCTGAACGAGGATGTCGCGGCGAAACTGGGTATCCAGAACGGCGCCTACGTCCGGCTGGAAAACATGGACGGCGTGCGCGAGGGCCCGGTGCGGGTCAAGGTGACGCAACGCATCCGCCCCGACGCGGTCTACATGGTCCACGGCTTCGGCCACAACGCGCCGGGGATGAAGCGAGCGCATAAGAAGGGCGCGAGCGATGCGGCCCTGCAGACCCACTACGCCCTCGACCCGGTGTCCGGCGGCGCCGGGTTGCGCGTCAACTTCGTCCGCCTGGTGAAGGAGGTCTAACATGGGACAGAATGCGATCCTGGTAGACCTCGGCCAGTGCATCGGGTGTCAGGCGTGTATCGTCGCCTGCAAGACAGGGCGCGAACTAGCTCCCGGCGAGGCTTACATCCACATCCGCGAAGACGTGCGCGGCCGCTTCCCGAACCTGACCGGCTCGTTTGTGCATCACCGCTGCTTCCACTGCGCGGACGCGGCATGTGTGGCGGTGTGTCCCACCGGAGCTTTGAGCAAGGTGGACGGCTTGACCGCCGTGGACCTGGCGAAGTGCTCCGGCTGCGGCTACTGTGTGGATGCCTGTCCCTATGGTATCCCCGAGATGGTGGACGGGCATGTTTCCAAGTGCACCGGGTGTACGGACCTGACGCAGGAAGGGCAAGAACCCTGGTGCGTCCAGACCTGCCCGTCGGGCGCGCTGAAGTTGGGGCCGCGCGAGAGTATGCTGAGCCTGGCCCGGGAGCGAGCGGCCCTGCTGGCGAAGCGGTTCACCTCGGCCCAGGTTTATGGCGAGACACAGCTTGGCGGGCTGGGCGCGCTCTTCGTCCTCCCCGACGAGCCGCTCGCCTTCGGCCTGCCGGAGCAACCGCAAGTACCCACGACCATCACCGCCTGGCAGCGGGGCGTCCAACCCCTTACCCAGGGCATCACCGGGTTGAGTGTGCTGGCAACCGCGCTGGCCTTTGTCTTCGCCCGCCGCGAGCACCATCGGGAAAAGAGGGCACTGGCCGCCCAGGCGGCCCAGGGGGAGGCAGGCGATGACAGCGGCCGTTGAAACCCGCATCCTGCGCTACCGACCCCGCCAGCGGCTCGTCCACTGGCTCGGCGTGGGCACGGTGTTGACCCTGCTCGTGACGGGGCTGGCCCTGCTGTGGCCGCCGCTCAGCTTTATCGCCTGGGGCGGCGTTGGCCCCACGTTGCATCGCGTCGGCGCGGTCCTGTTTATGGCGCTGCCCTTCGCGTATGCTCTACTGAACCCGCGCCAGACCCGCGAATTGCTGGTCGAGATATTCACCTATGACCGCGAGGACTGGGCGTGGCTCAAACACTTTCCGGGCTACTTCCTGGGGCACGCGGCGGGCCTGCCGCCGCAGGGCCGCCTGAACGCCGGACAGAAGCTGCACCACGCCGGCACCTTCCTGGCCTTCATCACGGTCTCGCTGTCCGGCCTGGCCTTATGGTTCCTCAAAGGCAGTCTCGGCGCGACCTGGCTGCCGGTGATGGCGATGCTCCACGATGTCTCGATGCTGGCAGTCACAGTCCTATTCGTCGGCCACGTGTACTTTACCTTTGTCTACGATGCCCTGCCCGCCATGACGACGGGCTACGTCTCGCCAGAGTACGCACGGCTGGAACACGCCAGGTGGCTGGAGGAGCTGACGCCCGCCGCGCCGGCCGTCGAGACGCCTGAGACGGACGAACCGACGGAGATAGTTGTCCAACAGGCCTAGCTGAACCTGTACAGGGGGCAGCTTGCCCGACTAATCAAACCTGATATCTAAATAAGCCTGAATCAAACTCAATCGCTAAGGAGAAAACCAATGCAGTCTAAGACTCGCCTCTACCGCCTGATGTTCGGCTTCTTCATCGTGCTCGCTCTCGTCGCCGGCTGTGGCGCGCCGACCCAAACGGCCGCCCCGGTCCAACAGCCCCAGGCCGTCGCGCCGGCGGCCCAGCCTCAGGCCCCGGCCCCGCAGCAAGTACCGGCCGCACCCCAACAGCAGGCCCCGGCCGCCCAGCCCGCTTTTGATATGAACGCGGCCGTAGACAAGTACATCTCGACCCTGCCCGACGGCTTCAATGGCATCGCGCCGGCCAAGCTGCAGGAGCAGATGGCCGCCGCCAAGCCCTTTATCCTCGACGTGCGCGAAGCCAAGGAACTCCAGGACGGCGGCTTTATCGAGGGCGCGGTCAATATCCCCATCCGCCAAGTGCTCAAGAACCTGGACAAGCTGCCCGCCAAGGATCAACCGATTGTGGTCTACTGCGGCATCGGCCATCGCGGGGGGATTGTCCTGGAAGCCCTGAACCTGCTCGGCTACACCAACGTCAAGAGCCTGAGTAACGGCTTCACCGCCTGGAAGGAAGCTAACCTGCCCGTGGTCACGGGTGAGCCGATGGCCGCCAAGGCCGGGACCGCCCCGCAAGTGGACGCTGCCATGCTCGCCGCGCTGGACAAGTATCTGTCCGCGCTACCCGACGGCTTCAACGGCGTTGCGCCGGCCAAGCTCCAGGAGCAGATGGCCGCCGCCAAGCCCTTCATCCTCGATGTGCGTGAGGCCAAGGAACTCCAGGACAACGGCTTCATCGCGGGCGCCGTCAATATCCCGATGCGCTCGCTCACCAAGAGCCTGGACAAGCTGCCCCAGGACAAGACGGCCCCCATCGTGGTCTACTGCGCCATTGGCCACCGCGGCGCGCTGGCCCTGACCGCCCTCAACCTAATGGGCTACACCAATGTCAAGAGCCTGAGTGGCGGCTTCAACGCCTGGAAGAAGGCTAACCTGCCCGTCGTGACCGGCTAATTACTCTGTGGTAACAAGGCTGCGTCGCTGTCTGACTGCACGGCTCGCGGACCCACCTTAACAGCCTCCGGCAACGTCTGTGCTACAGACAAAGGAGGATATGATGAAGATTACCAGACACGCTGTACTGCTCGCGTTGGTCGGGCTACTCTTGCTGTTCGGCATCACCGCCTGCGGCCAGACGGCCCAAACGTTTGACTACACCAGCGAGCATCCATCTATCGAGTGGCGTGCGGCCGATACGGTCGTGGTCCAGGACGCGCGGTGGGACTATCGCAACGAAGCCCCCGCGCTCGACTGGCGGCCCGCCGACCCCGTCGTCTATGACAGACGCTGGGACTATAGCAATGAGCACCCCTCGGTTGAATGGCTACCCGCTTCGTATGTGAGCGACCGGCGATGGGACTATGCCAACGAGCATCCCTCGATGGACTGGCGGCCGGCGGACCCGATGGTCAATCAGAAGGGGTGGGACTATGCCAATGAGCACCCCTCCCTCGACTGGCGGCCGGCCACGATTATCCACGACCCGCACTGGGACTACTCGAATGAGCATCCGTCCATCGACTGGCGTTCCTAACGGCCGACCTATTACCGTGGGGGCGACGAGCCAGTACAGCCTAGACAGCGACGCGCCTGAGCATCCCGCGCCGGTCCTCGGACTGGCGCGGGCTTTTTATCCCCTGCTGTGCCATAACTATTCCCCCATCCATACGTTTATTATTACAAGGCCTTAATTGCCAGATAGTACGCTCGCCTGAGGGGGGTAGAGCTATGAACAGGCTATCATCGCGACGACTCGCGTTACCCACACGATGGGCAGCGCTGCTGTTGTCTGTTCGCCGGGTTGGCCCATTCCTCGGCCTGCTCGTGCTGGGTCTGCTTCTCGCCGCGTTCCTGAATGCGCCGGCGCAGGCCGCCCTGCCGCTGGCTGACGCGCCCCCCCTCGCCGTTGTCAACGCCGCCGAGCGCCTCTACGCGCCCGCCGCTCTGACGTGGACGGCCCTAGTAGATCAGACGGCGGGGGGCGGCTCGACCGAAACCAACAGCCTGCGTGGTCTGGCCCTGTCGAGCGATGACGCCAAGCTCTTCACCAGTTGGCTCCAGAACTCCAGCCAGGGCCGCCAAATCCGCCGCTACAGCACCTCTGCCATTCCCCCAGCCCCTGTCGAAGCCTTCTACGCCACCGATAGTCTCACCGGCCTTCAGGCCGGCCGCGAACAGGCGCGCGGCGTGGCGATGGACGACCGGGGCTATGTCTACTACGGCTCCGGTGACCGCACCCTGCCAGAGAAACCCTACCTCGGCCTTCTGGACGCCTCGACCTTCGCCGTGATCGCCAAGCTGAGTACAGCCCCTGACCCAGCCACCCAGGACAAACGCTTTGGCGGCGTCAGCGTCGTGCAGCTCGGCACCCCATACTATGTCTATGCGACGCGCGAGGGGGGGCCCGGTGAAGCCTATATCCAACGCTTCGACGTGACCAATGCCGCCGCGCCTGTCCTGGACACAACCTTCGGCGCCAGCGGCACGTTCAACCTCGCCACGCTGCCCGGCTTCTCGACGCGGGGCTTCCTCCGAGGGCTGGAAGTCGCTTCGGACGGGACGATTTTCGTTGCCGCAACGGATACGAGTAACCCCACCAACCCCGACGCCAATTTTGTCTATCGCATTGAGAGCAATCTGGCCTCGGCCACTGCGGTGGCCCTGCCAGGGGCATTTGATGTAGCGCTCTACAGCGGTACCCTCTTTGTCAGCCAGTACCGCGCCAACACCTCGCAGATCGCAGTACTCAGCGCGGCCGACCTCTCATCGGTCGGGACGATCACTATTCCGGCCTTCCCGCACACCAACACGGCCGTCGATTCAGGTTATTCAGGGATTGATGTCAGCGCGGCCGGCAATCTTTACGTGGCCGATCAGCTGTACGACACGGCCGGCGGTTCCCATGATCGGGTGCTGGTGTCCAGTGGCCCCCTGCCCCTGGTCAGCCCGACGCCCACCGTCACCCCGACGGCGACGGCGACGGCAACGCCCACCGAGACCCCGACCGCCACGAGCACCGCCA
>JAHCIP010000293.1 GCA_026129165.1 Anaerolineae bacterium
ATATCGCCGACAACCAGTGGCTGGAGAAAATCTGGCAGTTCGAGTTGTGCCAGCCGCCGCAGGGGCTGCCGTGCTCGGTCAATGTGCCGCCCATCACCGCCACGCCGACTGTGACCGTGACGCGCTTCCCGACCGTCACGCCGACGCCGTCGCGCACCGTGACGCGCACACCGACCCGCACCCCCACGCGGACGGTGACGCCCACCCGCACGCCGACCTTGACACCGACGCCGACGCCGACCATGACCTGTGTTCCGCCGCGCCCCCCGGTGACACCCGAGTGTTCGCCGGCGCAAGCGCCCAATGCGATCCGCAACCAGCACTTCACCCTGGGGCCGCGCAGTTGGGGCGAATTCAGCGGGCAAGGCCGCGAGTTGGTCAATTCGGCCGACCACCGAGCCGAGTTCTACGGCCCGCCGGGCGTCGCCAACCACGAATTGCTCTACCAGTTGGTGAGCATTCCGCCCGATGCCCAGTCGGTGAGCTTCTGGGTCGGCGACTACAGCGCCTTTGCGGCCGCCTGGGGGACGGGCGACCCGCCGCCGCCGCCGCCACCTGGCCTGAACTATCTCCGCGTCTCGCTCTATGACGCCACGCTGACCACCGAGCTGGCCCGTCTGTGGCAGATCGACCTGGCCGCGGCTCCCAACTGCGAGCCAGACCCCTCCAGCTATAACCTGACGCCGGGCGAACTGGCGCTCGTGCGCGGGCAGACCGTGGCTCTGGTATTCGAGTTCCAGAAGGTGACCACCGAGCACAACTGGACGGCCGGGGCCAAGGCAGACGATATCCACCTGCACATCTGCTCGCCCTCGCCGCCGTGTCGGGTCAACCGCGACAAGACGGCCAGCCCAGGCAGTGTCGCGCCAGGGGGCGAAGTGACGGTGATGCTCAGCCTGGAAGGTCTCGATGGCGCCTGTCTACCCGCGCGCCAGCCGAGCGATGTGGTCCTCGTCCTCGATCGCTCCGGCAGCATGGCCGGCCAGCCGCTCCAGTACGCCAAGACCGCCGCCAAGGGCTTCGTGGACCGCCTGGACCTGGCGGCCGACCAGGTGGCCGTCGTCTCCTTCGGGAATACGGCCAGCCTGGACCAGACCTTGACCCAGTCGGCCGGGCCGCCCCGCGCGGCCATTGACGCCCTGGCGGCCGACGGCGTGACCAACATGGCGGACGCCCTGCGCACGGCTCAGGCGGAACTGACCAGTCCGCGCCATTTGCCCGCCAACCGCCCGGTTCTCATTCTGCTGTCCGATGGCCGGCCGAACCCGGCCGCCGATGAGCGCGCCGTGGCGGCCAGCGCCCGCGCCGCCGGCACGCGCATCTTCACCATCGGCCTGGGTTCGCAGGCCGACGCAGCCCTGCTGACCGAGCTGGCCTCGTCGCCGTCCGACTACTTCTACGCGCCCGATAGCACGCAACTCGACCGCATCTACCAGCAGATCGCGGGCGCCATCGGCGGCGACCCGGCCACCAACATCGTCATCGAGGACCGCCTGTCGCCGTATGTCACCCTTGTGCCCAACTCGTTTACGGGTTCCCCGACGCCCAGCGTCAGCGCGGACGGCAAGACGCTGACCTGGCGCATCCCGCGTCTGGGCCTGGAGACGCAGCGCTGGAGCTACCGCGTCAAGATGACCCAGACGCCCGGCACGTGGCCGACCAACAGCTATGCCACCGCCACCTACACCAACTCGCGCGGCCAGCCGGGCGCTCTCGTCTTCCCCATCCCTCAGGTGACAGTGCTGGCGCCAGCCGCCAAGAACCCGCAGATTATGTGCCAGGACTACGCGGCCGATACCGGGCGCGTGCCCTCGAACCCGAACGGCGAAGCCTGGTGGGACAGCCCGGATATCTGGGTGCGCAACCAGCCTGACACTATCGAGGGCCACCAGAACCCGCTGGTGGGCCAGCAAAACTATGTGACGGTGCGGGTGCGCAACATTGGCGACACGGCCGTCAATAATATCCAGGTCCACGTCTACGCCGCGCCGGGCGCGGCCAGTATCCGCTGGCCGGACGAGTGGGTGCCTGAGATTGGGACCGACACGCTTGCCACCCTCGCGGCCGGGGCAACCGGTACGGTGAAGGTGGCGTGGACGCCGTCGAAGGAGGGTCACACCTGCTTCCTGGCCCGCATCGAGGCGCCCGTCGACCCCATCACCGCCGATGGCTGGGTGCCCTTTGACAATAACATCTGTCAGAAGAATGTCCAGGTCATTGACGCCGGCCCCACCACGTCCGGGGTCACCGTTGGCAACGCCCACCACGGCTCCGGCTACGGCTCGGTGACGGTCAACTCGCCGCCGGTCGCCGCCGGCGCAAGCGCGCGGGTCACCTTTACCGACGCCGCCCTGTTCAACCGCTGGCAAGGGGCCGGCGGCACGGTCAGCGGCGGCCAGGTCATTCCCGGCACGACGTCCATCCGTCTCGACCTCCAGCCGCCGGCGGCGCTGGTCGAGGGCGGGCAGGAGGCGCATGAACTGACGAGTGATGTGGTGTTTGGGGCGCGGCTGGACCGCATCCCGCTGGCGGGCGACGAAACGACGCGGCTGATCTTCGAAGTGGAGACCCCGCCCAACGCCGAGCCGCCGACGCTCCAGATCACCGAGTGGATGGACGGCCAGGCGGTGGGCGGCAATGTCCTGCGGCGGGCGATGGTGGCCAGCGGGCAGATCACCCTGCCACTGATCCTCAAGGGTCACGCGCCCTAGCCGCCGCGCCTGCGTTTCTGTCAAGACCTTTGACTCCAGAGAGAAAGAGGGTATAATCGGACATCTTTAGATGACCGGGAGATGAGTGTGACCATTGAGGAGAGGGCGTCAAAGTTCCGCTCACCCTGGCGGGCTGTCGTTGAGAGCCTGGAGCCGCTGTGGGTGAGCGGGCTATGTGGGCTGGCGCTGGCCCTGGCCGGGCTTGTCTGTGGCCGGCTCCTGGGGCTGCGGGAACGCTCTCTAGACCTGGCGCTCTACCTGACGACGGGCGTGGTGCTCCTGGCCCTCAACCTGGCTCCGCTGATACCCTGGTGGCGGGGGGGAAGGTCTGGCCGGCCGGCCGGGGCGGCGCTCGCCGTCCTCTTTACCACCGCCGCCGCCGCCCTGCTCCTCCTCCTGGTGATCACGCAGCGGTTACTCTATCTGCCCCTCCTCGCCCTCGCCCAACTGGGTCTGACCTCCCTGCTCCCCCGACCGGCGCGTCCCACCTGGCAGACGGCGGTGGCGCTCTTCATCCCCATCACCTTGAGCTGGTATGCCGCGGCAAGCCTGGTCTACTGGGCGCCGTTGGATCAACTGGTCCGCCAGTCGGCCTATACCAGCGTCCTGTTTATCCTAGCGGTCGGTGTCGTAGGCCTGGGGCTGGCGACCCTCGGCCCGCGCCTGGCAACCGGCCGGTTTAGAGCGGTGGGCTATGCCTTGAATGGCCTGGCGGTCGTGGTATTCGCGGTGATGAGCACGCGGTCGTTTGGCTTGTTTGGCTATTCGGCCTATTACCACTGGGGCGTTCTCATCGGCCCGGCGGCGCTGGTGCGTCAGGGCGGCTGGCTGCTGTGGGATGTCCCGACGACCTATGGTTTTCTGAGTACCCTGGTGGTGGCGCTGTCGCCGTTCGCCAGCGTCTGGCAAGCCATGTACGCGCTCAACGCGCTGCTGCTGTTCGCCTCGGCCGTCATCGTCTTCTGGTTCTACCGCCGTCTGGGGTCAGGTTGGATCAACACCCTGCTGGCGCTGGTGGTAGCCCTGGCGGTGGTCTATCTCCTGCCGGGCGCGCGGCCCGAGATGGCGCTCGGCCCCTACCAGTGGCCGTCCACCGCCGCCTTTCGCTTTATCTGGGTCTTCGCCCTCCTGGCCCTGCTGGCCTACACCTATGACCGCCGCCCCGACGGGCCTGTGGCGTGGCGCGTGCTCCTCATTGGTTCTGGCCTGTGGCTGCTCGGCTCTTTGTGGTCGCCTGAGAGTGCCATCTATTGCGCCGTCACCTGGCTGCCGGCGTACCTGCTGATGGTTCTGGGCGCGGGGGAGGCGCCCGCCTTGTCCAGGCGAGGCATCCCCTTACGGTGGCAGCGCGCGCTGCTGTTAGCCTTCCCTCTGCTGCTGTTGGGCGTCGTTGTCGCGGGCATAGTCACCTACTACCAGCTGCGACTGGGGCATCGCCCCGACTTCACGGCCTTCTATGAGATTCTGGTCGTCGTCGGCGGGGGTTATTTTTCGACGCCATTGAGCGCTGACGGGCCATTCAGAATATTGTTGCTGGTCCTGGTGACCGGGCTGACCGCGGCCGTCTACGCCTTTTCGAGGACCCGGGCCGGCCAGGGCCGCCTACTGCTGGTGGCCGCCACAGGCGCCTTGTGGTCAACCGGCAGCTATTTCGCGCTGCGCGGCATCCCCTCCAATGCCACCAGCCTGGGTTCGATGCTGGCGCTGCTGCTGGCCGCTGTCCTGCTGGTGGCGTCACGGGAGCCAGCGGCCTGGACGCGGCTCGTCCAACACCTGGCGCTGCCGCCGCTGGTCGTCCTGCTGGTGGCGGCGTACAGCAGTTCGGAGATGCTGGGAATCCAGTTTAATAATGATTTTGGACGACCACGGGCCTGGTACGAGACCCTGGTGCGGGCGCCGCTCGGGTATCAGACCGAGATTGAACGGAAGATCCCTGAACTGGATGCCAACCTGTATAGCTTCCTACGCGAGGCCGGTGTTCAGCCCCAGGACCGCATCGTCTATCTCGACAGCCTGCTCCTCGGCGCCTGGCCGACTCAACGCACCGTCGTCCCGGAGGCGACTCCGCCAGGGCAGACCTGGCTGCCCCTCTTTCCCTGGGAGAATGTCCGTCCATTCCCTAACCAGCGCCTGCTGGTGTACGCGGAACGCTTCGTGGCCCGCGCGCAGCAGAGCGGCTGGCTCTTGCAGCACACGGAAACCCCCTATACCACGCTCCCCTGGTTGAGTAGCGTGCTCGCCCAATATTACACCCCCGCGGACGCCATCACGAGTCCGGATGGAAAGTGGCAGCTCATCTGGTTCGCCAACCAGGCCCACCCTCAACCCCCTCCGCCACGCTCGGCGGCCCGGGCCAGCCAGGTTCTGCTCCAGGAATCGTTCACCAGTGGCAGCGCGCTCCCGAATGGCTGGACCGCCAGCGGCGCGGCCAGCCTGGATGGGGCGGGGCTGCTGCAACGCCGCGATACCAATGAAGCTCAAACTCCGCCCTATGATGCGGCGCGCACCATAGACATGGACGCTGGCGTGGCATGCAAACTCACGTTTGAGTACCGCAATGCGCTGACAGCGGGGACGCAGCGCGTCTATGTCATCGCCCTCGACGAGCGCCGCCAGTGGCTGGAGATCATCCCCAGTGGGGCGGGGCTGGAACTTGACTCTACAGGCGATTGGAAAAGTGGCAACCTGACCTTTGTCACGCCGCGTGACACGCGGGCCATTGCGGTAATTCTGAGAAACTTCGGCCTCGGCCAGACCTGGTTTCGGAATGTGCGGCTCGACGCCTCGCCCTAGCGCCAGGCCCGAGTCTAAATCATCCCCCTCCCCGCCAACTTTCGTAAGGACACCCTTCGCTGAGAGTCTAAATAAGCATGACCTAAGCCGGTCATCCAAAGGGATGACCGGCTTTCACCTGTTTTGTATTGCGAACGTCGCTCAGGTGTGCTATACTAGACGAAGGACGCAGGACCGAGGACCAAGGGGCCATGCAAGATCAATTGATTGTCCGTGGCGCGCGCGAGCATAACCTCAAGAATATTACCGTCGAGATCCCCCGCAACCAGCTTGTCGTCATCACCGGCCTGTCCGGATCCGGTAAATCCACCCTCGCCTTCGACACCATCTTCGCCGAGGGCCAGCGCCGCTATGTCGAGTCGCTGTCGGCCTACGCCCGCCAGTTCCTGGGCCAAATGGAGAAGCCCGACATCGACTCCATCGAGGGCCTGTCGCCGGCCATCTCCATTGACCAGAAGGGCGTCTCGCACAACCCGCGCTCGACCGTCGGCACGGTGACTGAAATCTACGACTACCTGCGCCTGCTGTTCGCCCGCGTCGGCGTGCCCCACTGCCCTATCTGTGGGCGGGTCATCAGCCAGCAGACGCCGCAGCAGATGGTGGACGACATCCTCGTCCTGCCCGACGGCAGCCGTATCCTGGTGCTGGCGCCCCTGGTGCGCGAGCGCAAGGGCCACCACCAGCGCGTCTTCGAGGACATCCGCAAGGCCGGCTTCGTCCGCGTCCGCGTCAACGGCGAGATGCGCGACCTCACCGACGATATCGAGTTGGACCGCTACAAGCAGCACACCATCGAGGCCGTGGTGGACCGTCTCATCGTCCGCCACGACCAGGACGCCGAGGCGACGGGAGACTTCCGCACCCGCCTGACCGACTCGGTGGAGACCGCGCTCAAGCTGGCGTCGGGGGTTATGGTCGTCAGTATCCTGGGCGACCCGCCGGAGGACCGCGTCTACTCCGAACACTTCGCCTGCCCTGACCACGGCACAACCATCGGCGAGATCGAGCCGCGCACCTTCTCGTTTAACACGCCTCACGGCGCGTGCCCGACCTGCCAGGGGCTTGGCACCAAGCTGGAGATTGACCCTGAACTCGTCGTCCCCAACCCCGACCTGTCGCTGGCCGAGGGAGCCATCGCGCCCTGGTCGCGCAACGGCTACGACGGCGAGGGCTACTATGCCCAACTCCTCCAGGGCGTAGCCGAGCACTACCACTTCTCCATCGAGAAGCCCTGGCGCGAGTTGAAGGAGGAGCACCGCGAGCTGATTCTGCGCGGCAGCGGCGGGCAGAGCATCAATCTCAACTACCGCAACCGCGCCGGCCGCCAGCGGGTCTATGAGACGGTCTACGAGGGCGTCATCCCCAACCTGGAACGGCGCTACGGCGAGACCGACTCCGACTATGCCCGCCAGGACATCGAGCAGTACATGAGTTCGCGGCCCTGCCCCACCTGCAACGGCGCGCGGCTGCGACCCGAGGCGCTGGCCGTCACGGTCGGCGACCACAACATCGTCCAGGTCACGGCCCTGTCCATCGGCGAGGCGCTGCGCTGGGGGCGCTGGCTGCGCTATGGGACGGCGGACGGAGGACCAACGACGGAGGACGGAAGACGGACGACGGAAGAGGGATTAGGGAATAGGGAGCAGGGATGGGGTGGTGAGCCTGGGGCTAATGGCGCGAATGGACACTCCTCAGCCCTCAGCCCTCGCCCCTCGCCCCTGTCGAGCCGCGACATGCTCATCGCCGAGGGCATCCTCAAGGAGATTGAGGCGCGGCTGGGCTTTCTGGTCAATGTCGGGCTGGACTACCTGACCCTCGACCGCCGCGCCGGGACGCTGGCCGGCGGCGAGGCGCAGCGTATTCGCCTGGCGACGCAGATCGGCTCGCAACTCATGGGTGTGCTCTACATCCTGGACGAGCCGAGCATCGGCCTGCACCAGCGGGACAACGCGCGGCTGATCCAGACCATGCTCCGCCTGCGCGACATCGGCAACACCGTGCTGGTGGTCGAGCACGACGAGGAGACGATGCGCTCGGCCGACTGGATCATTGACCTGGGACCGGGCGCGGGTGAGCACGGCGGCGAGGTGGTGGCGGCCGGGACGCTGGAAACGATTCTCCAGACG
>JAHCIP010000294.1 GCA_026129165.1 Anaerolineae bacterium
CCGGCCGTCGAGCCAACACCCGAACCCGAGCCGGAACCTGTCGAGGCTGCCGCGCCGCCGGCGGCAGAACCAGAGCCAGTCGTCATCGAGCCAGAACTGGAAGGTGGCGGCGAGGGCATCGAGGATATTGGCGAGGCCGAGTGGCAAATCTTCCGCGAGATGATGGCCCACTTCGACCAGCCCGTGCTCTTCATCGAGGTGTTCGATAGCCTGCGCGCCCTCCGCAACAAGGAAGTCCTGGACCTCTCCAACAAGCAGATGAAGGAGATGATCAAGGAGTCCATCAACCGCAAAATGCTAGTGCGCAACACGCGCGGCAATCACGCCTACTACCGCTTGAACCCCGACTGGCGGCCCGCGCCGGAAAAAGTCCAGTAAGGCCAGTAGACAGTAGGAAGTAGTCGGTAGTCAGTAGTCGGAATTGTCTCTGACTACTGACTACTCTATACCCACTACTTCCTCTAGCTACTTCCTACTGACTACCGACTACTCCCCCGCTCATGGGCCTCAACCTCCTCGCCTTCACCCTGCTCGGTTATCTCCTCGGCTCGATTCCGATGGGCGTCCTTGTGAGCCGCCTGCTGGTCGGGGTTGATCCACGCCAGGGCGGCAGCGGTCACACGGGCACACTGAACACGCTGCGGCAGGCAGGCAAGGGCGCGGCGGCGCTAACCCTCCTGCTTGACCTGGGTAAGGGGCTGCTGGCGACGTGGCTGGCGGCGCGGTACGGCTGGACGGCCTTCGCGCCGGCCGCCGCCGGGACCGCCGTTATCGTCGGCCACTGCTGGCCGGTCTGGCTGCGTTTCAAAGGGGGGATGGGCCTAGCGACCGGGGCGGGGGCTGTCGTCCTGTTCGCCCCGCTGATTCCCCCGCTCGGCATTGCTGTTTGGTGGGTCATCCTGCGCGTGAACCATCACTCGGCGCGGGCGATGGCCACCAGCATGGCCCTCATGCCCCTGGCCGCCGTCCTGCTCGGCTACCCCCTGCCCACTCTCGTCCTCGTCCTCGGCGGCAGCCTGGCTATCTTCCTGCGCCACTTGGGCGACTTCCGCCGCCGCTACCCCGCCGGCTGGACACGCTAACCCTACATCCCCTTGATGAGGCCGCCCGGCTGGCAGACCCGGCAGAAGTTGGTGATGCGCTGGTTCGCGCCGACCATCGAGATGGGGGCGCCGCAGCGCGGGCACGGTTGGCCTGTCTTGAGGTGGACATTCATAAAGTCACGCGGCTCGCGGTGGATGGCCTCGCCCATCTGTGCCCGCACCTTGGCCGTCGCGTCGAGCAGCGTCGAGCGTACCGCGTCGTAGAGGCGGTCCAGTTCGTCTGACGTAAGCGAAGTCCGCTTGCGATAGGGATGAATGCGCGCTGTCCAGAGGATCTCGTCCGCGTAGGCGTTGCCGATACCGGCCACGAAGTCGCCTCGAATGAGAACGCCCTTGATTTCGCCCCGAAACGGCTTGAGCCGGGCGCGGAACTCGTCGCGCGACACGGCCAGCGCGTCCGGCCCCAGGCCGGCGAAGTCAGGGATAGGGGCGCGGTCGGCTGGCTCGCGCGTCAGGTAAAGCTGGCCCATCGTCTTCTGGTCCACGTAGCGCAGTTCCTCGCCGCCGGATAGCGTCAGCCGCACGCACGTATTGGCCCGCTGCCTCTCGCTGGGCGTGGCTAACTGGAGCCGCCCCGTCAGCTTGGGGTTGATGACCAGGTAGAGGGTCGGGTCGAAGGTAAGGATGAGGAACTTGCCGCGCCGCGCCACATCGGTCAGGGTCGCCCCGGTCAACCCCGCTTCAAACCCTTCACGTGTCAGGTCGCGGACGACAATCAGCCCCCCCGGCGGCACCACTTCGACCGCCGTGACGGTCTGGCCGACCACCCGGCGCTTGAGGACTTCGCGCACGACTTCCAGTTCCGGTAACTCTGGCATGGAATTCTACTTGCCTCCCAGCCTTCAGCCTATTACAATTCATCCAGGCAATTCTAAAAGAGGGCGACAGACTATGTATACACCAGTGATCGAAGACGAGGCCGAGGAACTCGAAGCTATGGGGTCATTTAATCACGGTTATGTCCAGGCGCGTCTGATTGTTGGGCTTGATAAACTCGGTAGCTATACCCCCGTGACTGAATTGAGCCTGGATGTAAGCACGGTTGATTTAGGCCAATTCGACCTGCGAACCAAAGAGGAGATCAAGCCCGATATTTGTCTCTATCCCAAACGGGGGTTGAGCCGTCCCCGTGATATTCTCAAAATGACGGAGATGCCCCTACTGGCCGTCGAGATTCTATCGCCTCGCCAGGGTACATATGAGATTCTAGAGAAGTTTAGGCTATATTTTGAGCTAGGCGTGCAGTCGTGCTGGTTGGTAGAGCCAGCGATTAACACGGTCACAGTATACTCATCCATCACCGAATGGAAAACGTTTACGACGGGCAATGTGGTAGACGACACGCTGGGAATCAGCCTGTCCATCAATGAAATATTCAGTTGAGCGCCCATAGAGTGATGAACCCCCTGCTGTACAGCAGGGGGTTCATGTTGGCTTAGGACAAGGCAGCGAGAACGATGGCCTGGGCTGCCTCGACAATCGCCCCCAGGTGCGCCTCACTTCTGAAACTCTCGGCGTAAATCTTGTAGATGTTCTCGGTCCCCGACGGCCGCGCCGCGAACCAGCCGTGAGTCGAGACGACCTTGAGGCCGCCAATGGGCGCATTGTTGCTCGGCGCGCGGGTGAGCCGGGCGACAATGGGGTCGCCAGCCAACTCGGTGGCCTTGACCGCTTCGGGCGCCAGCTTCTCCAGGGCGCGCTTTTGCTCCGGTGTGGCCGGCGCATCCTGGCGGGTATAGTAGGACGTCCCAAACTGCGCGGCGAGTTCCTGGTAGTGCTGGCCCGGATCGCGCCCGGTGACGGCGGTGATCTCGGCTGCCAGCAGCCCCATGATCAGGCCGTCCTTGTCCGTCGCCCAGACCGTGCCATCGCGGCGCAGGAAGCTGGCCCCCGCGCTCTCCTCGCCGCCAAAGCAGAATGAGCCGTCGAACAGGCCTGGCGCGAACCACTTGAAACCCACCGGCACCTCGGCCAGCGTTCGGCCCAGGTCGGCCACGACGCGATCAATCAGGCTGCTACTGACCAGGGTCTTGCCGACGGCGGCGCTCGGCGACCATTGGGGACGGTGGGTGAGCAGGTAGCGAATGGCGACCGCCAGGTAGTAGTTGGGGTTCATCAGGCCGACGGACGGCGTGACGATGCCGTGGCGGTCGGCGTCGGGGTCGTTGCCCCAGGCAATATCGAACTTGTCTTTCAGCCGAATCAGCCCGGCCATGGCATAAGGGCTGGAGCAGTCCATGCGGATCTTGCCGTCGTGGTCCAGCGTCATGAAGCCGAAGGTCGGGTCGAGACGCGGGTTGACGACGCTGATGTTCAAGCCGTAGCGGCGGGCAATGGGTTCCCAGTAGGCGAGGGACGCCCCGCCGAGTGGGTCCACACCGATGTTGAGGTTGGACGCCCGAATGGCGTCCATGTCAATCACGTTCGCCAGGTCGTCCACATAGGGCTGGACAAAGTCCTCCTCATGCGTCGTCGCGGCCGCAAGCGCAGCCTCGAGCGCGACGCGTTTCACGCCGCGCATCCCCTCGCGCAGCAGAGTATTGGCTCGGTCCTGGATCCAACGGGTCGTGCTGGTATCGGCGGGACCGCCTTCGGGTGGGTTGTACTTGAAGCCGCCATCGGCCGGTGGGTTGTGGGACGGCGTGATGATGATGCCGTCGGCCAGCCCGCTCGTGCGGCCTCGGTTGTAAGCCAGGATGGCGCGGGAGATGATCGGCGTGGGCGCAAAGCCATCATCGGCCTGGATGATGGTGGGGACGCCGTTAGCCGCCACGACTTCGAGCGCGGTGCGCTGCGCCGGACCGGACGCGGCGTGGGTGTCCTTGCCCATGTAGAGCGGGCCGCTGATGCCCTGGGCCTGGCGGTAGTCGCAGATGGCCTGGGTGATCGCCAGGATGTGCGACTCGGTGAAGTTGCCCGCCAGGGGCGTGCCGCGATGGCCGCTGGTTCCGAAGGCGACAAGCTGCGTCGGGTCGCTCAGGTCAGGTTTGTTCGCGTAATAGGCGTTTTCGAGGCGCTGGACATCGAGCAAGAGGTCGGCAGGGGCAGGCTGACCGGCCAGGGGATGGGTAGGCATCGGTTGTCCTCCGAGGGTGATGGGCGGGTTCACCTGAAATAATAACACCTCTCCCCCAGACAGCCAAACCCGCTGCCTTGTACCTCGACGCCACAAGCAGCAGTGCATTGACGGTCTATGAAGGGCGCGTATAATTGACGCATCAGGACGAGTCCGCTCATTGGTGAGGTAGAGGACGACTACGGAGATCGTTAAGGCATAGCCGAGGGTGTCCGAGGTGCTACGTATCGTTCAGAAGTTTACGGCTGGGGAGCGACTTATCCTCGCCAAACTGCTACTCGACAGTCTAGTTTCTGATGAGGTCGAGGATAGTAGCGACTGGCAGCGGATAGGCTTGGCGTCCTTTGAGAAGGATTGGGACAATCTCGACGACGCGGTCTACGATCACCTGTGGCAATAAGAGATGTACACGATTGAATTCACGACCGAAGCTGAAGCGGACTTGAGATGGTTTAGCCGGCCTGAGCAGAACATGGTTCTTGAGGGGATCAAGAACCACCTCGTTTATGAACCACTAAAAGTGACGCGGAATCAGCATCCGTGTCGGGAAGATGAAGCGAAGATAGCCGACTGGGAATTACGCCTCGGAGTGTATCGCATCTATTACAACGTGGATGAAGCAGACCTGGTGGTGGTCATAGAACGAATTGGAGCAAAGCCTAACAACACCGTATTCTTGAGGGGAAGAAGGCAGGGACGACCATGATCTGGACATATCGTGTATTTCAGGATAGCGACGGCTACTGCATACGAGTAGTCCTCTATGAACGGGATGGCACACTCATCGGATATCACAAGGAACCGGCGACCCCCACCGGACAGACGGTCGAGGAACTGGCTCAGGACATTCAATGGTTCAAGGAAGCCTTTGAGCTGCCTGTTCTCAGCATGGAAGAGCTAGATGCTGAACTCGCCGCTCGACCACCCCGCACTCATAAGCGGCGCAGCCAGAACAAGACCCTCGATCAGGTCATCGGCGAACTTGAACGTGACGAGGCTCCGACACGCTCGAAGCTAGGAGCCGGTGGGGGTGAGTAAAAGAGGGTTCAACCTCAACCCTCTCTAGCCTCCTCGCCCGCTTCTACCGCCCGCGCAAACGCCAGCGCCTCCGCCACTGCCTCCTCCCACTCCAGCTTGCGTCCCTCCGCCCAGTGTCGGGCCAGCGTGTCCACGTCCAGCCGCTCCCGTAGCGCGACAACATTACGGTCGGTGAGGTAACGGTCGTCGGGGTCGATACCGCTCGTCTTATCACTGCCTGCCTCAGCCGCCCCCAACAGCCGCGCCGCGCGAGTCAACTCCCCTGCCGCCAGCGCCAATCCCGTGCTGCCATAGAGGTTCTTGACAATGGCCCGACGATACTTCTGAAGGTGGGCCATCTCCAGGCTTTCGCGGAAGAGAGACGCCGCGCGGCGTAGATCGCCCTGCGCCACCGCGGCATAGCCTAGCTTGACCAACGTATCAGTGACCGGCGCCATCAGCTTCACCGCGCGGAAAAGCGCCCCGGTGGTCTCCAGGTGCGCCTGGGCCTGAGCCCCGTCACCCATCACCAAATAGGTGGCCCCCAGACCAAAGTGGGCCCAGCCCATCTGTCGGTCACGGTCCAAGGCTTGCTCCTCAGCCAGGAGGCGCTCAAACAGGACGCGAGCGCCCTGGACATCACCCTCCCCTAGCGAAATGAAGCCGAGGAGGAAGTTCTTCGTATGCGCCAGCTCACCGAACTTGACGCGGATACGGTAGCAGGTCTCCAAAGCGGTGCGCGCCGTGGTATAGTCGTAGTTAGAGAACGCGAGGAATGCCCTACAGTACCAGGCATTCCCTAGGCTATGGCTATCCGGGACAGGATGGGCCAGCAACTGCTCCAACCACCGCACTCCCTCGTTGGCGCGGTCTCCCCAGAATGTGAACCCACCGGTGATCACCAATCCGGGCATTACATCCCCCGTCTCGATGCACCAGGCTAACGCCGTCCGTAGATTGTCGAGTTCGTCCTCGATAACGGCCATCCCACGCGGGTGATACCAGACGGGAAATGACCAAAACATCCAGGCATAATAGCCCGCGTGCCGCCAGCGTATAGCTGGCTCCTCGCCACTCTCGTCTAGCCGTTCCAGGGCGTACTCGCGCACCGTCTCCAGCATGGCGAAGCGCAGCGCGTCATCACCACCGATCAAGCGGACCAGGCTCTTGCCTGTCAGGGACTCCAGGAGCGGGGCGATGTCGTCCACCGCCAGAGCTACCTGGTAAGGCGGCGCATTCCGTGACCACTCGGCTAACTCGCCGAGGACTCCGTCCTGGTTTGCCTGTTCCCCTATGGTCTTGGACAGAGGACGGTCTCCACACACAGCCTCCGCCGCTTCCAGCGTAAAGCCGCCGGAGAACACAGCTAAGCGGGCGAATAGGGTCTGCTCGCGCACATCTAGCAGGTCGTAGCTCCAGGCAATCGCGTCACGGATCGTTTGCTGGCGGGCGGGTAGGTCACGCGCCCCGCCAGTTAGGAGGGATAGGCGATGTTTCGCGCTCGTCAGCCGCGCCAGCAGCGCCTGGGGCGTGAAGATGCGGCTGCGGGCGGCGGCCAGCTCAATCGCCAGCGGCAGGCCATCGAGGCGATGGCAGATCTCAGCGACGGCTGGCGCGTTGTCGTTGGTCACGCTGAAGTCAGGCTTGACGGCCCGCGCCCGCTCGATGAACAGCCTCACCGCTGCGTACTGCGTGAGGCGTGATGCGTAGTCGGTAGTCAGTAGTCGGTCGTCGGTAGTCGGTAGTGCGTCCGTCCTCCGTCCTCCGCCTGCCCCCCGCAATGGGGGGTCCTCCGTCGTCGGCGGCAGCGCCAGCGGCGGGACGGCGTACTCGTGTTCGCCGTAGACGTGGAGCGGCTCGCGGCTGGTGACGAGGACTTTGAGGTCGGGCGCGGCGGCCAACAGGTCGGCCACCAGCGGCGCGGCCTCGGACACTTGCTCGAAGTTGTCCAGCACCAGGAGGATCTGCTTGGGGTGGAGATAGCGCTGGAGGCGCTCGAACAGCGGCACGTCGCCGCTGTCGGCCATCTCCAGGACCTTGGCGATAGCAGAGGCGACCAGCTGCTGGTCGCGGATGGGGGCGAGGGGGACGAACCACACGCCATCGGGGAAGAGACCGTCGAGCCTGGAGGGTGGAGAGTGGAGCGCTTTGGATGGCCCTTTGTCCCCTCGCTCCTCGCTCCACGCTTCACCCTCCACGACCGTCTGCGCCGCCTGCAGCGCCACACGGGTCTTACCCACGCCGCCCGGTCCGGTCAGGGTCAGCAGGCGCACGTCGGATCGATTGAGTCGGTCACAGATAGCCTGGATTTCCGTCTCACGTCCGATCAGGGGCGTCGGCTGGGCGGGCAGGTTATGGCGGGGTAAGCTGGTGGGGACGAGAACAGGGGTAACGATAGGGGCGGGGAGTGGCAGGGAGGCGTCACGCTCGC
>JAHCIP010000295.1 GCA_026129165.1 Anaerolineae bacterium
AAGCCCTTCGTCGTCGAGGCGGGCACGCCGGGCGTCGAGATTCTCAAGCTCGAGCACAAGATGGGCATTCGCGCCAGCGACACGGCCATGATCGTCTTCGACAACGCCCGCATCCCGCTGGACCACGTCCTGGGCAGCCCGGAAGTCCTGAATAGCAAGGACCACCCGGAAGGCTTCCGAGGCGCGATGAAGACCTTCGACGCCACGCGCCCCATTGTCGCCGCCAGCGCGCTCGGTATCGCCCGCGCCACCATTGAGTATGTCAAGGACATTCTCAAGAAGGAAGAGGGCATCGAGATTCGCTACGACGTCCCGCGCCACAAGCTGACCGCCGTGGAGCGCGACGTGATTGACATGGAAGCCCAGCACAAGGCGGCCTGGCTGCTGACCCAGAAGGCGGCCTGGATGATGGACCAGGGCCTGCCCAACACGCTGGAAGCCTCCGAGTGCAAGGTCAAGGCCGGCGAGGCCGTGACCAAGATTACCCAGAAGGCCGTCGAGATTCTGGGGCCGCTCGGCTACTCCCGCGACTACATGGTCGAGAAGTGGATGCGCGACGCCAAGATCAACGACATCTTCGAGGGCACAGGCCAGATCAACCGCCTGATCATCGCCCGCCGCATCCTGGGCTACACCAGCAAGGAACTACGCTAGACAGCGTGCGTTAGACCGTCAAGGGACTCTCCCCTTGACGGTCTAATGTTCTGTCACGCCCTGATCCGTCCTCCGTGCCCCGCCTACCCCGTAAGACTCGCCTGGACAACCCCTCCAATTGAGAGTAGACTTTGGTTTGTCATTCACCCTCTATTCACGATAAGATTGTTGCTATGAGAAATATGCTTCGACGCGCGGCCAACCGCGTTCCGCGCTGGGATACGGCGATCCAACTCAAACGGCCCCAGGACATCGAGCACATGCGCGTCTCGGGCCGCCTGGTGGCCGAGATTTTTCAGCTTCTCCGCGAAACTATCCGCCCCGGTGTGACCCTACGCGAATTGGATACCCTGGTGGACCAGTACATCCACGAGCGAGGGGCCGAGGGCCTCTACAAAGGCTATCGGGGCAGCCAGAACAGCCACCCCCCTTTCCCCGGCGTCATCTGCGCCTCGGTCAACGAGGAAATCTGCCACGGCCTGCCCAATGACCGCGTCCTCAAGGAAGGCGACATCGTCGGTATTGACATTGGCCTCAATTACAAGGGCTGGTGTGGCGACTCGTGTGTCACCTACGGTGTGGGCAAGATTACCCCGACGGCCCAGCGCCTGCTGGATATCACGACCCACAGCCTGAACCTGGGCATTCGCGCCGCCCAGCCAGGCAACGACATCAGCGCCATTGGCTACGCCATTGAGACCTATGCCCGCCAGCAGGGCTGCTCGGTGGTGCGCGAGTGGGGCGGGCACGGCATTGGCCGCAAGCTCCACGAGCCGCCCTCGGTGTCCCATATCATCTCGCAGGGCCAGCCGATCAAGCTGCGCCCCGGCATGGTGTTTACCATCGAGCCGATGATTAACCTCGGCGTCCCCGACTGGACCCTCCTGTCGGATGGCTGGACGGTCGTGACCAACGACGGCAAGCTGTCAGCCCAGTTCGAGCACACCGTCGCCATTACCGATAAGGGACCTGAGATTCTAACCAAGTTGACGTAACTCCTTCACCTGAGAAACGACCATGTCCTCCCACCACTGGCGTGTCCGCCTCGTCGGCGTTGACCTGTCCG
This sequence comes from Anaerolineae bacterium, assembly GCA_026129165.1. Taxonomy (GTDB): domain Bacteria; phylum Chloroflexota; class Anaerolineae; order Epilineales; family JAHCIE01; genus JAHCIE01. Next base: position 1,721 of record JAHCIP010000295.1, read on the forward strand.
ACGAGGCCCGGACCATCATCGAAGACCTGATCGCGGAAAACGAACGACTGCGCGCCCAACTGGAAGACGTCCGGTTGAACCAGACGGCCCGGCCTGTGGCCGCCCCGGCCCCTGGAGCGTCAAGTAGGGAAGCACCCAGCCGCGCCCCAACCCTGGACACCCGCCGCTTCTCTGATACCCGCATGTTGATCACGGCCAGCGCCGAGGGCGGCATCAAGCGCACCGAACTCAACCTCTACTACCGCCAGCGGCGCGCTGGGCTTGGCAACTACGACCTCAAGACGCGCGAGGGCGACCCAGTTCAATTCCTGGCCGTCGCCGAGACCACCGATACCCTGCTGGTCCTGAGCCAGAGTGGCCGCGCTTACCGCCTCCCCGTCGCCGACATCCCGCAAACGGAGCGTAACGCGCGCGGCGAGAGCCTGCCCAAGCTGCTCAACTGGCCGGCCGACGAGCGCCAGGCCGCGATCCTGGGCTTCAGTGAAGCCGACCAGGAACGCTATGTCATCCTGGGCAGCCGCACGGGCTTTGTCAAGCGCATGCGGGGCCACTACTTCGGCTCCAGCCTGGAGCAGGGCAAGGTCGTCCTGGACCCGCGTCAGACGGGCGGACCGGCCGCGACCATGTGCCTCAGCAACGGCAAGGCTGATATTCTGATGGTCAGCAGCGGCGGTATGTCCACCCGCTTCAACATCAGCACGGCCCCCCTCCAGGCCGGGCCGGGCATCAAGCTGTCGGGCAAGGATACCCTGGTCGGCATCGCCCCTGTGTTCGAGGAGAGCGTGGTAGTCGTGGTTACGCGGGATGGGCTGGGGACCCGACGGCTGATGGAGGGCTTTACGCCCAATAAAGCGCCGGGCGCCGCGGGCAAGATCATGATGAAGAGCGACGAAGTCGTGGGCATTGCTGTCGCTCCCGACGAGGCCGACCTGGTGTGCCTGACGAGTTTTGGCAAACTCATCCGTTTTACGGCTGACGAGATTCCGGCCAAAACCGCGCCCGTGCAGGGCGTGGATATCGTGGACGTGCGCGGTGACGCGGTGACGGCAGTCCTCGCGTTAGAATAGCCTGCGCAGTCGTGGCGCAGACTTTCCAGTCTGCGTAGGCAGTCTCGAAAGACTGCCCCACCTACAGCGCGTTTTTGACGCAGCGCGTAACAACATTATACTTTGTCTATCACCTGTCAAACGCTACTCACAAAGGAGTGCCCCGTGACCGAGAATCTCTCCATTACCCAGCTCATGAATAATATGCCCAAAGTGTTCCACCCGGAGCGCGCCGAGGGCGTCGACGCGGACATCCAGTTTAACTTTGACGGCGACGAGCCGGGCCAGTGGACCGTGGGCGTCCACAACGGCCAGGCGACAGTGACCGAAGGCGTGGCCGACAACCCGACGGCCACCATCAATACGGCCTCGCAGACCTGGAAGGCGATTACGCTGGGCCAGTTGAACCCGATGACGGCATTTATGACCGGCCAGTTGAAGGCCACCGGCGACATGGGCCTGCTGATGCGGTTGCAGAGCCTGTTCGGGTAATAATCGGTGCGTGAAGCGTGATGCGTGATTTGTTTCTCTTGCTGAGAGACGCTTCACGCATTACGCTTCACGTTTTGCATTATAAATTACTTGCATTTTAAGCCTGTCCGTTTATAATACTACCTCAGCATTGCGGCGCTTGTTTGCTTCTCCCATCAGCGATTCGCCATCCTAACACCTGCGTATACAGCGAGGTGCGCGTGAAAATCCACGGCAGCTACACCTTCGATGCCCCGCAAGACGAGGTCTGGGCCTTGCTCATGGACCCCCAGGCCATCGCTAAGGCCATCCCCGGCGTCGAAAACTTCCACCCTATCGGCGAGAACGACTACGAAGCCCAACTCAAACTCGGCCTCGGCGCGATTAGCGGTCAGTACGCTGGCCGCGTGACGATCAGCGACGTGGACGCGCCGACGCACTATAAGATGACCGTCGGCGGCAAGGGCCAGCGCGGCTTCGTCAACGGCCACGGCGAGATTAACCTCGAGCCGCAGGACGCCAAGACCGTCGTCCACTACACGGGCGATGCCGCTCTCGGCGGGCAACTGGCTGGCATCGGCCAGCGCCTGGTCGAAGGCGCGGCCCGCACCCTGATTAACCAGGGCTTCAAGTCCCTAGAAGCGCAACTAGTTGACCGCCGTGCCGCTGTCGCTCCCGCCCCGACTCCTGTGCCTGAAATAGAGACTCCGCCCGCGCCTGAGGTGGCGCCTGAAGTCACGCCAGAGGCCGCCGCGCCCACACCCGAACGCGCGCCCGAAGCGCCTGTGCCCCTCGCGCCGCCCGCGCCTCGCCCTGTCGCACCGGCGCCGCCCCCCGCGCCGCAGCCGGCGCTGCCCATTACCTGGGTGATTATTGGCGCGATTATCATTATCATCCTGCTCATTCTGTTGTTCCGCCCCGTCTAACGTGTCCCCACCTGGCGTGGCGGCCGCCGCCGGCTCGTTGTCGGGGCGCCGCCACGCCAGGTTCAAGTCCATATCGGTTGTAGGAGCAAGGCTCAATCGCCACGGAGGCGAAGCTCGAACCTAGAGGAGACGCGACTGTGACCACTGTCAACATCACTGTCAACGGCCAGCAGTACAGTCATGAGGTCGAACCGCGCTTGCTGCTCGTCCACTACCTGCGCGATGTGCTGGGGATGACCGGCACCCACGTGGGCTGCGACACGAGCCAGTGCGGCGCCTGCACGGTGCACATAGACGGCGTCGCCGTCAAGTCCTGCACAGTTCTCGCCGTCCAGGCCGACGGCTCGCGCATCACGACCATCGAAGGGTTGGCAACGGACGGCCAACTCCACCCGCTCCAGGAAGGCTTCTGGGAGAAGCATGGTTTGCAGTGCGGCTTCTGCACACCTGGCATGATCATGTCGGCGGCGGACCTGCTCAAGCGCAACCCGAACCCCTCGGAGGAGGAGATTCGTCTGGGTCTGGAAGGCAACATCTGCCGCTGCACGGGCTACCACAACATCGTGCGGGCTGTCCAGTACGCGGCCGAGAAGATGAAGGTGAACGCGTAACCACGACCGCCGCCCACTGACCGCTGACCGCCGGCCAGGCATAGCGCGCCGTCGGCCGTCCGCTGTCTGTGGTCCGCTCACTAGCGCAGGAGGTAGTCAATGGCGACCCAGATGATCGGTGCCAGCATCAAACGTGTCGAAGACCCGCGCTTTATCACGGGCAAGGGTCTGTACACCGACGACATCCAACTCCCCGGCATGACCTATGCCGTGTTCGTCCGCAGCCCCCATGCCCATGCCAAGATCAACAGCCTCAATATCAGCGCCGCCAAGGCGATGCCTGGCGTCACCGCCATCTACACCGGCGAGGACATGAAGAAGGCGGGCATCGGCGGTCCCATCTGCGGCTGGTCACTGCCCGGCTTGAAGCTCCCGGCTCACCCACCCATGGCCGTGGATCGCGTCCGCTACGTCGGCGAGCCAATCGCCGTCGTCCTGGCGAGCGACCCCTACACCGCCCAGGACGCCGCTGAAGCCGTCGAGGTCGACTATGATCCACTGCCAGCCGTCGCCGACCCCAAGCAGGCGCACGGCGGGCCGACCATCCACGACGAAGCGCCCGACAACATCGCCTTCGACTGGTCCATCGGCGACCAGGCCAAGACCGACGCGGCCTTCGCCAGCGCGCACAAGACCGTGCGGCTAGACCTGGTCAACAACCGCCTGATCCCCAACGCCCTGGAACCCCGCGCCGCTATCGCCCGCGTCGAGCCGACCGGCGACATTACCCTGTGGCTCACCTCGCAGAACCCGCACATCCACCGCCTGCTCATGGCGGCGTTTATGCTCAACATTCCGGAGCAGAAGTTCCGCGTCATCGCGCCCGATGTCGGCGGCGGCTTCGGCTCGAAGATTTTCGTCTACGCGGAGGAAGTAGTGATGGTGTGGGCGGCCATGCAGAGCAAGCGGCCCGTCAAGTGGACGTCCACCCGCCGCGAGAGCTACATTGCCGACGCGCACGGCCGCGACCACGTCACCGAGGCCGAGATGGCCTTCGACGCCGACGGCCACATCACCGGCCTGCGCGTCAAAACCTGGGCTGGCATGGGCGCGTACCTCTCGACCTTCGCCACCGCCGTCCCGACCTACCTGTACGGCACGCTCCTGTCGGGCCAGTATCCCATCCCGGCCATCTACTGCAACACGCTGGGCGTGTTCACCAACACCGTCATGGTAGACGCCTATCGCGGGGCGGGCCGGCCGGAGGCCACTTATGTCGTCGAGCGCCTGGTGGACCTGGGCGCCTATGAACTCGGCCTGGACCCGGCTGAGATTCGGCGCCGCAACCTGATTCCGCCCGACCAGTTCCCCTTCCAGACCCAGGTCGCTCTCCAGTACGACAGCGGCAACTACGCGGCGACGCTGGATAAGGCGCTAGAGAAGCTTGGCTATGGCGATTTGCGGGCCGAGCAAGAGGCGGCGCGGCAGCAAGGGCGCTACATCGGCATCGGCTTCTCGACAGCCATTGAAGCCTGCGGTCTGGCCCCCTCGGCTGTGGTCGGCTCGCTGGGCGCGGGCGCGGGGCAGTGGGAGAGCGCGCTGGTGCGCGTCCACCCGACCGGCAAGATCTCGGTCCAGACCGGCTCCCACAGCCACGGCCAGGGCCACGAGACGACCTTCGCCCAGATTGTCGCCGACGGCCTGGGTGTCCCGCTGGAGGACGTGCTCATCCAGCACGGCGACACTGCGCAGTCGCCCTTCGGCTATGGAACCTACGGCAGCCGCTCGGCGGCGGTCGGCGGCAGCGCCATCGCCGTCAGTGTCAAGAAGCTTCAGGATAAGATCAAGCGCATCGCCGCCCACCTGCTGGAGGCCGCGCCCGAGGACATCGACTATGCCGAGGGCAAGGCCACCGTGCGTGGCGCGCCGGAGCGCTTTAAGACCTTCGGCGAGGTCGCGCTGCAAGCCTATCTGGCCCACAACTACCCCACTGATATCGAGCCGGGTCTGGAGGCGACGACCTTCTTCGACCCAACGAACTTCACCTTCCCCTACTGCGTGCACATCGCGGTGGTCGAGGTAGACGGAGGGACGGGGCAGGTCGAGGTCAAACGCTACATCGCTGTCGACGACGTGGGCAACATCATCAACCCGATGATCGTGGCGGGTCAGATTCACGGCGGCGTGGCCCAGGGCATCGGGCAGGCGCTGTACGAGAGTGCGGTCTACGATGAGAACGGCCAGCTGGTGACAGGCTCGATGATGGACTACGCCGTGCCCAAGGCGCGTTACATACCCATGATTGAGACCGACCAGACGATCACGCCCGCGCCGCAGAACCCCCTGGGCGTCAAGGGCGTGGGCGAGATCGGCGCGATTGCGTCGCCCGCCGCCATCGCCAACGCCGTCGTCGACGCCCTCAAGCACCTGGGCGTCACCCACATCGACATGCCCATCACGGTGCAGAAGGTCTACGCCGCCATCCATGCTGACGCTTAAAACGTGAACCGTGAAATCTGAGCCGGCCACGCATCGCGTTTCACGTGTCACGTCCCCGGAGGACCAATGTACCCAGCCAAGTTCGACTACATGCGCGCCAATTCCATCACGGAGGCGGTGTCGCTGCTTCAACAGAACCCCGAAGCCAAGATTATCGCCGGCGGCCACAGCCTGCTGCCCCTGATGAAGCTGCGCCTGGCGACGCCTCCCGCCCTCATCGACATCGCCCGCATCGCCGACCTCAAGGGCGTCCGCCAGGAGGGGAACGGCGTCACCGTGGGCGCGCTGACGACCCACAATGAGATCGCTGCGTCAGACGTGGTCCAGCGCCTGGTCCCGGCCCTGGCCGAAG
>JAHCIP010000296.1 GCA_026129165.1 Anaerolineae bacterium
TCTTTGTGGCCGCCTATCGCATCATGGTCGTGCCGCTGACTCTGGGCCGTCTGTTCCGCGTCATCGGCGCGACGCTCGATGCCGACGACCCGCCGCTGGCCCACTTCATCCTTATTCCGTTCTACGTTCTGGTGCTGGTCGGCCAATTGATGGCGATTGTCTTCGCTCAGAGTCGTGGCCCGTGGCTGGGTCTGTTGGGCGGGCTGTTCTTCTTCGCCCTGCTCGGCCTGTTCGAACTGCGCCGGCGCTGGCCCCGCCTCGCCATCCCCGCCGTCAGCGCCCTGCTCGGCCTGTCGGCGCTGGTCTTCGGCTTCCTGGTCGTATTCAACCTGCCCAATAGCCCGCTGGCCCCCCTCCGTTCCGCGCCCTACATCGGCCGCCTGGGCCGCATCCTGGTGGACAACCCGACCGGCGATGTCCGTATCCTCATCTGGCGCGGCGCGGCCGACCTGGTGCTGAGTGACCCGGCCCGCCTGCTGACCGGCTACGGTCCAGAGACGATGCAGGTCGCCTACAACCCATTCTACCCGCCTGACCTGGCCCACATCGAGAGCCGCAATGCCTCGCCGGACCGGTCCCACAATGAGACGTGGGACGCGCTCATTACGACGGGGTTGATCGGCTTCCTGTCCTATATGGCCCTGTTTACCTCGATCTTCTACCTGGGCCTCAAGTGGTTGGGCTTCATCCAAAGCCGACGCCAACGCAACCTGTTCCTGGTGCTCTGGTTTGGCGGCGGTATTGTGGCGTCGGTGGCCTTTGTCACGCTGGGCGAGCCGGGCTATTTCGGGGTCGCGCTGCCGGTCGGCATGATGGCCGGCCTGTTCCTCTACCTCGTCGCCTATGCGGTGTATCTCGCCCGTCAGCTAGGTACTCTGCAAGAAGCAAGCCAGGCGGCGAACGCGGAGCCATACCGCTGGCTCATCATCGCGCTCTACACGGCCATGATGGCCCACTTCATCGAAATCCACTTCGGCATCGCCATCGCCGCGACACGCACGTACTTCTGGATGTATGCCGCGCTGCTCGTGGCGGCGGGCTACCTGTGGCGCTCCCGGCCTGGCCTCGCGCCCGCCGCTGAGGTAGAGACGCGACCGGCTGACAAACCGGTTGTCAAGGCCGAGGAGCGCGGCGGGGCGAAGACACGAGACGTTGAGACCAAGCGTCGCTCACCCGAGCGGCGCAGTGGCGGTCGGGTCAGCCGCCGGCCCGTCAGCGCTACCTCTGCGGACGGCTGGCAGCCGCGTGACGTGTTGGTGATGGGCCTGCTTGTCGGCATCATGCTTGCCGTTATGCTGTTCGACTTCTACGCGCCGGCGGCCGGTATTGACTTCAACTGGAAGCTCGTCTGGTTGTTCAGCTTTTCCTGGGTCTTCGCCACCCCCATCGCCTTGTCCGAGGGGACGCGCCCGCTGAAGACCGGAGCCGAGTGGGCCAAGGCGTTGGGGTTGTACGTCGCCGTTAGCCTGTTGGCTGTCCCGTTGCCCTACCTGGTCCTGCAGAATCTATTGTTCGCTCGCCCCACGGCCGACGGCATTGCCGCTGTGCCGGTTCCTCTCTCCGTCTACCTGACGTTGTGCGCGCTGGCGCTCGGCCTGCTGCTCCGCCGCGAGGACGGCTGGCCAACGGCCTGGATCGCTGGGGCGCGCGCGGTGGTTTATCCTACCTTGGCCTTCGTCGTGGGGTGGCTCATCTGGACCACCAACCTGCGCGTGGTGAGCGCGGACATCCTCTACAAGCAAGCCTGGGTCAACTACCACCAGCGCCGGCAGTACAATGAGGCGCTCAAGCTCTACGATGAGGCGCTGCGCGACCAGCCCACCCAGGACTTCTACCTGCTGTTCAAGGGCAAGGCGCTGCTGGAAAAGGCACAGGCGACCACCGATCCAACGCAGCGCGAAGCGACGATGCAAGAGGCACGCGGTGTCCTGGAGCAGGCGCGCGCCCTCAACCCGCTCAACACCGACCATACGGCCAACCTGGCCCGCATGTATCAGACATGGGCCTCGTATTCGGCGCCACAGCGTGACCAACTGCTCCAAAAATCGTTACAATACTATGAAGAGGCGGCCGCGCTAAGCCCGAACAGCGCGCTGATTCTCAACCAGTGGTCCAGCGCCTACCTGGACCTCGGCCAGACCGACCAGGCTCTCAAGCTGCTCGACCGTTCGCTCGAACTGGATACGACCTTCCAGGACACCTACCTACGGCTGATGGACACCTATGCTCAGCTAGACGACATGAACAAGGTGGAGTCCGCCTACCAGCAGGCGGTCAAGCTGAACCCGCGCTCGGTGGACCCCCATATGGTGATGGGCGACATTTACCGCTTGAAGCAGGATAATCCAAAGGCCGTCGAGGCGTATCGCCGCGCCGTCGAAGCTGACCCGCGCTCGGCCACCGCGCGTAGTTCGCTGGCCCTGGTTCTGGCCCAAACCGGGCAGCGCGACCAGGCGATCCAGGAGAACCTGGAGGTCCTGAAGCTCGCGCCCAATGACTTGAGTACGCTCAAGAACCTAGCCATTCTGTACCGCGAGGGCGGTCGGCTCAACGACGCACTGGCCTACGCTCGCAAGGCGCAAGAATTATCGCCGCGTGACGCGGACCTGATTCAGTTCGTCAAGGAGTTGGAGCAGCAGGGGGCCAAATAGGGGCCAGGGGCCAGGGGCGAGGGAGTACAGAGTCATGCTAAACTTGATGCTGATATTTGCGGCCGCGCTGGCCTTCGCGCTGGGGGCGACACCGCTGGCCCGGCGGGTAGCCGGACGGCTCGGCCTGGTGGACAAGCCCAGCGCCCGCAAGCTGCACACGACTCCCATGCCCCTGCTCGGCGGTGGCGCGATCTACATTGCCACCATCCTGGCTGTGGCGGCCTTTGGCGACCGCTTCTACGTCACCCAGTTGGTGGGCATCCTGATTGGCGCGACGCTTATCTCCTTCCTGGGCATCTGGGACGACCGCCGCGCGCTCCACCCCATCCCCAAGCTCCTGGCCCAGGCCGTAGCCGCCAGTCTGGTCGTCTTCCTAGGCGTGCGCGTTCAACTGTTCGCCAATATCTGGCTGGATGGCCTCGTCACCCTCTGCTGGCTGCTGTTCGTGACCAACGCCATCAACTACCTGGACAACATGGACGGCCTGTGCGGCGGCATCAGCGCCATCGCCAGCGGCTACTTCCTGCTGCTGGCCGTCCAGAGCGGGCAGTATCTTGTCGGTAGCCTCGCCGCGGCCTTGCTGGGCGCGTGCGTCGGGTTCCTGGTGTACAACTTCAACCCGGCCAGCATCTTTATGGGCGATGGCGGGTCGCTGTTCCTGGGTTTCCTGCTGGCGGTGGTGGGCGTCAAGCTGCGCTTCCCCTCCAACACGCCCTTGGTGACGTGGATGATTCCCCTACTGGTGCTGGCCGTCCCGCTGGCCGATACGACGCTGGTCAGCTTGAGCCGCATTCGGCGCGGCCTGTCGCCCCTGACGCCGGGCAAGGACCACATCTCGCACCGCCTGGTGCGTCTCGGCTGGACCCACCGCGAGGCCGTCCTCGGCCTGTGGGTGATCGCCTGCGCCATGGGCAGCCTGGCCCTGTTCGTCACCCGCGCCAACTGGCGCGAAGCGTATGCGGTCGCGGGGGTGGTCATCCTGCTGGCGCTGCTCGCCCTGGTGCGCCTGGAACTGGCCTGGCACGGCGAAGCTGCCCACATCCGCCCCGGCATCCTCCGCGCCCCGGCGCCCCCTAGTGATGGGGATTAATATTGTCCTGGCCTTCCATCACCCCGAGATGCGTCCGTTTACCGAGTTTGCTGTCGCCTAGCGGAGAGAGTGTGGACCTACTGCAACGTATCGAGAACCGTTCCGCCCGCGTCGCCGTCATCGGCGTCGGCTATGTCGGCCTGCCGCTGGCGATGGCCCTGGCCGAGGCGGGGTTTGGCGTCACTGCCCTGGACCTGGACGCTACAAAAATTGAACGACTGCGCGCCGGCACGAGCTATATTCAGGATGTTCCCTCGCATACCGTCGCGGTCCAGGTCGCTGAAGGGCATTTAAGGGCTACGACGGACTACGCCGCGCTCGCCGCTGTGGACGTGGTCTTCGTCTGCGTCCCCACGCCCTACGACCGCCAGAAGACGCCCGACTTGCGGCACATCGTCAGCGCCGCCGAGGGGATCGCCCGCACCCTACAGCCGGGGCAGTTAGTGGTACTCCAGAGTACGACCTATCCAGGTACGACCGAAGAGGTGGTCCAGCCCATCCTGGAACGGACCGGGCTGAAAGGCGGCGTGGACTTCCATCTGGCCTTCTCGCCAGAGCGCATTGACCCCGGCACGGCCTACGGCTTCAACGTCTACAACACGCCTAAGGTGGTGGGCGGCCTGACCCCGGCCTGCGCCGACCTCGCCGCGGCGGTCCTGCGCGCTATCACCCCCGAAATCCACCCCGTGTCGACGCCGCGCGCCGCCGAGATGACCAAGCTGCTGGAGAACATCTTTCGCAGCGTCAACATCGCCCTGGTCAACGAGCTGGCCCTGCTATGTGAGCGCATGGGGATTGACATCTGGGAGGTGATTGGCGCGGCGAGGACAAAACCCTTTGGCTATATGCCCTTCTACCCTGGACCCGGCGTCGGCGGCCACTGCATTCCAGTCGACCCCTACTACCTGTCGTGGAAGGCGCGCGAGTACGACTTCTTTACCAAGTTTATCCAACTGGCGGCGGAGATCAACGAGGCCATGCCGCACCATGTCGCCCAGTTGGTGAGCGACGCGCTGGCCCAGCAGGGCAAAACGGTGCGTGGCGCACGTATCCTGGTCCTGGGTGTCGCGTTTAAGAAGAACGTGGACGACGCCCGTAACTCGCCGGCCGAGCGTCTCATCGAGTTGCTGGTCCAACGTGGCGGCCAGGTAGACTTCCATGATCCCCACGTCCCGCGCTTCCAGGTGGGCGGCAACCCGTTCCTGCCTGAAACTCGCACGCTGGCACGCGTCGACCTGGACGAGACGGCACTGGAGCAGGCCGACGTAGTGGTGATAGTCGTCGCCCATAGCGCCTACGACTGGGCCTGGATCACCCGGCATGCCCACCTGATTGTAGATACGGTCAACGTCACCGCCGACCAACCGTCGGAGACCATCCTTCGTCTCGGCGCCCCATTAAGGAATAAGGATTTAGGATTAGGGATTGAAGATGACCAGGCGCCCTCTCATCTTCGATCCTCAATCTTCAATCCTTAATCTTTAGTCTGTAATCTTGCATCCCTAATTCCTACTCCTTGAGAGGTAGCTGTGTCTCAACGTCCTGAAACCCCGAATAACCCGCCTGAGTCCAATCAGGGTGGCCCAACCCGCCGCCGCATCTCGTCCGTTCGCCCGACGCCCCCCCGCCAGCGCCCTGAGTTCGAGTCACGCCGCGTTCGTCGCACCACGGCGACGGTCGAGACCACGCCCTGGTACAACAATACGCGGCTGCTTATCCCGATTGCCGCCGTCATCATCGTCGGTGTCATCCTGCTGGGGGTCGCCGTTGGGGTGTGGAGCGGCCGCCAGGCCGCCGCGCCCGCCGCGCCCGCCCCGGCCATCCAGGTAACAGTGGGCGCGCCCGGCCAGTCCATTCCGGTCGAGGTCGTGACGTCCACGCCGGCGCCGGCGGGTGGGGCGACAGCCGCGCCGCCAGCGGGTGGAGCCACCTCGGCGCCGCCGGCGGCCACCGCGGCGCCCAAGGGGACGCCGTAGCCTCAACCTCAAGTGAACCCCGGAGGCACGGAGGGCACAAAGCTTTTTTGTGTCCTCCGTGCCTCGGTCATACCATAACAGATGTGGAGGAAGTAAGTTGCGTAGATTGTTTCAGACTCTGATCGCTCTGGCTGCGTTCTCCGCGCTCTTAATCATTGCTGCCTGTGGGGGGAACCCGTCCACGGCGGCCCAGCCGACCCAGACGCCGGCCCCGAAGGCCCAGTCACTCCCCCCCGCGCCGACCCCCGGTCCCACCGCCGTCGGCAAGGTCGTAGCGACCGCCCCCGCTAAGCCGGCCACCAAGTACACCGCCCCGCCCCCGATGACCATTGACACCAGCAAGGTCTACGTCGCCACGATTGAGACGGACCGGGGCAACATCGTCGTCGAACTCTACCCCGCCGACGCCCCCCAGCATGTCAACAACTTCGTCTTCCTGGCGAAGGAGGGCTTCTACAACGGGCTGACCTTTCACCGTGTCGAACCCGGCTTTGTCATCCAGGGCGGCGACCCCCAGGGCAACGGCCAGGGCGGGCCTGGCTACAACATCCCGGCCGAGATCAAGCGCAAGCACCCCGAAGGCGCGCTGGCGGCGGCTCGCCTGGGCGACCAGGTCAACCCGAAGCGCGATTCCAGCGGCAGCCAGTTCTACATCACCCTGGCCGCCACGCCCAACCTGGACGGCGCCTACACCTCCTACGGTCAGGTGGTGCAGGGGATGGACGTGGTCAAGAAGATCCAGCGCGGCGACAAGATCAACAAGATTACCATCACGACGAAGTGACGCAAGAAAGGACCGTTATGCCTGCCCAGCAGTACGCTATGGCCGAGGACATGCAGATTGACCCCAAGAAGAAGTACGACGTGACGATGGTCACCAACAAGGGAACCATCAAGCTGCGGCTGTTCCCCGATGTCGCGCCCCAGCATGTCAACTCGTTTGTCTTTCTGATCAACGAAGGCTTCTACAACGGCCTGACCTTCCACCGCTACGAACCAGGCTTCGTCATCCAGGGCGGCGACCCGCGCGGCACTGGGACCGGCGGGCCGGGCTACAATGTGCCAGCCGAGTTTAGCACCCGGACGCACAAGGCGGGTACGCTGGCCATGGCCCGCGCCCAGAACCCCAATAGCGCCGGCTCGCAGTTCTACATCTGCATTGAACCCGCCCCCTTCCTCGACCGCCAGTACACCGTCTTCGGGGAAGTAACCGAGGGCATGGACGTGGTCAAGAAGTTGCGCAAGGGCGATAAGATGGAGACCGTCACCGTCCAGGTGAGCTAGTCTACGTTCCCTTTTCATTGAGGTGGCCGTAGTGGGTCAAGGACTCACTACGGCCTTTTTGTGCTGGCGTCCGCCTATGAATTGCTATATACTACCGCTCAACCGATATTTCCATACGCCGCTTTGATGGCGCGCTAGTGAGGGTGGGTGTCACTCATGAGTTGATCCTGGCTGGTTCGTTGGCGCGACGCCTTAGCCTAAGCCTACCACGAGTGACACTCATCGCTTTAGTCTAGCTCATCCTTTCTGTATGGGGGTGAAATCGGCGATGAACAACGATACTTTGTATAGTGATGACATATCTGCCTATATTGCCTCCCACCCTGTGTTCAAGAGCCTTGATGACTCAACTCTTAACATCCTAAGACAGGGCCTTGAATGGATCCATCTACCCCAGGGCCAGGTTCTCGTCAGGCAAGGTGACATAGAGAAAAGTCTATATGCTGTCATTGATGGCCGTCTCACTTTGCACACCCAAACCCCGGATGGTACAACATTTGAGATTGGCGAAGCCGTGGCGGGGAGGAGGGTAGGCT
>JAHCIP010000297.1 GCA_026129165.1 Anaerolineae bacterium
AGGTGAGGATGTAAGATGACCAACTTGCGCAACAACCCCTTAATCGTGTGTATAGTCGTGGGAGTCATCGGTGGGATTGTCAGCACGCTGTTGGGAGTGGGCGACCTGGCCCGTAATGTCGGCCTGGGCGTCGCCTATGGCGCGCTATTCGCTCTGCTTGGCTCAGCGCGGGCCGTCAGCCCAGGGGCCGGGTTGATCTGGGGGCTGGGCTACGCCCTGCTGCTCTGGCTGGCCTTGCCCGCCGGCCTCCTGCCGAGCCTGTCCGGCGCGCCCATGGCTATGCTCGACACGGCCCGCGCCCACTTCCCGGAACTGGTCGCCTATGTCCTGTCCTTCGGCGCGCCGCTGGGCCTGACGCTCGGCGCGCTCGGTGGGACGCGCCCCAACCCCACCCGACCCGCCTTTAGCTGGTCGCGGGCGCTGGTGGTGGGCGGCATCGGTGGGCTGGTGGGCGGCTGGGCGTTTGGCAAATGGATGGAGCAGGTGGGCTTCTTCCCGCTGGTGGCGGGCCTGGTCGGCTCGCAGGCGCAGAGCGTCGGCGTCCTGGTCCACTTCCTCATCGCCGTCCTCATCGGCGCGAGTTTTGGCGTCCTCTTCCAGCGCGACGTGCGCGGCTTCGGGTCGAGCATGGGCTGGGGCATGGGCTACGGGCTGCTGTGGTGGTTCCTCGGTCCGCTGACCATCTTGCCGCTGTGGCTCGGCCGGCCGCTGGACTGGTCCGCCGGCCGGGGCAGCGCGCTGTTCGGCTCGCTCGTCGGCCACATCGTCTATGGCCTGATTGTCGGTGTGCTCTACGCCGGCCTGGACCGCCTATGGACGGGCTTCTTCCACGACACCGACCCTCTCAACCGCGAGGTCGAGGGGCCGGGGACACGCACCCTGGAGTCGATGGGCCGCGCTGCCCTGGCGAGCCTGGTGGGTGGAGTGTTGTTTAGTTTGATCATGGTGGCGACGGGCGCGCTGCCGGCCGTGGCGCGGCTAGTCGGCGGCAATTCCCCCGTGCTGGGCTTCTTCGTCCACCTGGTCCTCAGCCTGCTCATCGGGATGACGTTTGGCGCGCTGTTCCAGTACGAAGCGCCGAGTCTGGGCGCGGGCGTGGCCTGGGGCATGGTCTACGGCCTCATCTGGTGGTTCGTCGGACACCTGACGCTCTGGCCGGTCCTGCTAGGTGAGCCGCTGGCCTGGACCGTCGAAGCAGCGGCGGGCAGCGCGCCCTCGCTCATCGGTCACCTGGTCTACGGCGCGGCGACGGCCTTCGTCTTTATGCGCCTCCAGCAGCGCCACGAAGCCTGGCTCAGGCTCGACCCACGTATCGCTGCCCGCGAGGCGCGCCGCCAACGGCCGTTTGGGACGCCCGCGCCGGCCTTGTGGTTCTTCACCCTGGGCCTGGGCGTCCTGCTGCCGATACTCCTGGCGACGGCGGGCGCGGGCGGGGGGTACTAAGCGGTCGGCTAACGAAGCCGACAACACGCTGTCACCTACACCTCGGACTTTGACCCGCTGAAGGGCTGTGGTATCATTTCTGGCGAAGGAAGTATTACAAGGCGAAACCGGCGCAGGCCCGCCTGATGGCAGGCCCGCGCCATAGGGTGGTGGGGGTGACACGGAAAGTGGATCAGGCCGCAGCAGCGGCGGGAACGAGGCCGAGTTGCTGCAGGATGCCGGCGTCGTCGTCGTGGCGGTAGAAGTCCGCGATACGGCCATCCGTCATGCGCATCCACTCCACCCCGTTCACCGAAATGTGCTTCCCTGTCGGCGGCAGGCCCATGAAGTCGCCGCCGTGGACGCCGTAGTGGGTGTGCAGGACGGCCACCATGTCACCCTCGGCGATGATGTGGTGGACCGTGACGCGGTGGCCGGGGAAAGCCGCGTTGAACAGGCCAATGAGCTGCTTGAAGGCTCCCACCCCCTGGACAGTACCCATGATGGGGTCATGGATGACGACGTCGGGCGCGAAGATGTCGTCAATGACCGCCATATTCTCCTGGTTGATCATCTCATCATACAGCCGAGCCACGACCGCTTTGTTGGCGCTGGACATAATATTTACCTCCTGGTAGAGAACCGATGTATCCATCAGACGCCCTCCGCCTCACAACGGATTTCAGTCTTGCCCCCAATCCATTGACGAGCGCCTATGACTTCCCCTAGTATCCTGGATCAACCGACCACTGTCCGCCCTGGTGAGGCCCTGGACGCCGAACGCCTGGCCGCCTACCTGCGCGAGCACATCCCCGGCCTGACGGGTGAGTTAACGGTGGAGCAGTTCCCGTCTGGCTACTCCAACCTGACCTATGGCCTGCGCATGGGACGCGAGATGGTGCTGCGCCGCCCGCCCTTCGGCGCGAACATTCGCGGCGGCCACGATATGGGCCGCGAGTACCGCGTCCTACGGGGCCTGAATCCCGTCTACCCAAAAGTTCCACGCCCGCTGGTCTACTGTGACGACCTAGAGGTGCTGGGTGCGCCCTTTTATGTCATGGAACGGGTGCGCGGCGTCGTCCTGCGGCCCCACAACAAGGCAGCGCTGGCACGACTGACGCCCGACGTGCTGCGCGGGCTGGCCTGGACTCTGGCCGACACCCTGGCCGAGTTACATGCCCTGGACTACACCGCGGCCGGGCTGGGCGACCTGGGCAAGCCGGAGAGCTATGTGGCCCGCCAGGTGAACGGCTGGATTGGTCGCTACGAGAAGGCGCAAACAGACGAGATTTCCGGCATGGACCATATCGCCGCCTGGATGCGCTCCCATATCCCCGCCCACTCCGACGCCGCCCTCATCCACAACGACTTCAAGCATGACAACCTGGTCCTGGACCCCGACGACCTGACGCGCATCGTCGCTATCCTCGATTGGGAGATGGCGACGCTGGGCGACCCTCTGTCCGATCTCGGCACGACGCTGGCGTATTGGGCCGAGCCGACCGACCCGCCCGCGCTCCAGCGCTTTGGCCTGTCGGCCCTGCCCGGCAACCCGACCCGCCAGGAATTTGTGGACCGCTATGCCGCCCAGAGCGGCCGCGACCTGTCACCCATTCTGTTCCACTTCGTTTACGGGCTGTACAAAAACGCGGTCATCATCCAGCAGATTTACGCCCGCTATAAAGCGGGCTTCACCCAGGACGCCCGCTTCGCTAACCTGATTGACCTCGTGCGCGTGGATGTGGATGTGGCGCTGCGGGCGATTGAGAAGGATCGCATTTCGGGGCTATTCGATTAAGGGGACGAGTTATGAATAGTGTGCAAGAAGGGACCCTTCTCTGGCGCCCCTCCGACGCCTTCAAGCAAGCCTCCAGCATGCGCCGCTATATGGACTGGCTGGCGCAGACGCGCGGCCTGCGCTTTGACGACTACAACGCCCTGTGGCAGTGGTCGGTGGACCACCTCGAAGACTTCTGGGCCTCCATCTGGGAGTACTACGCCGTCCAGTCCTCCCAGCCCTACACCACGGTCCTGGAGCAGCGGGCCATGCCCGGCGCCCGCTGGTTCGTCGGCGCGGAAGTCAGCTACGCCGAGCATATGTTCCGCCACGCCACACCCGACCGCCCGGCCATCCTCTTTCAGTCGGAGAGACACCCGCTAACCGAGATATCCTGGGCGACGCTGCGCGAGCAGGTGGCCTCGGTCGCGGCCGGTCTGCGCGCGATGGGCGTGCGGCGCGGCGACCGCGTCGTCGCCTACCTACCTAACATCCCCCAGACCCTCGTCGCCTTCCTGGCGGCGGCCAGCCTGGGCGCGACATGGTCTAGTTGCTCACCCGACTTTGGCAGCCCCAGCGTCATTGACCGCTTCAAGCAAATCGAACCCAAGGTGCTGTTCGCCGTGGATGGCTACCAGTATGGCGGCAAGCCTTTCGACCGCCGCGCGGTGGTCCAGGAAATCATCGCCGCCCTGCCCACCCTGGAGCATGTAGTCGAAATTCCATATCTGGACCTCTCCCCCACCCCCTCCCCTATAAAGGGAGGGGGGTCGGACTCCCCCTTCCCTCCTAGGGAAGGGGGGCGGGGGGTTAGGTATGTCAGATGGAGCGACCTTCTGGCTGAAGAGGGCAGTGAGTTGACCTTCGAGCGGCTGCCCTTTGACCACCCCCTGTACGTCCTGTACTCGTCGGGGACGACCGGCCTGCCCAAACCCATCGTCCACGGCCAGGGCGGCGTCTTGCTCGAACACCTTAAGACTATCAGCCTGCACAATAATCTCGGCCCCGGCAGCCGCTTCTTCTGGTACACCTCGACCGGCTGGATGATGTGGAATTACCTTATCAGCGGCCTGCTCGTCGGCGCGACGATTATCCTCTATGACGGCAGCCCCGGCTACCCAGACCTGAACGCCCTGTGGCGGCTGGCCGAGGCGACGGGCATGAGCCTATTCGGTACGAGCGCCCCCTACCTCATGGCCTGCCTCAAGGCGGGCATTCAGCCGGGCGCGACGTTCGACCTGGGCCGTCTCCAATCCATCGGCTCGACCGGCGCGCCCCTGCCCCCGGAGGGCTTCGCCTGGGTCTACGAGCGCGTCAAGGCCGACCTGTGGCTGGCCTCGCTCAGCGGCGGCACCGATGTCTGTACCGCCTTTATTGTCGGCTGCCCCCTCAAGCCCGTCCGCGCTGGCGAACTGCAGTGCCTCGGCCTGGGCTGCAAGGTCGAGGCGTTCAACGAGGACGGACAGCCGGTCGTCAACGAAGTAGGCGAACTGGTCATCACCGAGCCGCTGCCCTCCATGCCTGTCTTCTTCTGGAACGACCCCACCAGGCGCCGCTACCAGGACAGCTACTTCGCCGTCTACCCTGGCCTCTGGCGGCACGGCGACTGGATCAAGATTACCCCGGACGGCAGCGCGATCATCTACGGCCGCTCCGACTCGACGCTCAACCGCCAGGGCGTGCGCATGGGGACGAGCGAGTTTTACAGTGTGGTGGAAGGCGTGCCGGAGGTCGTGGACAGCCTGGTGATTGACCTGGAGGGGCTAGGCCGCGAGGGCTACATGCCCCTGTTTGTCGTGCTCAAGCCGGGCGTCGAACTCACCGACGAGCTAAAGGGCCGCATCAAGGCCCGTGTCCGCCAGTCGCTCTCGCCGCGCCACGTGCCGGATGACATCATCGCCATCACCGAGGTGCCACGCACCCTCAACGGCAAGAAACTCGAAGTGCCCATCAAAAAGATTCTCATGGGCCTCCCCGTCGAGAAGGCCGCCAACCCCGACTCGATGAGTAACCCGCAGGCGCTGCGGCCCTTTGTCGAGTTAGCGGACTGGCTGGCGGCGCGGAACCCAGGCCCCACGGCCGCCGATCCTGACAGGGACCGGTGAAAGAGCACGGATGGGGAGGATGGACAGATGTGGGCCTAGCCGTGGCGACGGTGGCCTCCAACCGATAGGGTCGAGTGGCTTGATCCGTGTATCCTCCCCATCCGTGCTCCAGGCTACGGAATTTGACACCGCCCTGGAACACGGCGCGAAATTTGACTTCGCCTATGGCGCGTGCTATACTTATCCACAGTTCCGCTGCAGACAGCAGGCGCTCTCGACGAGCTTAATCTCCTGCCGAGGCGACAGTTCATTGACGAGTGTAGATAAACATGGACGATGAGCCACCTCATCGCCATCTTTTCACCTGACGGTCATTGGCCTGCATGTCGCCCCGGCGCATGCGGGCTTTTTTGTTGTGATTGGTCAGTGGGCTGTCTGGCGCTCGCCAGCGGCCGACTGTACAAGGAGGTTCACTTGCCCAAGACACGGTCCGAGAAGCAAGCTGAACTGGATGCCATGCTTGAGGAGCTGCGGCAGTCGCAAGTGATTATCCTGACGGAATACCGTGGGTTGCCCGTCAGTGACATCAACAAGATTCGCGGTCAGCTTCGCGCCAAGGGAACCACGTTTAGCGTTGCCAAGAACACCCTGATGTCCATCGCGCTGGAGCAACTCGGCAATGCCGCGCCCGACGACCTGCTCCAGGGGCCGACGGCGTTCGCCTTCGTGCACGACGACATCCCGACCTCGACCCGCCTGCTCAACCAGTTCGTCACCGAGACGAAGATTCTGACCGTCAAAGGCGCGATCCTGGGCCAGGGCGTGCTACGGGGCGACGAAGTGCGGCAGCTGCTGGACATGCCCACCCGCGACCAGAGTCGCGCGCAGATTGCCGGCGCGGTAACAGGCCCGCTCCAGCAACTCGTCGGCCTGTTCCAGGCCCCACTCCGTGAAATCGCTTTTATCGTTCAACAGCGCGCCGAGCAACTGGGCGCGCCCACTGAGGCCTAAGGCCCCTATCACTCGTATCCATAAGGAGAATTTTTCCATGGCCGATAAACTGGACCAAATCGTAGAGCTGTTGAATAGCCTGACCGTTCTCGAAGCTTCCCAACTCTCCAAGCGCCTGCAGGCGGAGTGGGGTGTGTCTGCCGCGGCGGCGGTGGCGGTCGCGGCGCCGGGTGGCGCGACTAGTGGCGCGGCGGGTGACGGAGCGGCCCCGCCCCCAGTCGAGGAGCAGACCGAGTTCGATGTCGTCCTGAAGGAAATCGGCGCCCAGAAGCTCCAGGTCATCAAGGTCGTGCGCGAGCTGACCGGCCTGGGTCTGAAGGAAGCCAAGGACGCCGTCGAGAGCGCGCCCAACAAGATCAAGGAAAAGGTCTCGAAGGAAGAGGCCGAAGCCGCCCGCGCCAAGCTGACGGATGTCGGCGCGGTGGTCGAAGTCAAGTAAGCGCGAACCCACCAAGCAGCCAGCGGCGCGAAGGGCCTGTCCTTCGCGCCGCTGGCTATTTATTAGCTGATCGAAATGGCACATAGCTTGCTTTATAGATGCAGAGAACTTGTTTGTCATTGGTAATACGAGAGGAGGCTTTGATTTATGAACCGTCAGGTGTATACCGAAGTTCAGCGCGAGAGCATCACCACGCCCCCCACCACGCCGGCCCAGCGCCAGGTGTATCATCAGGAAGTCGTCTCCAACGAGCCGGTCGTCACCCAGGCGCCGGTCACCTCGCGGGAAGTCCACACCACCGTCACCACCCCGGTCCAGCAGGAGGTCTACCATCAGGAAGTCGTCTCCAATGGCCCGGCCGTCGCCCCAGCGCCCGTGACCGCGCGGGAAGTCCATACCACCGTCACGACCCACCCCGCGCCTGTCGTAGATAACACCGTCGTGCGAGAGCGTACTGTTGTGAGTGGTCCGGCCTATACCACGACCGAGTACACGCTGGGCAAAGTCACCCAGATTATGAACTACATCCTGGGTGTGTTCGAGGCCCTCATGCTGCTGCGCTTTGTGCTGCGCTTCATCGGGGCCAACCCGACCAACGCCTTCGCGCAGTTGATCTATGGGCTGACCGAGCCGATGGCGGCGCTGTTCAACAACCTCATCCCCAACCCGGCCGTCGCCGGCAGCAACATCGTCATCGAGATTACGACCCTCATCGCCATGCTGTTCTGGGCGCTGCTGTTTGGGGCGGGCATTCGCTTGCTGCGCCTCGCCCTCAGCCCGCCCGACCGCCGCCTCTAAAGATACTCGGTGCTAGAATCACGACCGC
>JAHCIP010000298.1 GCA_026129165.1 Anaerolineae bacterium
AGGTGCGTAGCGCGCGCATGGCGCGGCCCCGCAACTGCTGCCAGGCGGTGACATCGCGCGTGGCGGTGGCGTCAATAAGCAGGTTGGGGCGGATGACATTCCAGCCCGTGCGCGCCCAACTCGACACAATCACCATGTTCACGGGCAGCGCCTCGGCATCCACGATGCGGCCCGTCAGGTCGTACATCAGTTGTTTGCGCCGGCCGGCGGGCATGGGCACAACGAAGAACTTCTGGCGCGCCCCACTGACCTGCTCCAGTTCGGCCACGCGCGCCCGACGGAAGTCTTCGGCCAGGGCGGCGTAGTCGAAGAAGGTCAGGATGAGGTCGGTCAGGTGGATGTTACGCAGGTCGAGGCGGCCGTACAGCCGTTCGCCGACCGCGCCGAGCCGCGCCTTGCGCACCGCGCGCCGGAGTGGCCCCAGGACGCGGCGGGAAAAGTCCCCCGGTCGCGCCGCGTTCAGGCCGGGCAGGCGTTGGACATAACTTTCGACCAGGGCCGTGAATTGCGCGCGTAGCTCGTCCACCACCGACTCGGCCAGGTCTAGCCCCTGAGTGACGAGGCGGAAGATGGCCCCGCCCACCTCGCGGCGGAGTAGCTCAGCCTCAATAAAGCCGGCGATGCGCGTCGGTAGCGGGTCGGCCTCATCATAGGTCAGATACAGCTCGCCAGAGAGGGCCGCCAGGACCGTGAAGCGCGTATCGCCAAGCAACTGGGCGAACAGCCCGCCCACCCCTTCATAGCCCGGCGCAGGCGTCGCCTCGCGCCAGCGGATGCGTTTCCCGGTATCAAACACGATCATCCCGCCGACGGGGCGTCGGCTCCGTTCGGCCTCGATAATCGCCTGGACCGCTTCGACGCGACCTTCGCCCACCCGCTGATACCAATCGCTGAGGCCGTCATATAGACCGACGAACGTGCTTGCCAGGCTATCGTGGGCACGTTCCACCCGTGCCGCCGCCGCGCGGACCTCACGTACGTCCCGCAGCGCCGCCTGATCCAGCGTTTCCCCGAAGCCGTTAGCGCGTAGACGGGCGACCGATCTCGGTAGGTAGATGAGTTCGCCTAGCTCCCGCCGAATCGCGTCCAGGCTTTGGCGCAGGCGCTGAAACTCGGCGCCGTCCACGCCGGCCGACGCCGCCAGGTCCGCGTCGGACCAGCCGCGCCCAATCTGGAGAATCGTTACCAGCGCGGCGTCGTTGACGGTCAGCGCGCCGCCCTTCTCCCAGCCGGTCAGCCGTTGGGCGAGCACCGCTTGAGCGTCGGACCGCCCACGATACATGCCGAGTAAACGGTGGCCGATAGTGACGCGCTCGGCCAGGGGTAGCTCGGCAAACCAGGCGCGCAGGCGCATCGGCCCAAGTAGAGCTAGATACTCGCGCAGATGGGCTTTGTAGCGGTCGAGCAGGTCACGAATGCGCCGCTCGCGAGTGGAGTAGGCGAAGGGGAAGCCGTACTCGGCAAAGGGCGCGACAAAGCCATAGGCGACCAACTCCGACAGCGGAATGGTGTGGGCCAGGTCGAAGCCAAGCTCGACAAAGCGGGGGCGATAGGCAGCCGCCGTGCCCGAGAAGCCGACCAGGCCGCGCACGCTGCCATCGCGCATCCAGGCGACGAGTTGGCGCATGACATCGGTCGAGACACTCCCCGTATCTTCCACCACCTTGTGAACTTCGTCCAGGATAATGTACTGAACATTCGCGCCTTGCAGGAACATCTCAATCGAGTCGATGTCGAAGCCGCCCTTGCCAATGCCGGAGCCGGTCTGCGCCAGGGCCGTGTACGTCATCAGCATGACCGCCGGCTGCGCGCCGCTGCGCTGCTGATATTTTTCGAGCTGGACGGGCGTTCCGGCGAAGACGACCTCGGGCGAGAGTTGGAGGCCGATGGGGCTGTAGCACAGTTCGCCAATCCATTGCTGTTGGTAGTTGGTGGTCGGGACGAGGACCAGGATGGACTGGCCCGGCGTCATGACGCGCAGCCAGTCCTGGATGCACAACATGCCAATCATGGTCTTGCCGCTGCCGGTGGGCGCTTCGATCAACTGGCCCTGGTAGCCGTGACTGCGGAAGACCGCATACGCCTCGTATTGGTACGGGCGCGGGTAGGGCGAGCCGATGAGGTCGGCGTGACGCCAGGGGCCGCGAACCGTACCCCGCGCCGCCAGTAGCGTCGTGATGACTTCGAGGAAGAGAGACGTGGTCTCCTCGCCAACGCCAAACAGGGCGGCGAACTGCGGACGGAAGGTGGCCTGGCGGGCTTCAATCTCCGCCAGGCCCTGAAAGCCAGCCTGGTCCAGCTTGGCAAACCCACTCTCGCCCACCAGGGCGCGCAGGCTGACCTCGTCCAGGTTGAGTTCAGGGTAGGCGCGGCCGGTGCGGGCAAAGCGGCCCTCACGGTTGACGACATACTCCGAGGCGACCAGGTCGTCCAGGTGGCGGCGCAGGGCGGTTTCGCCTATCTGACCAAGCAGATGCAGGGCATTGACGCGCTCCGCCAGGACTGCCAGCGGGAGCGGCTCAGGCGTCTCGGCCAGGACACGCATCATCAGGTCTTTGACCACGCGGTCCCGCGCCTCGCGGTTGACGGTCAGGGTGAGGGGGACGATGTCCGGCGCGGCGCTGTGCATCTGGGCCAGGGGCCGATGCAGCACGACCAGGTTACGCAGGCTGGCCTGGGCCAACGGCTCTTTGCCTTCCTCCAGCGCCGAGCGCAGAATGTACAGGGTGCGCGTGTAGTAGCCGACCAGTCGGAAGAAGGCCCGCCGTATGGCGGCCCGGTTCTGTTGGGCGAGGGCCGCGTGGAACTCACTGAGGGTCAGTTCGGCCAGGCCCTGGGCCTGCCAGTAGCCTCGGCCCCGTCGCGCTGGCGGCGTCTCGCTGGGGGTATCAGGGGGTGGAGGGGGGGCGACGGCTTGAGCTTCCACGGCTGAATTTTCCTGGTAGTGGGATGAGCCTACTCGACGGCGGCGAGGGGCGACTTGCCGGCCTTGATGAGGGCCACGTTGATGCGCGCGATCAGTTCACGCGGGGCGAAGGGCTTGATGATATAGTCATCCGCGCCGCCGCGCAAACCGCGCACGACGTCGGCTTCCTGCCCTTTGGCTGTCAGCATGATGATAATCGGGGCGGGGTCGCTCTCCGCTTTGATGCGCTGGGCTGCCGTGTAGCCATCCATCTTGGGCATCATTACATCCAGCAAGACAACATCGGGTTTGACCTCCAGCGCCTTGCGGAGGGCTTCCTCGCCATCCCGCGCCGTGCTAATCTCAAAGCCAGCCTTTTTGAGCTTGATTTCGACCAGACGGAGGACGTCCGGTTCATCGTCCACGGCCAGGATTTTGATCGACATCCTTATTCCTCCCCCGTCAGAGTTTGGATTTCCTCGACCAGCGCGGCCAGGTCGAACGGCTTCGTGACAAAGTCGGCGGCCCCCAGGGCCAGGACACGGGCGCGCGCGCCTGTCTTGAGGCTTTCACTGCCCGTCATGACGATGACCGGAATATCGGCGGTGGCCGGGTCGCGCTTGAGCGTCTCCAGGACCGTGAACCCGTCGATGCCGGGTAGGCGCAGGTCGAGGAGCAGCAGCCCAAACTCCTCGCGTTGAACCTGGTCGAGCGCTTGGATCCCATCCGCCGCGAGGCGTACCTCGAAGCCATGCGCCTCAAGTGTGCGCTTCAACAGATCGGCAATGTCGGCCGTATCCTCGACAACCAGGATACGCCGGCGCTGCGAGGCGTGGAGCAGGCGGGCGACCGTTGCCACGAGCTGCTCCTGGTCAATAGGCTTGGGCAGCGCCTTGACCATGCCGAGTTGTGGACCGTTGACTGCATCGTGGAAGGCCGAAACGACGAGAATGGGAATATGGCGGGTGTCGTCGGCGGCGGCGAGGATTTCCGCCAGGCTCAGCCCATCCATGCCCGGCAACTGCAAATCCAGGGTGATGAGATCGGGCGGCTGCGTCCGCGTGATGTCCAGGGCCTCCTCCGCGCTGCCCGCCGTCACCACCGTATAGCCGACGCGTTCCAGGTGCAGGCGGATGAGTTGGGCGATGGACGGGTCGTCCTCGACCACCAGGATGGTTTGGGTCGCGGGCGTCAACGGCGCGCCAGGGGGGCCGGCGACGGGCCTGGTGACCTCGGCGCTGCTCGTGACGGGCGCGAAGGGGAGGGTGAAGCTAAAGGTCGAGCCGACGCCCACCTGGCTGGTGACCTCGATATGACCGCCATGCAGTTCAACCAGGGACTTGACAATGGACAGACCCAGCCCCGTGCCGCCGACTTCGCGAGTGAGGGAACTGTCAACACGGTGGAAGGGGGTAAACAGCTTGGCCTGATCTTCGGGCGCGATGCCCGCACCGGTATCGGACACGGCGAGGCGAGCCACCCCGTCGGTGTGGGTGGCGGCAATGGCGAGGCGGCCGCCCGCCAGCGTGTACTTGTAGGCGTTGCTCAGCAGGTTGGTCACGATTTGCACCAGCCGGTCGCGGTCGGCTAGCACGGGCGGCAGGTCGGCTGGGACATCTACGCTGAGCGTCTGGGACTTAGCCTCAATCTGAGGCCGCAACGTCTCCGCGACCTCCTGCACCACCGCCCCCAGGTCCACCGCCTGGAGCGCCAGTTGCACCCGCCCCGACTCGATGCGAGAAATGTCCAGCAGATCATTGATGAGCGCGACTAACCGATCCGCGTTGCGCTTGATGATGGCGAGATATTCTTCTTGCTCGTCGTTGAGAGGGCCAGCGTCCCCGTCCAGCATCAGGTCGGTGAAGCCTTTGATGGACGTGAGGGGCGTGCGGAGTTCATGGGAGACAACGGAGACGAACTCCGTTTTCATACGATCCACTTCGCGCTCGCGAGTCACATCGCTAAAGACGTACAACCGGCCCAGGTAGCGGCCGTCGCTGGTGCGGACGGGGGTGGAATAAAGTTTGAGTTCGCGCGGCGCGGGCCAGGTCTGGACCAGAAACTCGGTAAACGTCGTGCGGGCGTCGGCAGCCGTGCCATTGAGCCGCGCCCGCAGGGCAGCCGGGTCGGCAAAAATACGTTCGACGTAGGACTGCAAGTCCTCGAACTTGTGCCCCAGCACATCCTCGGCGGTCACGGCAAATAGCTCGCTGAAGCGGTGGTTGAGGGCGACCAGGTAGCGATCGGGGTTGACGAGCAAGATGGCTTCACTGGTCGCGTCCATGATGGCGCGAATGCGGGCTTCGCTCTCGCGCTGGATCACCAGGGCTTCATTGAGTTCCACCGAGTTCAGCTCGTTCTCGGCCCATTGGGCGAGGTCCACGAGGGATTGGCGGTCGGCTGATGAGAGCGTCCGAGGGCGTCGGTCAATCACACACAGGGTACCAATATTGTGGCCGCCAGGGCCTTTGAGGGGTTGCCCGGCGTAGAAGCGAATATATGGCTCGTCGGTGACGAGGGGATTATCCCGAAAGCGCGGGTCGAGAGTGGCATCCGGGATAACGAAGACATCATCGTTGAGGATGGCATGCGCGCAAAACGAGATGGAGCGGGGCGTTTCGTCGTCCGGCAAGCCGATGCACGACTTAAACCACTGCCGATTGACGTCGACCAGGGTAACGACGGCAATGGGGACATCGAACAGCCGCGTGGCGATGCGCGTGATACGGTCGAAGCGTTCTTCGGGTGGGGTGTCGAGGATATGCAGGGCGCGTAGCGCGGCGAGGCGCGCGCGCTCGTTGGTGGGCAGTGGGGCTTCTGTCATAGGTACTCAGAGTAATCAGGTTACCTGGATTCTAGAGTGAACCTGAATAGAAGGCAAGTTGCCGTCGGGGGCGGTAATAGATGGTTCGGTCACTATCTCTAGAAAGGGGAAACTCAAGGGGAACACATCCTATGCGCCATATCAACCGACTGCTCCTCATTGTGGGTGTCATCGTCTTGGCCCTGGTGGTGGGGCTGGCCGTCTTCGTCAACACCTCAGGTCAAGCCACAGCGGCGGCGGCGGCCGTCCAATCGGATACCCAAGTCCAGGTCACCAGTGGCCGCTGGCTGGAGTTTCGGCCTGCCGCCCAGACGCCCCAGGTCGGGCTGATTTTCTACCCAGGCGGTCTGGTCCACTCCGAGGCGTATGCGCCCCTGGCGCGGGCCATCGCCGCCCAGGGCTACCTCGTCGTCATCCCGCCCATGCCCCTCAACCTGGCCGTCTTCGCCTCCGACCGCGCCACGGAGGTCATGGCCGCCTACCCCGCCATCCGACGCTGGGCCATTGGCGGACACTCGCTCGGCGGGGCGATGGCGGCGCGTTATGCCTACCAGCACCCGAGCGCGGTGGCGGGTCTGGCCCTCTGGGCGTCCTACCCGGAGGCGAGCGCCTCCCTGGCGGACCGCCCGCTCCAGGTCGTGTCGGTCTATGGCACGCGAGACGGCCTGGCGGCCCCGGACAAAATCGCGGCCTCGCGCCCCAACCTCCCCCCGACGACGCGCTATGTCGCCATCGAGGGCGGCAACCATGCCCAGTTTGGCGACTACGGCCCCCAGCGCGGCGACCAGCCGGCGACTCTCAGCGCCACCGCGCAGCATGCCCAGGTCATCGCGGCAACGGTGGAGTTGCTAGAAAAGCTGTCTCAGTAGGACGAGGCCAGACAAACAACGAACAACGAATGACCAGGCTTTAGTCCCATACGATTCCGAGCAAGCTGGCGATTACGCCCATGCACGGCATAGCGTTCCAGAAAGAGCTGAGTGGTATCCATCTTCTCACTTTCCAATCGCCGACTGATTATGGCCGCGGCGCGCTTGAGCCAGATGATTATAGCCTAAGTCACGGGTCAGTCTGACGCGAGATGAGAGGCAGATAGAGATAGTTCACCAGTTCAGTCGGCCGCATCTCGACCGCCCCGACATCGCAGGCCTGGCCCTGTGGCCGGCGGACGCCCCGCTGGTCCGTCGGCGGGCAGCCGATGCCCGTCCCTCCGTCAATCGCCGGGCTACCCGATAGGAGCAGGTGCGTCCGGGTTGACCCTCCACTGTTGGCGAGGGGACCGAGGGGGAGAGCGGCATTGTCACGGCCCGTGCCGAAACCGCACGTGAAGTCGCTAGACAGGCTGAAACTGGCGCCAGAGATGGGGCGGTAACAATTGCTGCTGCGGTTGTTATCGGGGTTGGCGTTGCCCGACAGCAGGGTGTTCTTGAGACTGAGCGCCCCGCCACGATTGGCGATACCACCCGCAAAAAACGGAGCTAGGTTGCCCGCTATTGTCACATTCGTGAGCGTGAGACTGCCCCCATTCTGGTCGAACGCGCCCGCCCCGACCGCGCTGTTGCCGCTGATCGTCACATTCGTCAGCGTCGTATCGCCGTTGGCGTGATCGAAGCCCCCGCCATAGCTCGCCCAATTATGGCTCATCGTCACATTCGTCAGGGTCGCGCTCCCGCCGTCCCAACTGATGGCCCCACCGCCCGTCGTGACCTTGGTGCCGCCACTCGCGTAGCCATTGCCCTCCAGGGTGA
>JAHCIP010000299.1 GCA_026129165.1 Anaerolineae bacterium
CCGGCTCGCGGTGATATTCCGCATCGCCGTAGAGCAGTTCCAGGTGTTTGGCGCGCTTGAAGTACAGGTGCAGGTCATACTCCCAGGTGAAGCCGATGCCGCCGTGGACCTGGATGGCCGCGCCGCACACCTTACGCGCCGCCTCGCCCGTGTAGGCTTTGGCGACCGACGCGGCCAGCGCGTGGTCCTCGCTCTGCGCATCGAGCGCCCAGGCGGCGTAGTACGTGGCGGCGTGGGCGCTCTCGACCTCCAGCAACATCTCGGCCAGGGTGTGCTTGATGGCCTGGAACTGGCCGATGGGCTGGCCGAACTGCTGCCGCGTCTTGGCATAGTCCACGCTCATCGCCAGGCACTGCCGCGCCGCGCCCAGCATCTCCGCGCTGGCCGCCACCGCCGCCCGCTGCATCACCGCCTCCAGCACTGCCGCCCCATTGCCGCCCTGCCCCAGGACACACTGGCCTGGCACGAAGGCATCTCTGAACTGCAGCTCGGACTGCTTGCTGGTGAGGTCCAGACTGCGCAGCGGTGAGATAGTCAGGCCGGGGGTCGCGTGGTCCACGATAAAGACCGATAGGCTGCCATCCGGGGTGCGGGCCGGGACCAGGATAAACTGCGCGGCGTGGGCGAAGGGCACAAACCGCTTGAGGCCCGACAGCCGGTAGCCGCCGTCTACCGGCTCGGCCCGCATCTGGACGGCCTCTGGACTCCAGGCGACCGCCTCCTCCAGCCAGGCCAGCGTCCCCTTCAACTCCCCGTTGGCGATGGGGCCGAGGTAGTCGGCCTTCTGCTTCTCGGTCCCACCGGCCTGGATGGCCGTCGCGGTCAGGACGACCGAACTGAAATAAGGGCCGGGGAAGACGACGCGGCCCATCTGCTCCAGCAGCAGCGCCTGCTCGACCATCCCCAGTCCCAGGCCGCCATAGGCTTCGGGGATGGCGATGCCCAGCCAGCCCAGGTCGGCCATCTGCCGCCACAGCGCCTCGCTGTAGCCAACCCCGTCCTCCATCCACTGCCGCACCCGGCCGGGCGGACACTCATTCGTCAGGAAATCGCGGGCCTGGTCGCGCAGCAACAGTTGTTCCGGGCTAAAGTCGAAGTCCATAGGGTTCTCCTGGGGAGGTAGTCAGTCGTCAGTACCAAGTAGTCAGTAAAGGAGGCGAGAGGATTTCTACCGACTACCGACTACTGTCTACTGTCTACTTCATCCGGTCCGCCCGCAGGTCTTTGGGCAGACCGAGGACGCGCTCGCCGATGATGTTCTTCTGAATCTCAGACGTGCCGGCGTAGATGGTCGGAGCGCGCGAGGTCAGGAAGTCCCTGGCCCACGACGGCGTCTCGTCGGACGCGCCGTCGCTCGCGGCGTCGCCGGTCCCTTTGCTGAGCGCGTCAGGCGTCCCCTCGATGAGCGCGCCATATGGCCCCAGAATGGACAGGGCCAACTCGTGGTAGCGCTTGTCGAACTCGCTGTAGTAGAGCTTGGCGATGGCCGACTCAGGGCCGGGCTGCCGCCCCTTTTCCAGCCCCGACAAGATGCGTAGCGCCGAGTAGCGCATGACCTCCAATTCGACAAATGCCTGGCCGAGCTTTTGCCGCACCAGTGGGTCGTCCCAGGCCGTGCGCCCGTTGCGGCGCAGCGTCTTCGCCACCTCGGCCAGCCGCCGCAGCGAAACCATGTAGTGCGTCACGCGGTTCAGGTTGCCCGCCCCGCGCTCGTAGCCCAGTGTCGTCTGCGCGATAGCCCAGCCGTCGTTGAGCCGGCCGACCAGGTCGGACTTCTCGACGCGAGCGTCGGTCAGGAAGACCTCGGAGAACTCCGAGCCGCCCGTGATCTGCTTCAGCGGGCGAACCGTGATGCCTGGCTGATGCATGTTGATGAGAAAGCACGAGATGCCCCGGTGCTTGGGGACATGGGGGTCGGTACGGGCCAGCAGGATGCCCCAGTCGGCGATGGGGCCGCTGCTGGTCCAGACCTTCTGCCCGTTGACGACATAGTGGTCGCCAGCGTCCTCGGCCGAGGTGCGCAGGCTCGCCAGGTCCGACCCGGCATCGGGTTCGGAGTACAACTGACACCAGATTTCCTCGGCGGTCAGTATCTTCTTGAGATAGCGCGCCTTCTGCGCGGGCGTGCCGTGGACGACGATGGTCGGGCCGATGAAGCCGACGCCCAGGCTGTTGACGGGCGCGGGCGCGCCAGCGCGGGCCATCTCGTCAGCGACAATGGCCTGCTCCATGGGGCGGGCGTCCTGGCCGCCATACTCTTGGGGCCAGCCCATGCCAATGAAGCCAGCGTCATACAACGTGCGGTGCCACGCCTTGCGCTCGTCCAGGCTCATAGGGGGCTGCGCGGGGACATTCGCCGCGAACCAGGCGCGGACCCGGTCGCGGAACTGGAGGTCTTGCGGGGTCAGGTTCAGGTCCACAATACGCCTCCTGGTGCTGGGGACATGGGGGACAGGGCTTTGATTGTACTCCTATTCGATGGGAAGGGCAATGAGGCTGGCTCAGCCCTCCCCCGCCAACTCGGCCAGCACCTCAGCCGTATGTTCGCCGAGGGCGGGGACGCGCCCCATATGTGGGGCGACGCCGGCCAGGTTGTGCGGTGGCAGCAAGGCGGGCCAGGCGCCGCCTTCCGTGAGTATCTCGGTCCAGCGGCCACGGGCCTGGAGTTGGGGGTGGGCGGCGACGGCGGGCACCTCGTTAAGGGCGGCGTTGGCGATGCCGGCCGCGTCGAGCCGGGCCAGAACTTCAGCCTGGGTCAACTCCCCCAGGACCGCTTCGATGACCGCTTCCAGGGTTGCCCGGTGGGCGAGCCGTCGTTCGTTGGTGCTGAAGCGGTCGTCCGCCGCCAGGTCGGGTCGGTTCAGCACATTGGCACAGAAACGCGTCCACTCGCGGCTGTTCTGAACGGCGAGCAGCACCGCGCCGTCGGCGCAGGGGTACGCGCCGTAGGGGACAATCATGTTGTGGCGGACGCCCGCGCGGGCGGTGACGCGGCCCTGGCCGAGCCAGATATAGAGCGGCGGCATCATCCACTCGGTCAGACACTCCAGCATCGAGATGTCAATGCGTTCGCCGCGTCCGGTGCGCGCCCGATGGAGCAGGGCAGCCAGGATGGAGGAGTAGCCGTAGTGGCCCGAAGCAATGTCAGCCACCGAGACGCCAACTTTGGCCGGCGCGTCTGGCTCGCCTGTGACGCCGATGACGCCCGACTCGGCCTGGATGAGCAGGTCATACGCCTTCTTGTCGCGGTAGGGGCCGTCGGGTCCATAACCCGAGATGCCGCACCAGATCAGGCCGGGGTTGTTCGCGGCCAACTCCTCGTAGCCGAAGCCGAGCCGTTCCACCGCGCCGGGGGCCAGGTTGTGGACAAACACGTCGGCGCGGGCGAGCAAGCGGACGCAGGCGGCGTGGTCGGCGGGCTGTTTGAGGTCGAGGACGACGCTGCGTTTGCCCCGGTTGAGCCAGGCGAAGTAGGCTGAGACACCCCCCAGCGCGCTATCGTAGCCGCGCGCCAGGTCGCCGCCGTCGGGCCGCTCGATCTTGACCACGTCCGCGCCCATATCGGCCAGTTGGCGCGAGCAAAAGGGCGCGGACACGGCCTGTTCCAGGGCGACAACACGCAGCCCGGCTAGCGGGAGAGAGGGTGGGTGGCTCATGGTGGGTGGTCCTGATGGATTTAGCAGGCTTGTCTCTCCCTCTCCCTGTGGGAGAGGGCCGGGGTGAGGGTCCTAGACGCCGCGCCAAGCCTGAAAGGCCCTCACCCTAACCCTCCCCCAGGGGGAGAGGGGACACGTCACGCCGATACTGAAAGCTTACCGCATCAGTCCCGCTTAGAAGGACCGGGGCAGGTCCAGCACATGCTCGGCGATGTAGGACAGAATCAGGTTGGTCGAGATGGGCGCGACCTGGTAGAGCCGCGTCTCGCGGAACTTGCGTTCGACATCGTACTCGGCGGCGAAGCCAAACCCGCCGTGGGTCTCGAGACAGACGTTGGCCGCCTCCCAGGAGGCGTCGGCGGCGAGCAGCTTCGCCATGTTGGCCTCGGGGCCGCAGGGTCGGCCCGCGTCGAACAGGCCGGCGGCCTCGTAGCGCATCAGGTCGGCGGCGCGAACGGCCGCGTAGGCGCGGGCGATGGGGAACTGGACGCCCTGGTTCTGGCCGATGGGGCGGTCGAAGACGATGCGGTCACCCGCATAGGCGCGGGCTCGGTCCACGAACCAGTAGCCGTCGCCGATGCACTCAGCGGCGATGAGAATGCGCTCGGCGTTCATGCCGTCGAGGATGTAGCGAAAGCCCTGCCCCTCCATACCGACCAGGTTCTCGGCCGGTACTTCCAGGTTGTCGAAGAATAGCTCGTTGGTTTCGTGGTTGACCATGTTGCGGATGGGCCGCACTGACAGCCCGTGGCCGAGCGCGGCGTGCAGGTCCACCAGGAAGATGGATAGACCCTCGGTCTTCTTGCGGACCTCGGCCAGCGGCGTCGTTCGCGCCAGGAGCAGCATCAGGTCCGAGTGCTGGACGCGGGAAATCCACACCTTCTGGCCGTTGACGAGGTAGCGCTCGCCGCGCTTCTCCGCGAAGGTCTTAGTCTTGGTCGTGTCGGTGCCCGTCGTCGGCTCGGTGACGGCGAAGGATTGGAGCCGCAGCTCGCCATGCGCGATACGCGGCAGGTAGCGCGCCTTCTGCTCAGCCGAGCCGTGCCTAAGGAGCGTGCCCATGATGTACATCTGGGCATGGCAGGCGCCGGAGTTGGCTCCCGACCGATTAATCTCCTCCAGGATGACCGATGCCTCGGTGAGACCCAGCCCCGCGCCGCCGTACTCCTCTGGGATGAGCGCGGCGAGCCAGCCCGCGTCGGTGAGCGCACGTACAAAGGCTTCGGGGTAGGCGTCTTCGGCCTCGACGGCCTGCCAATAGTGGCTGTCAAACTGGGCGCATAGGTCGCGCATGGGATCGCGCAACTCGCGGTACTGCTCGGCACGGGGGTTGATGTCGCTTGTCATCGCCCTGTCTCCACCGCTAGTCCCCACAGTTGAGGCGTGGCGAGTTCGACACTGTTGCCCGCGGGATCCCGAAAATAGATGGAAAAGCCGCCCTTGGGCCACTGAACTTCCGTCTCGATTGGCACAGTGTGCCTTTCTAGATGCGCTCGCCACGCCTCAATGTCGGAGGGGTTGAGCCTGAATGCGACATGGCCGGATCCGTCCGCGCCATGCGTAGGAACCAGCCCCGTCGCCTGGCGTGTCTGTGCTGGATTAAACAGCAGCAGCATGGCGTTGCCACAGCGAAAAAACACGTGGCGGCCTTCTTCACGTGAGTACAGTTCTAAGCCCAAGACCTGAGAGTAAAATCTCTCGGCGGCTGGCAGGTCATTCACATATAAGGCGGTTTCCAAAACAGAGTTGGCTCGCATGGGTTCTCCTCAGTGGTCCCCTTTATGAAACTCGCCCATAGCTACTCGCACGTCCCCGGTCTCGGGCAGGCGGTGTACCAGAGCCAGCGCCCGTTCTGCCATGTCCGCTCCCAGGCGCGGCGTCACTAGAGCGCGGAACTTGTCCTCCAGGGCTGCCGTGCTGACGGGGTTCTCCGGGTTGCCGCGCGGGTAATCGGAGCCGCCGCTGACGACCTGCCCATCGGCCAGCCGCAGCGTCAGCCGCGCTGGCCAGGCGGCCGGGTAGAGGGCGGTGAGGCGGGGGCTGACGGTCACGGTTGTGCGGCGGAGCAGGGCCGCCAACTGGGGCTGTACAACGCGGTCGGAGCCAAAGCGGTCGGGGCTGAACTGGTCCAGACCGACCCAGCCTTCGAGCAGCGCGGCGGCGACAACGTAGGCCAGGCTGAACTTGGCCTGGTAGGGCGTGCGCGGGTTCATCTCACGCACGATCTCATAGCCCGGCCCGTAGGTCTGTATCTCAATCGCGGCAATTCGGTCTACGGCCTGATTGTCGGTCCAGCCGAGATCAGCCCGCAGGTCGAGGGCCGTGTCAATGGCGGTGTGGGTGTGGCCGCAGCACGAGTAGAGCTTGTAGCAGTTCTCGGTAATCTTCCACTGCCTTCCCAACCCTTCCGTAATCCGCGTCGGGTCGGCGTCCGTGGCCGTGGCGCGGAAGAAGCCGCGCTCGCCCTCCAGGATGCGCGTCGCGCCGGTGAAGCCGAGCCGCGCCAGGTCGGCGGCCAGCACCCCGTTGAGGGCTGCTTTGCCTGGGTGCAGGGATTTGCTCATCGCGCCGTCGGCGTTGAACTCCCACAGCCCGGCCGCCTGCGTGCCCGCGCTGCCCAGAGCGTCGAGCATCTGCGCCGCGTTAAGGCCGAGCAGCGCGCCGGCCGCGACCGCCGCGCCGAACGTAGCCGCCGTGCCGGTGGGATGCCAGTAGTGGTAGTGGCTCGGGTTGACGGCCTCGCCGATGCGCAGGGCGGCGTCGTAGCCGAGGGCCACCGCGAGCAGGAAGGCGCGGCCGTCGGCTCGCTCGCGTTCGGCGACGGCCAGGGCGGCGGGGATGATGGGCGCGGCGGGGTGGAGAGTGGAGCCTTTGTGGACATCATCGAGTTCGAGGATGTGGGAGGCGGCGCCATTGGCGAGGGCCGCGCCAGGCGCTGAGGCCCGCCCGGCGGCGAAGACGGTCGCCTCATCGGAGACGCCGAAGCCGGCCACGACCCGCTGGGCCATGCGGGCCGGGGGTTCCAGCGCGCCAGCCAGGGCCGAGCCGAGCCAATCGAGGACGGCGCGCTGCGTCTCCGCGATAACGGCAGGCGGCAGGTCGTCGTAGCGTGTGGCGGCCAGCGTCTCGGCCAGAAGGCGGCTGACAGGTGCTGACGCTTCATGAGTTGTCATCGTGGACCTCCTCGTAGTACGGACTGGAAAGGCGGCCGCACCCTACGTAGAGACGTGACATGTCACGTCTCTACAGAGCCGCTACACGCCCACATAGCAGGCGATGATCGCCAGGCCGCCCCAGATCCCCACATCCGTGCCTAGCTCGGCCGATCGGATGTCACAGGGGACGAGAGCGTGGTCGCTGACGGCCTGACGGACGCGGCTGAATAGCGGCGCGCCCATGCGGGTCACGCCGCCGCCCAGGACGACGACACCGGGGTCGAGCAGGTTGATGGCATTCGCGACGCCCAGCCCCAGGTAGACCAGGGCTTCGTCCAGCGTCTCCTTCGCCAGCCCGTCGCCCGCTGCGGCCGCGGCCGCCACATCCTGAGCCTGCACGTCGGGGCGGCCGCGCAGCAGGCTGGCTCGCGTTGGGTCGGCGGCGAGGCGCTCCCGCGCCGACCGGGCGATGGCCGGTCCAGCAGCGACCGCTTCCAGACAGCCGCGCCGCCCGCAG